>NZ_JAKILE010000006.1:0-257450 GCF_023283775.1 Shewanella seohaensis
CCTCTTACTTGTGGTGAATAAGAAGGTCTCTTTTAACATGGGCGTTATTCAGGCTATAGCCTTAAGGGACAATCACCACCGCCAGAGGCGGTGGTTTTGGGATGACA
The DNA here is from genome assembly GCF_023283775.1 of Shewanella seohaensis. Taxonomy (NCBI): domain Bacteria; kingdom Pseudomonadati; phylum Pseudomonadota; class Gammaproteobacteria; order Alteromonadales; family Shewanellaceae; genus Shewanella; species Shewanella seohaensis. The sequence goes on from NZ_JAKILE010000006.1 coordinate 108, forward strand.
ATAACAAAGCACTGTAGATACAGTGCTTTTGTATTATTTAGCACCGAAAGGGGATTATTCGTCCCCTTGAATTTTACCCACCAACAGCATAGGCGCGGCATCAATTTTATCGGCGTCCATCATGGCGGCAATGCGCTCCACCGATGAGAGCAATTGACTCTGTTCCCACTCTTCAAGATGTTGATATTGCTTTATAAAGTGCTCTTGTAGCGGTTTAGGCGACTCTTGCAATAATGCCCGCCCCGCCTCACTTAAATGTAAATGCACCTTGCGCTTATCGGACTCGCTGCGTTTGCGGATAACTAATCCCCGCCCTTCGAGCCTATCAATAATTGTCGTCACAGTGGCTGGACTGAGGGTGATTTCTTCGGCCACCTGTTTGGCTAAGGGAGCGCCGAGCTGGGCAATTTTCTGCATTACCATCAACTGCGGCCCCGTCAGGCCTGAATGTTTATTGAGTTGCCGGGAATGAATGTCGATAGCGCGGATCACCCTGCGCAGTGAAATCAGCAGTTGTTCGTATTTTTCCATCGTGCTTCGCGTGCTCCTCATCAACCCAACGGCCGCACCTTACCAGAAACTCAGCCACAACTCACCTCGGCGGGTAATTTTATCGCACATTCGTCCTAGGATAACTAAACAAGTAAAAGCTGAAAAAAACCTTAAAAAACATAGCGTATATCAAGCCTGATCCCTGTCATAAAAGTTCATTATTTAGTTATCTAGTTCCAACTTTAGTGGGAATTTCACCTCAATAAACTGCCTAAGCCGATCTAGATCACATCTTGCATACCCCTTAATTGGTAGCTTGGTCACCAGAAAGAAACAAATTTAATTTACAAGCAAATAGGTGGACTTATGGCTGCTAAATTTTTTATCCCTTCCGTCAACGTATTAGGCAAAGGCGCCGTCGATGATGCTATCGGAGATATCAAAACCTTAGGCTTTAAACGCGCGTTAATCGTGACGGATAAGCCTCTCGTCAAGATTGGTCTGGTCGGTGAAGTGGCCGAAAAACTCGGTCAAAACGGCATTACTTCAACCGTGTTTGATGGCGTGCAACCCAACCCAACCGTCGGTAACGTCGAAGCCGGTCTTGCGCTATTAAAAGCCAATCAATGTGATTTTGTGATTTCATTAGGCGGTGGTTCACCCCATGATTGCGCTAAGGGTATCGCCCTAGTTGCCACCAATGGCGGCAGCATCAAAGACTATGAAGGGTTAGACCAATCCGCTAAGCCACAACTACCATTAGTAGCCATTAACACTACTGCTGGTACCGCCAGTGAAATGACCCGTTTTTGTATCATCACTGACGAAGCTCGCCATATCAAAATGGCAATTGTCGATAAACACACCACCCCATTACTGTCTGTGAATGACCCTGAGCTGATGCTGAAAAAACCAGCGAGCCTCACAGCTGCAACAGGTATGGACGCGCTGACCCACGCGGTTGAAGCCTATGTGTCTATCGCTGCGAACCCAATCACCGATGCCTGCGCCATTAAGGCCATTGAACTTATCCAAGGCAACTTAGTGAATGCGGTAAAACAAGGCCAAGATATTGAAGCCCGTGAGCAGATGGCCTATGCGCAATTCTTAGCGGGGATGGCCTTCAACAACGCCAGCTTAGGTTATGTGCATGCGATGGCGCACCAATTGGGCGGTTTCTACGATCTGCCCCACGGTGTATGTAACGCCCTGTTATTACCCCATGTACAAGAATACAACGCCAAAGTGGTACCAGATCGCTTAAAAGATATTGCTAAGGCGATGGGTGTCGATGTAGCCAATATGACCGATGAACAAGGTGCTGCGGCGGCGATCGCCGCCATTAAGGCCCTATCCGTTGCGGTAAACATTCCAGAAAACCTGACGTTACTCGGGGTTAAAGCGGAAGATATTCCAACGCTGGCCGAAAACGCCTTAAAGGATGCCTGTGGTTTCACTAACCCTAAACAGGCAACCCATGAAGAGATCTGCCAGATCTTCACTAACGCGTTATAAACCCGCGTTATAGAGCATTCGGATTAACGCAGTCTGTCGCGCGCCAATTGACAGGATGTTGTTCGGCTAGCGCAAGCTAACGACATGAGAATCGGCCCAAACAAGGGATCTTGTTTGGGCCTTTCTTTTGGGCTGATCCAGCCAATTTTGCACTACGGCATAATGTAAAAAGCCGCCGTAGCGCCTTAATCTTCGGCAGTTGGGATCCCATAGATCGAAAAATCGGCCCAATAGCGTAAAAACGTGATCTTGGTGGGTTACATGCTGTTACAAATCAGCTAGACTGGCTCCAGTTCGCTTTTTCCCTGCAAAAGATGAAGCCAGCTCAGAGGCCCATTCTAAGGAATGGGCCTCTGTCCCTTTTAGCGCCCGTCCCTACACCTTCCCAATAATTTGCTACTGTTTAATGGCTCACGGCACCATGTAGATCCTGTCACTTATTTGCTGCTTTATTGCGCAGTAATTAAGCAAAAACGAATTTGAGTGCAAAACTGAGAGATAGCACATAGATATTCGTTAAAAACTCATGCTAAATAACACTGAATGGAAATGAATTAACTGACTCATTTTTAACCAAAAACACTTGTAAAAACTGTGATTTAACTCGGGCGATATCAGCGCAATTAATGATTGACCGAATTCAAAAACGATGCCTATGATGGCAGCAACATCCTCAACAGGTAGGTACGCTATGACAGCAATTACTCATGTATATAACTACACAGTTAGATGTCCGCATTACAAAGATCCCGAACATCCAGTGAGTTGGTTAAACCACATCGAATTAAACCAATCCAGTGAAATTGCCTTAAACCGTATCACCAAATGGCACGAACTCTCAGGCAGTAAATCCTTCGAAACCAGTAAGTTTGTAGTCCGCAAAGCCGACAATGAAGAAGCCTACTTCTCCATGCAAAGTGATAGGCTTAAAAATGATGGTCATGCGCTGGTCACCTTTAAAATCTTCCTCGATACCTGCTGCGACGATGCCGCCCCAGAAGAAATTATGCAGCACCTGATTGATGACTATCAGCAGCGTTTAGCGAAACTCGACCAAGCCTCATAATCTTTTGCTTGGGAGTCACATGTCACATAAGCGGTTAATCGCTAAGTGAAATAGTAACAATGCCAGAGTTAATACTCTGGCATTTTGTTTTACTCACCTTGTTAACCAATCCATTCTAAACCGTCACTCATCCGCCACAGACCCACGCCTCGTTAACTTGGATGAAGACATTTCATCTTTACTCAAGCAAACTTATGCATTATCTCTCATCTAATAATTGGGCTACAAAGATTGGAGCTCCGATAATTGGATTTTCAGATTATTAAGGCGCGGTACAGCAGTATTTGGTATCTTGCCTAACAAACGTGCGTTATCAGGATGAGTACAATGAAAAAAGCGATGCTGTTAATACTACCACTGCTACTGGCCACCACAGCCTGCGCCGATTTAAAGGATGCGGGTCGCGCCATTGGCACCACCACTAAAGATGTGACAAAAGAGATTGGTCACGCCACCCGCGACACCACCAAAGCCATTGGTCATGCCTCACGGGATGCGGTGAAATCGGTCAAAGAAGATCTCACTAAAGATTCAGAGTGACGCCCATGCGTCACTCTGCTTTATCGGGGCTCAATACTTAGGCCGCATTGGCTCGAATACCATGGGGCACGGGTAAGCCCTGGGCATTCACGTTTACAAACACCATCTTATCGATACTAACTACTGGCGCTTGCGTCATCTTATTACGTACTTGGCAACTGACCGTAATGGAACTGTGCCCAAGGCTGACAAGCTCCAAACCAAATTCCAACACATCCCCCTGCCGCGCCGGCGTCATAAAATTGATTTCAGAAATCAGCTTAGTCACATGGCTGGAGCTCTTCATCTGGCACGCAGCAAAGATGGCCGCCTCCTCGTCAATCCAACTCAATAACTGGCCGCCAAATAGGGTATTTGCAGGATTTAAATGTTCAGGTTTGACTAAACGACGACTGTAATATTTCATGACGGTGACCTCACTGTGAATGCCAAGTTTTACAGCCAATTCACAGCATTATTTAGGCCAAGATAAATAGCCATTGAATAACAATGAGATAGCATTAAGTCTTTGTAAAACGGTTAAAAAACTGCACCAACTCGAGTCAGAGTTGCACCAGAATAATCAATTAGATAAAAAAATAGCGACTCAGAGAGTCGCCAAGCTCAGGCAAGCAATGTATTGACTGGGTAGGAAGTTAAGTCACAAGGTTTGACTTAAAAACCCGTGCAGCACATGTAGGCGAACTGCACGGGGGACAACAGCTGCAATGCAGCTAAACACAGGGTTTACGGGTACAACATCTTACGGGTAGAACCTATTCGCGTTACAACAGACTTCGCTTAAAACTGCTCTTCTTCGGTCGAGCCAGTCAGCGCCGTCACCGATGAATGACCGCCTTGGATCACTGTGGTGACTTGGTCGAAGTAACCAGTGCCCACTTCCTGTTGATGCGCGACGAAGGTATAGCCTTTCTTCGCTGCTGCAAACTCAACTTCTTGAACTTTCTCAACATAATGCTTCATACCTTCACCACGAGCGTAGTCGTAAGCCAGGTCAAACATGTTGTACCACATGTTATGGATACCCGCTAAAGTGATGAACTGGTACTTGTAGCCCATGTCCGACAGCGCTTGTTGGAAGCGCGCAATCGTCGCGTCGTCCAAGTTTTTCTTCCAGTTGAACGAAGGTGAACAGTTGTAGGCCAGCAATTGGTCTGGGTACTGAGCATGGATTGCCTCAGCAAAGCGGCGTGCTTCTTCTAAGTCAGGCTTAGCGGTTTCACACCAGATTAAATCCGCATACGGTGCGTAGGCGAGACCGCGAGAAATCGCTTGGTCCAGACCCGCTTTTACGCGGTAGAAACCTTCACTGGTGCGCTCGCCAGTCACGAAGTCACGATCGTATGGATCGCAATCAGAGGTCAGTAAATCCGCCGCGTTCGCATCGGTACGAGCGATAACTAAGGTTTCAACACCGCTCACGTCGGCTGCAAGGCGCGCCGCAACTAACTTTTGTACCGCTTCTTGGGTCGGCACTAATACTTTACCGCCCATATGGCCACACTTTTTCACTGAGGCTAATTGGTCTTCAAAGTGCACACCGGCAGCGCCCGCGTCGATCATCGACTTCATCAACTCGAACGCATTCAGTACGCCACCAAAACCCGCTTCCGCATCGGCAATAATCGGCAGGAAGTAATCGACAAAGTTTTCTTCTTCCGGATTAACCCCATTGCTCCACTGAATTTGGTCAGCACGGCGGAAAGAGTTGTTAATACGGGCTACAACAGCAGGCACTGAGTTTGCTGGGTATAAAGATTGGTCTGGGTACATAGTGCCCGCTAAGTTAGCGTCGGCAGCCACTTGCCAACCAGACAGGTAAATCGCTTCGATACCGGCTTTAGCCTGTTGTACCGCTTGGCCGCCAGTCAGTGCTCCTAACGAGTTCACATAACCTTTTTTTGCGCCACCGTTGACTAAACCCCACAGTTTAGCAGCACCGCGTTTGGCAATGGTGTTTTCGGGTACGATAGAACCACGAAGTGCCACAACTTCCTCTGCAGTGTATGGGCGACGGACGTTTTTCCAACGTGGATTCTCAGCCCAATCTTTTTTGATCGCGTCAATCTGTGCCTGACGTGAAGTCTGTGTTGCCTTAGTCATAGTGTCACTCCTTTCTCTGTGATGTTGTAGCAAGTGAAGCTGCCCCACAGCCTCACCCTGCCCATTGGTTTAATTGGCGGCTTGACCGCCATAACGCATTCCATGTAAACGCATTCAGTGTTACAGCATTAAAACGCTAATCATTAAGCCGTTAGCATCTCGTAACCGGGTAAGGTTAAGAAATCGACCAATTCATCCGAAGTGGTAATATCCTCAAGCAATACAGCCGCTTGGGTAAATTTGCCGTGGGTGAATCTGTCACCGCCCACTTCTTTTTTCACATTTGCTAACTCTTCCACCAGCATGTCCTTAAACAATTGTTTAGTGACGGGTTTGCCGTTTGAGAGTGACTTGCCATGTTGGATCCATTGCCAAATCGAGGCGCGGGAGATTTCCGCCGTTGCCGCATCTTCCATTAATCCGTAAATCGGCACACAACCGTTACCACTGATCCACGCCTCAAGGTATTGCAGAGCGATGCGAATATTCAGGCGCATCCCTTGCTCAGTGCGCTCACCATCACAGGGTTTTAATAACTCTGCGGCGAGGATCGGTGCATCCACATCACGGGTGATATGCAATTGATTTTGATGATCTTGGCCTATGTATTCGTTAAAGATCCCCATTGCCGTATCCGCAAGACCAGGGTGAGCGACCCAAGTCCCATCGTGACCATTGCGAGCCTCAAGCTCTTTGTCCTTACGTACCCGTTGCAACACGGTTTCGTTCTGAGCGGGATCCTTCGCTGGAATAAAGGCCGCCATGCCGCCCATCGCCAGTGCGCCACGTTTATGGCAGGTTTTGATCAGCAGTCTTGAATAGGCGCTTAAGAAAGGCGTATCCATGGTCACCGCTTGGCGATCCGGTAATACACGGTCGCTATGACGCTTTAATGTTTTGATATAGCTGAAGATATAGTCCCAACGACCACAGTTCAGCGCGACAATGTTTGAGCGTAATTCATAGAGAATTTCGTCCATTTCAAACACTGCGGGTAAGGTCTCAATCAAACAAGTACATTTGATTGTGCCAGGCTGTAGGCAAAATCTTTCTTCAACAAAAGCAAACACTTTTGCCCACCAACGCGCTTCAATATGGCTCTCGAGTTTAGGAATATAGAAGTAAGGACCACTGCCCTTCGCCAGCAATTGGCGATAGTTATGGTAAAAGTACATCGCAAAGTCGAATAACGCGCCGGGAATGGACTGCTGGTTAAATTCAACGTGCTTCTCTTTTAAGTGCAGGCCACGCACACGGCAGATTAATACCGCAGGATTTGGGCCTAACTTGTAGTGTTTACCGGTTTCAGGCGCTGTGTATTCAATCTCACCACGCACAGCATCACGCAGGTTAATCTGACCTTCCACGACTTTCTGCCAGCTCGGTGCTAAGGAGTCTTCAAAATCCGCCATAAACACTTTGGCATTGGCATTAAGCGCATTGATCACCATCTTACGTTCGACGGGACCGGTGATTTCGACACGGCGATCGAGTAAGTCATTCGGAATGCCGCGGATCTTCCATGCACCGTCACGAATTGCGCGAGTCTCGGGTAAAAAGTCAGGCAAAGCCCCTTTATCGATACGCGCCTGTCTATCTTTACGTTTGGCGAGTAAGGTGGGCACTTCTGTCGCAAATTCACGGCAAAGTGACTCAAGCAACGCCAGCGCGCCTTCGGTAAAAATCACCTCCTGCCCCGGGATGGTATTTCCTACTAAGGCCAGAGTGCCATTCGCAGTGGCCTTATTCTGTGTCGAATTCAATTGCTGTTCACTTAAAGTGTGTTCCGTCATCTTCTCGCCCTCCCAAGAGGCTAACCTTTTGCTCGTTTACGACCCGTTACCAGCAAAGACATGAGTAACATGTACAAACATTCACCACAAAACATTCAAATGTTCGTTTAGAACCAAAACTTACAGACAAACATTTGTATTTGCAACTATCCAAAAGTGCCATAACCGCTAAAAAATTTGACCAAAAAACCTCTCAAAATTGGTCTGACCAAGACTAAAAACTCAGTGCAAGCAACTGATAAATAAAAGCTTTAAAAATTTTAGCTAAATAAGATTTTTCTTATCGTGAAATTTGTCAGACAACTTTACCACTACAAGCGCCATGTAATTTTATACGTAATTTAATTACCTACTGAAAACTTAGCCATACAGCATTTTTAACCTATTCGACCTAAGTAGAAACCTGTGCGCGTTTTGAACTCCACCCGGAGGAAAGCGGTAAAAATCAACAAAACCAATCAATTAACAAAATAGAAACAGATTAAAAATTTAAACACCCGTTTAACTATTACGTTTACGTAAACAGTCGAACAAGTAAGGGGAGAGTGACAGGGATCACGGGTTATGTTTCTCGATCAAAAACCCGAGTCGATGTGGTTAACCCAAAAAATAAATCACTTTTTTATAAAAAAAATGAAACAAATTAGAAATCTGACCCAGCATTGCTTCAAATGAGGGCAGCAAGTGATAGTGAAGGTCTTTATCCCCAACACAGTTAACCGTATTTCATATGTAAAGATAACCAAGGTTCATGGTCTTTTAAGTGCCAAACAAGGGGTTGCAAACTAGATGAAAATCATTATCATTCGCGACCTTTCTGATTGGGTGACTTTCAATGCCAGTATTACAGCCTGTATTTCGCTTATCGCTTATTGCACTCGCCTGCCTCAGTGCTTTACCACACACAACCTACGCCGATGACACACCTTCAGCTCGCGATGAAAACGTCGAGCGTATAACGGTATATGGCAGACAAAACTCTGTGGTGAAAAACTCAGGACTTGCGACTAAGTCAGATATGTCCTTAATGGAAACCCCTGCGGCGGTTGTTATCGTTGACCAGGAGCTGATTAACAGCCAAGGAGTCGACAATCTGCAGGACTTGATTCGCAATATCAGCGGGGTGACTCAAGCGGGCAATAACTACGGCATTGGGGATAACTTAGTGATTCGCGGCCTCGGCGCAAACTACACCTATGACGGCATGTATGGTGGTGCCGGCCTTGGCAATACCTTTAACCCCACTCGCTCCCTAACCAATGTGGAATCCGTGGAGGTTTTAAAGGGGCCAGCGACTGGACTCTATGGCATGGGCAGCGCGGGCGGCGTGATCAACCTGATTGAAAAGAAACCGCAATTTGAATCCAAACACAAAATCACCACAGAAGTTGGCCAGTGGGATACCTACTCGCTCGCCGTCGACAGCACGGGTGGAATTACCGATGATCTTGCGTACCGCTTAGTCGCCAAAACCGCCCGCAGTGAAGGCTACCGTGATTTAGGCGCCGACCGTGATGAAGTGTTCGGCTCACTCAAATGGGTATTAAGTGACAGCCAAGATCTGATGCTATCCGGCGCGTATATCAAAGACGCCATTGCCGTTGACTCCATCGGCCATCCAATCCGTATCTACAATGCCGATTCTGTCGGTGGCAAAACCGCGGGCGAAGTCACTTGGCAAGATTTGATTAACGATCCTAAGGGTCAAGGCATACAGCTAACCGATGAGCAGCGTCAGCAATTAGCGGCATCACTCGCCAGTGGTGATGGTTTAACTCCCTACTCCTTCGGTGACGCGGGATTAATTTCTCCGATGGCAAAGGATAACGAAGGTGAAGAATTAAGGTTCAAGCTGACCCACAATATCTACTTTACCGATAATCTGTTCCTCAACCAGCAGTTGCAATATCGCGACTACACTACAGGTTTTGCCCGTCAAACAGGGGCTTACAACTATGTGTATTGGAAGCGTAAAATCAAGGTTGGCGGCGTATCGACTGATGTGATTAACGAAGATCCCCGCGCGCCACTGGTTGAAAATGGCGTGCTCTATCCCTTTGCAGCCAGACGTCAGGAATACCGCCAACTCGATGCCGAAGAAACCTCATGGCAGTATTTTGCCGGTCTACGTTACGACTTCCAAATCGGCAATATCGACAACGAATTACTGGTGAACGCTAACTACGAAGATCGCAACATTCGCCTCGAGCAATTCTCGATTTACGATGCGGATCAAGTCATTAAAAACAAACAAGGCGAAGTGATTTACCGTGGTTCGCTGCCTTACATTTACGATATCCGCAATCCAAACTGGGGAACGGGGAAATTTGCCGACTACGATCCACTCAAAACCGCCAACTACAACAAAAAAGTCAGCGCTTGGGGCTTAGGCGTGCAACATGTGGGTTATTTAGGTTATGGCTTTACCACCCGCGTTGGCGTGGCCTTTAACGAAATCAAACAGAGCTATGAGCACTTAGGTGTGGATGAGCGCTACAGCGCGAGTCAAGCGAGCCCCACTCCAGAGGAAGATAGCAAAGATAACGGTGTGACCTACAACTTGGGCTTAACTTATATGCCCATTGATGATTTATCATTTTTCGTTAATCACTCAAAGGGCCGCACCGCCTATAGCATCTTAGGCTCAATTACGGGGGAAAATACCGACCGCGAAGACTCAGAATCCGTCAGTAACGATCTCGGCATGCGCTTTAAAGCCTTTGACGATCAGATGCTAGCATCACTGGTGTTCTTTAAAAGCTCACGCACTAATGTGCCTTACAACAACCCAGACTATAACGCTGGCGTGTCTGGTGCCGAGGTGCCCGTGTACTTTTACGATGGCAGCGAAGATACCCAAGGGGTCGAGCTGGATCTCAATGCCCACTTAAACGATAACTGGCGCATCAACCTTAACGGCATGTATCAAGACGCTAGGGATAAACAAAACCCAAATGACAAAGCCAACTACGACAGCCGTCAAAAAGGTGTGCCCTATGTGACCGCCAGTGCTTGGATAACCTATGGTGCAGACTGGTTTGCCTTAACAAGCCCTATTGAGCTGAGTTTAGGCGCCAAGTATGTGGATGATAGAAGCACACACTCAAGCTCATTTGGCATCCCAGATGGTTATGTGCCGAGCTACACCTTAGTGGATTCTGCCATCAGCTACGCCACCGACTCTTGGAAGTTACAATTGAATATCAACAACCTATTCAATAAAGACTATTACAGCAAGGCGATGTTCCTCGGTGGCATGCCGGGCGAAGAGCGTAATGTGAAGCTGCAATATAGATACAGTTTCTAAGCGTTTTCCTTAAGCCCATAAACAAACAAGAGAGCCAATAGGCTCTCTTGTTGTTTTAGCTGGCAGACTTAACTGACGTTTTCCCGGTCACCACGCATCAGCGACTCCAACTCGGCTTTCCCCTTAGTGGATAAATCAATCAGCTTGGTTAAATCATGCTGATGGGCAGCACTGGCGATCACCAGCTTTTTATCGTGCTCGGCAAAAATCTTCACCCTTTCATTGGCTTGTACCTGTGATAAGCCTAAGCCCTGCAAAATCTTCTCACTGGCAGACAAAGCCGAACCAAAGGTTTCACGGAACACATCGGTCACCCCAAGGCTCATTAATCGATACGCGTGGTTACGGTCCCGCGCCCGAGCGACAATATTGATATGGGGGAAATGGGTTTTCACCTGCAGGGCAATTTCAATCGAATCCTCAACATTATCAACGGCCAGCAGCAACAAGCGCGAGCGCGCAATCCCGGCCGACATCAACATATCTAAACGTCTGGCATCACCAAAATAGACCTCACCGCCGTATTTGCGGATCACATCCACATGGCTGGCATCCTTATCTAAGGCCACAAACGGAATGCCCGATGACGCTAAAATCCGCCCAGTGATCTGCCCTACCCGCCCAAATCCGGCGATCACCACCTCAGACTCAGTCACATTAATGGTATCGGGCAAACGAGTATCCACCACCTTAGGTTTAGTGGCTCTAAATAGCGTGAAAATCATCGGTGTGACTGCCATGGATAAACCAATGGCGAGCACTAAGATTTGGGCGATTTTATCATCCACTATGCTGGATAATTGCGCCTGCGACAGCAGCACAAAGGCAAACTCACCGCCCTCGGCCAAGATAAGCCCTAGGGCAATACTCGGGCGCCATGTATGGTGTCGTAAACGTCCAAGCAGCATCAGCACGAGAGTCTTAATCAGTAACATGCCCAGCAAAATCGCGAGGATAAGTAAAGGATCGGTTAAAAACAGCTTGAGATCCATACTCATGCCGACCGCCATAAAAAACAGTCCAAGCAGTAAGCCCTTAAAAGGTTCGATATCGGTTTCGAGCTGATGTCGGTAGCTGGAGTTCGCCAGCATAATTCCGGCTAAAAACGCCCCCATACCCGCCGATAGCCCCAGCCACTCCATCAATTCGGCGCTGCCCATCACCAGCAATAATGCAAAGGCGGTTAACACCTCACGAACCCCGCTACTGGCAACAAGTTTAAGTAACCGCGGCAACAGATATTTGCCCACCAACACAAAGCCCACTAATGCCACACAAGTCCAATACCAAGGCACCGCATGGTGCTCAATCTGGGCCGAATTAGGCGCAAGGTAAGCGGTTAATAGCAACATGGGGATCACTGCGAGATCTTGCATCAACAACACCCCAAAGGCATCGCGGCCCAGCGGGGTGGTCAGCAGTCTATGTTCACTCATCAACTGCACCGCAAAAGCCGTCGATGACAAGGATAACGCCGCGCCCACCACTAATGCTGCCTCAACGGATAAGCCAAATCCCCAAGCTAAACCGCCAATTGCCGCCCAAGAAAGGAGTAACTGACCACTGCCGAGACCAAAGATGGCGCTGCGCAGCTCCCATAACTTGCTCGGGTTGAGTTCAAGCCCGAGCACAAACAGCATCAATACCACACCCAGCTCGGCAAAATGCAGCACGGCAGCGGGATCAGACACCAGCGCCATGCCGCCAGGCCCTAAAATCACCCCGGCAGCGAGATAAGACAGAATCGGTCCTGCGCCAAAACGTTTGCCCAAGGGTACAAAAATCACCGCGGCCAATAAAAATAACAGTACAGAAGTGAGCAGACTCGACTCTTCCATTAGGGCTCCACAACGTTAGCGAAAGGCAAAAATAGGGGTATGACCTTAAGCGAAAAAAGCTTCGGCTACCGCTGGCAATCATACTCTAGTTAGGCAGGAAAAAGTGTGAAAAATTGACCTAAAAATCATCGAGAAAACGCAAGAAATAACCGAAAAAACAAAAGAAGAAAACCGCGTTACATTAACCTAAACAGTCAGTTACACAGACAATACAACTCGTACCCTACTGCCTTGCCAACTGACTGGTAATATTGGTGGCGCGTTTATCGGAGGCTAAAGCGTCCTCATAACAAAATACACTGTTACGGCCATTCGATTTTGCGGCATACAGTGCCATATCGGCACGGTGCAGCAGAGGGTCTAGGCTTAAGTCTTCTTTTGTCATACCGCTGACCCCAAAGCTCGCGGTGATAGTAAATTTATGCCCCGACAGATGCGTATCAATGGCTTCAATTCGGCTTCGGCATTGTTCGGCAACTTCCATCCCCTTAGATTCATTGGCGTAAGGCAAGAATAGTGCAAATTCCTCACCGCCAATCCGAGCAAACACATCGCCATTGCGCACATGGGGTTTTAACGCCTCAACGACTTTTTTCAGCGCCCAGTCACCCGTACCATGGCCGTAGGAATCATTAATCCGTTTAAAATGATCTAAGTCGAATAAAATCACACAAAAATCGCCCCCTCGGGCAGCGGCTTGCACAAACAGATTTTCGCCAAGATCTTGCCCTGCACCACGGTTAAGCACACCCGTCAATGCATCCATTCTGGCCATGCGCATAAAACGCCGTTTTTGCAAATTGCCCACGACTAACAAAATCGCGAGGAAAAACAGCCCGCCCACTAATATCGTGATAAACATCAGCATATTAGTGTACTCACGTTCTTTTACCGTTTGCTGGGCGATATAAAGTTCACGTTCTTTATTTAGCAAGTTGATTTCACGCGCCTGCTCATCGGCATTAAACTTAGCCGCCTGATAAGCAAGGGTTTTCATCTTCGACTCATCAAAAATCAGTTGATTATAATGTTGCTCTTTTCTGGAGTATTCATAGGCTTGCTCAAATTGTTTGTCCGCCGCCATCAACTCGGCAAACACTTTGTAGGCAATATGCTTATGTTCGATATAACTATTATCATCGGGAAATGTGAGCACCTTAACAGCGTGACTTTTTGCTTGCACCAGCTCACCCGTTGCAAAGTAATTCTCGGCAAGTAGTGCATTCACATGGCTGATTTCTAATTGAAATTGGAAAGCTTCATACCCTTTTAACGTTAATAGCAAAATCGCTCTCGCATCTAAATAGTCACCCCGCTCCTGCAAAACCATCCCTTTGCCTTTCATCGACATCGTTGCTAAAAGGGGAAATTGCTTCGCATCACAATATTGACGGCTATCTTCGAAGGCATCGAAGGCGTCAGGACTTTTCACACCGAGCAAGTAAATCGCCCGCAGCAATTTGGCGTGGCAAATATCGCGGACATCGGTTTCCTGAGCGAGTTGTAACACCTTATTGGCATAGAGGCCCATATCGCTATAAGCGTCCATTTCAGAATAAATATTGGCAATTCTTAGATAGGAGTGACGTTTAATCGTAACATCATCGATATTCACCACTAGGGCTAATGCTTTGGCAACTGCCGACAAAGCTTTGTCATAGTCACGCATCCCTATATAGACCGTGGCTTGATAACTATAAATTGACGCTAATAATTCAGAACTTGTGATTAAGGTTTCGGCCTGATGCAGATCGTCTAACGCTTTGGCATATTCACTGACAAAAATATAACTAATGGCTCTGTCAATTCTTAGTCTGCCTTTTTGTGTTGGGGTTAAGCTGCTAAATGCAGTCTCATATTCGGCCAGTTTTTTCTGCGCAGCGCTAAGATCAGATTGCAGTAATACATCAAGCTCATTGAGTGCCTGATCAAAATCGAGAGAGTTAGCCATCAATGCTGTCGAACACAAAGCAAAGATGGCTAATAGGGCACAACGTAACCGTTTCAAGATAAGTTAATTATTACCATGATTCACTAATAAGAAGGCTTGATAGTCTTGGTCGCCACTTAACGTTTTGAGCTTTTCCATATCCCCAGTCATTACAGCGTTAATTTCTTCATCAGTTAATCCATGGGCACGCATCACCGCCTCGGGATTCTGTTTATAGTCTTCCATTAACTGCGCATCTTGGCCTAGCTGGGTAAAAAAATCCGATAATGCAGACATATTTTCTCCTTGCGATTACTAGTTAGGCTGCACAGCCAAAAGCTCTAACATTGGTCACTAAATCCGAACCTAAAAGGTTACCATGTGAAATGATAAGGTAAGACTGATAGCTACTATCGCCACTTAACGCTTTGAGCTTTTCCATATCCCCAGTCATTACAGCGTTAATTTCTTCATCAGTTAATCGATGGGCACGCATCACCGCCTCGGGATTCTGCTTATAATCTTCCATTAACTGCGCATCTTGGCCTAACTGGGTAAAAAAATCCGATAATGCAGACATGTTTTTTCCTTATTGTTAATAATGACTCAGTATCACACTTCAATTTAGCCCAAATCTTCGGGACCGATCCCTAACTTAGCCAAAATAGCATAGTTGTACTCTAGCTTTTTTGCTGGCGGAATTAACAACGTACTAACCGGTGTTAAGTGCGCTTGGGGTAAATTCGCTAAGGGTAAACGCTCGATACGCGGGGCTTGGATTGGCAAATTGGCCGCTTCGTATATGACCACCTCATGGTCGAGCGGGTACCATTGGTTCAACTGTTCCACGAGGATCTGCAACCTATCACTCGAGGTATGAAATTGGGTTAAGGTATGTTCGCCCGCAATCGCGATTTGCCAGAGTAATAAGTGGGTGGTGGAATCGGGCACATGGTTGAAAAACATAAACTGGCTGGCTTCAAAGCTTTGATGCCCCGAGTTACCAGGATCAATCCCTAAGTCGGCCCACAGGCAAGCTTCGGCCGAAATCCCCGGCTCCATCTTGGCCGAAAACCCTTCGGCCTTGGCGCGAGTTATCGCCATATGGGATACACAGGCAAATACCCCCGGATGACCATAGAGTGCACACACGGTTTTTTTACCCGCTCTCACCGCATCTAGAATGGCATTGACCATTTGTTCGTAGGTGTCTCGACGATTTTTAACTTCACCATTTTGCGCATAAAACTGCTGCAAATTGATGATATTGGAGTTGAGCTTCGTCAACCAACGCTGCGAGAAACCGTCGGGTAAGAGTGAAAATACAATATCGGCATGTTCAATATAGCTGCGGCTTAATACGCTAATTTGTCCCGCGAGCTGTAACCCCGTACCCACACAAACGAGTGTTCCCAATGGTCTCTCCTAAAAATGCACTGCCGCAGGCTTATTGATGAACTCAAACCGTCACCTTGATAGCAACCGCTAAACCCTATGCTACTCCCTAAAGTAGCGAAAAAATGCTAACACCATCAAAGTAAAACACTTTCACAACTTTACCCATGTTTTCACAACATTGCTACATGACTATTTCGACTTTGCTTAACTTTACGGTTTTTCAGCGCAATTTACCGCGGGGCAGCTTATTTAAGCGCAATGATCAGCATAAAAATCTTCACTCACAGCGAACTAAAACGCGCCGCTTAGGTCGAAAACTCACACAATTGCAACGATAAGCGCCGCAACGCCCAATTACCCTTGTCATAAGGGGGAGTGCTTGGGTATGATGGCCGCCAGATTTTCAGAAGTAGCGCATACAATGATCAATAAAAAGCAAAGTCTTACCCTGCTGAGTGCCATTGCGCTCTCAGTTTCGCTCAGTGCCTGTAGCGTGTTTGATTGGCTGGTCTATAAGCCCGATATTCCGCAAGGCAACTACATGGAGCCGCAACAGGTTGAAAAGTTGCGTATCGACATGACCAAAGAGCAGGCCGAATACATTCTTGGTCGCCCAGTATTGCGTGACAGCTTTGCCGATGACACTTGGTATTATGTTTACCACTATAAGAGTGGCCGTGATGCGAGCATTACCCACAAAGAACTGATCCTGCACTTTACTGGTAACAAATTAAGCTTAGTGAAGGGCGACTATGAATTAAGCCCAGAGTTTAATACGCCGCTTGAACAGAGTAAGTTACCTATGGCCAGCACCGCTGAGTCTGCGCCACTCGTGCCAGCACAGCGCCCAGATGAAAAGCCATTAGTGAAAGAAAATCAAACCGAAGCGCAAGTTCAAAAGCCAATCAAGTAAGCACACGGGTTTAACACTTGCCTTAAACACAAAAAGCGCCCATGGCGCTTTTTGTTTGTTCGTATTGCAGACAGATTAAGACACCCGTCCACCGGTCACTTTATTGGCACGACCTTCATCCTTGGCCTTATCGGCACGGCGACGGCGCACATCCTTAGGATCGGCAATCAGCGGGCGATAAATCTCCACTCGCTGCCCCGGTAAAATCACTTGGTCATGCTTAACCACATTGCTAAACACCCCAAGCTTTACCGTTTCTAAATCAATCTCAGGGAAAAAACTCACCATATTGCTCTGACGCACTATGTCAATTGCGCTCGTGCCGGGCAATACGCTAACCGAAATCACCTTTTGCTGAGTCGGCAGCGCATAAATAACATCGACGACGAACTTATCTGCTTCATTTGTCACTGTAAATTACCTTAGCGCGGCTGGTAAATGCCGTCACCATTGACACCATAAGATCATTAAACACTTTACCAAAAGCCATATCGACCAATGAGCTGGAAAACTCGAAATTTAAGTCAAACTCCACCTTACAGGCATCTTCCGTTAACTCGGTAAAACGCCACTGGCCGAATAAGTGTTTAAAAGGCCCATTTTCAAGTCTTAACTCGATACTCTTTCCCGGCACCACCTGATTGCGCGTGGTAAAGGTCTTACGGATCCCCGCCTTACTCACATCGACCGAGGCCACCATGGTTTTACCATCAAACTCAAGCACTTTACCGCCAACACAACCGGGTAAAAACTCTTTGTACGACTCAACATCATTGACTAAATCATACATTTGCATCGCACTAAAACGAACTAACACACTCCGAGAAATTTGCGGCATAGGGCTTGGCACTCTCAATCTAAGTAAACACGCTGTCTCAAGCGAACTCCGCGCGCCCTAATCTCTAGGGAAGCGAACAAAATTGGTTTGGATTCTACCACGATACTTAAAAAACGCACCCCTCACATATCCCTATGATGACTAAGCAAAACCGCATAAAAAAACAGCAATAAATTGATGAGGGCTTGAAATAGCTCAAATAAACCCTTATATCCATTTCAAATTGATTCACCGTGCGTATAATGGCGCCACTATGGTAAAGAAAAACTCAAAAAAAGCCGCGCCTGCGACAATCGCACGAAATAAGCGCGCAACCTTCGAATACCGTTTCGAAGAAAAAATGGAAGCTGGCATTTCCCTCATGGGATGGGAAGTGAAGTCTATCCGCATGGGTAAAGTGAACCTATCGGACTGCTACGTCTTCTTAAAAAATGGCGAAGCCTTTATGCACGGCTGTACCATAATTCCGCTCAATACCGCCTCCACTCATGTGGTGTGCGACCCGATTCGACTGAAGAAATTACTCTTAAGTCGTAAAGAGTTAGACAAATTAGCCGGTCTTGTTGAGCGCCAAGGCTACTCGATTATCCCTATCTCCATGTACTGGCGTAAAGGGGCTTGGGTCAAAGTGGAAATCGGCCTAGGTAAAGGTAAAAAAGACCACGACAAGCGTGAGGATACTAAAGCGCGTGAGTGGGAAGTGGAAAAAGCCCGCGTAATGAAAAAGGAAAAAACGCGCGGATAATGAACAAACGATTGAACTTGCAGCAAATGATACTAGGTTATCGCCACGCTACGAGTTACAATCAACTTTCTTGGGGGCGATTCTGGATTCGACAGGATTCACGAAACCCTGGGAGCATGCCGAGGGGCGGTTGGCCTCGTTAAAAGCCGCAAAGTTATAGTTGCAAACGACGATAACTACGCTCTAGCCGCTTAATGCCGCTAGCCATCTACCACACGTTTCGCACATGGGCAGTGGATTTGATGGTCATCTCACATCGTGCTAGCGAGGGAACCCTGTCCGGGGGTGAACCGCGAAACAGTACCGGACTCACCGTGTGGGATCCTGTCTTTCGGAGTTCAAACGGTTAAACAATAGAAAGACTAAGCATGTAGCGCCTTGGATGTAGGTTTTCTGGACGCGGGTTCAAGTCCCGCCGCCTCCACCAAATAAAACAAGGACTTAGCAGAGATGCTAAGTCCTTTTTCTTTTCAGTGGCCACAAAATGGCTACATCGGGATATTGCCCACTTAGCTCTTAAGATTTAATGCTCATTATTTTCTTGTACCCAAAAGATGACCTTGTGCATTTTTTAGTTTAACTAATGCACTTTGATTATTTATTTTGTAAACAACCCCAAATGCATCAAGATATGGCCAATATAGCTGCATATGGGACTACTCAAGAGATATATTTCGATGGACAGGCAGTTGTGGGGGATTGCCGAGGCTGAAAAATTTAGCTCAAATCCAAACTGACAGCGGCCCACTAAAAATGGGCTCGGCCAGTTTAGATCTGAGCGAGTACAGATACGTTATTGGCCCACATCGACACCATTTTGATAATGGTATTCAGATGAGGCTTCGCCGTTGAAGTAGTAGACCAACTTGCCGTGTAACTGGTTATCGACATACTCTTCGCTTCGCTGCAGGCTGCCGTCTTCATTGAAGCTGTAGCTTTTCCCTTGCAAAAGGCCTTTGTTATCGTATTGCATCGTACCCAATAAGTGGCCGTTAGCGGACATGGCTCGCCACGGCCCCACTTCGTGCCCCGCTTGGTATTGGCCGTGCCATAACTTCACCTCGCTGTAGCTGCTCTCGTCTTGTACTAACCATTTGCCTTCACGCTGGCCGTTAACGTACTGCCCTTGAGCTTGCAGTTGTTTATCGAAGCCTCGCTGTAAAAAAGCGCCATGCAGCTTATCGTTTTGATAAAACGCTTGATACATTACCGTGCCGTCGGCGGCGATATCGCTCTGCTCGCCGTTGAGCTGTCCTTGCGAATTAAACTGTTCGATACGCGTCGAATCAGGATTTTGGGTGACCCACTTACCAACCTTTAGATCCGATTGATATTGCCCAGTGACAAAACTGCCGTTTTCGGCGTTATCTTCACGATACGCGCCGTGCATTTTGCCTTTACTGTAATTTATCCGCCAGAGAGAGCCATTCCAACCTGCGCCGACATACACCCCTTCGTAGCTGCCTTTAACTCGCTCTTCTCGTTCAAGCAGCGAGCCTGTCCCATCAAAACGCTGACGCAGACTCCAGTCTTTTACGGTATCGCGCTGATATTGATAAGTTAGCTTTCCGCTCTCATCGAAGCGCTGCTCGTTGGTTATATGGCCTTTCGCGAGATATTGAGTGTCAATTTGGGAGGTTACATGGCCTGCACTCGCATAGGTTATATCCTGAATCTCACGGCCTTGTGCATCGTATTTCTGCTGCTGGGCTAACCGCCCTTGCGGATCAAAACGTTGTTGTATCCCTACCTGCTTATCATGCTGATAATGTTTAATTTCTCTAGGCACATCAGCGGCTTGGTAAACCAACACTTCACCGTGTAATTTCCCCTTAAGATAAAACTCCTTAGTGAATAACCAGCCTTCTTTTGTCCAGTAAAGGCGCTCGCCTTCTCTCTTCCCCGCCACCATATTCACGGTTTGCTCGGGCTGACCATTGCTATGGAAGCTTTCATATAAGCCTTCCATTCCCTTAGCGCCATAGGTTACCCGTGTTTGCAGCTGGCCATTGTCAAAATAACTTTGCGCTAATCCTGACTCCACTCCATTCGCATAATGTTGATGGTCGCGTAATTGACCATTGGTGTGGTAACGTTTTTGCTCACCGTGGAGCCTGCCATTCAGATATTGGTACTCACCTGAGCGTGTTCCATCTTCCCAGTAATACAGATGCGTTCCCTGATAACGCCCTTGTGCATCGCTACGTCCCTTGCGAGAGAGTTGACCATTGGGGTGATAAAATTCGAAATCACCGACGATAACACTCTCCGCTAAATTGGGGCCGTTGACTGTCCCCTTAAAAACGGGTTTATCCGTCTCTACATAAAAAAGCGTTACTGGCCACACGCCCTCTTGCTCAGTCGCTAGCTGTTTCTGGTAATAAATTGCTTCACTAGGCACCTCGCTAGGCTGCCATTGTTCGTCGAGTAAGATGCGTTCAGCCAACACATTAAACGACAGGAATAGTGCAGATAATAGTAATAAGGCTCTCATATCAGCTCCTTAAGGTAAGGCTGGGAATGCAGTAACCCACTGTTTATTGACGGGCTCGCCGCTAACCTTCAGGTATTCAATCGCCTGCACTCGCCCTTGCAGCTCAAACCAACGGTCTTGATGAAGCACTTGCTGTAACGGCCGTTGATAAAAATCGTCGCGCTCCCCAGGCATAAAAGGTGCGAGTGGAATGTTCTGCGCATTTAAAAAACGATAACGGCGCATCACCTCACCCACGGTTTGCGTGGTATCGAGTTCTGGCAATTGAGTGGTATCAATCAACCAACCTTGCTTAGGTTGATACGCAATCGCTTGCCATTCGGGCGTACCCGTACAGCTCAGGGCACTGCTGACTTTAATATCGTAAAAATTACGACGGATCCCATCGGCACTGGTAAGTTGATATAGAACCGTCTTATCAAGATGTTCCGCCATACTGTTTTCGGATTTAATCTGCGTCCATTGCAAGCTGTGGCCGTCAACTTGGGGCGCATCCACCACAGTTAAGGAGCACACTGCAGCTTGCTCGGCGCTTAACTGTAAGCTCACACCATACTTAGCTACCATTTGGGGTTCGAGTAAGGCGGGATCGGCGACTAATGTCTCTTGCGGCTTATCATAGCGCGCATACATATCATCACGGTAAAGCGTGCGCTGATCCACGGGGGGATAAGCGACGTTATTCATGTAATCCCCCATTGGAATAAAACGAACATCTTGGGTCAGCTCGCTACTCTCATCCGGTGTATTCACATAGATGGTTAGCGCCTGTGGCTCGGCCGGAAAACTAAACAAGCTGATGGGTTCAAATTGTATCGATGCAGCTAACCCCAACATATTCCGTTCGGCTGCGGTTAACCAAGCAGGTCCTTCTACCGACGGCGATTGGTACTTCATCATGGCGCCTTCGGCACCATCAAATCGCCCCGCTAACCAAGATTTATGGGTTGGGTCACGCGATGTCAGCACATAAGAGAAGGGCTTATCGGGGATGGGAGCAAATTCCAGCTGTAAATCTTTATACTGCAAGGACACCGTTTTGTTTGGATCGGGTGTTAATGCCAGTTTAACCAGCTTAG
Organism: Shewanella seohaensis; assembly: GCF_023283775.1. NCBI lineage: Bacteria > Pseudomonadati > Pseudomonadota > Gammaproteobacteria > Alteromonadales > Shewanellaceae > Shewanella > Shewanella seohaensis. Next base: position 22,159 of record NZ_JAKILE010000006.1, read on the forward strand.
CGCCCTGATAGTGGGCCTTAGCACGAAACTCAGTCACTTGGGATAACAGCTCGGAGGGTTCATTCCAACCGACAAGTAAATGTTGCTCTACGGATTTATAAAAACCATCCTTTTCAGCGAAATTAAAGCGATAAATTTTACTGAGTTGTATCGGTAAAACACTGCCATCGGCACTGTGCGCCGTAATATCGGTTAGATGAAACTCTCCCGATGCTTTTAAACCTGAAAAATCATGCTGATAGGTAAGGCTGAGTTGGTCATCATAGAGATCAAAGTAACCTGCATCGTAGGCAAATACCGCCTCTTGGGTTAAAGATTTATTGGCCTCTTCAAGTGATAATTCGGGCTGTTTTTCATACTCACCTGGTGGGAAATCGTAATCAAAAGCCACTCGCTGCGACAGGTCGCCCAGCTCACGCTCCTTGGGCACCATAATCACATTGCTGCGCATCGTCCCCTTAAAGCCGTAACGCTCAAAGGGCACCTCAGCCACTAGCCCCATCTGCACAAGCCATCCTCGGTCGCGCTCCAGCATCAGTTGGCCGTATATTTTGGCTTGCTCACCTTCGCTTTCCACCTGAGCCAGAACATGGGTGTCAGTCACCTTTAACACGGTAAGCTTAGAATTAGCATGGCCTTGATAGGCCGGAAGCATCACCACAGCCCCCACTTCAGCGGGTATCGAATTAATAAAAACCGATGAGCTAAAGAGCTTTTTAAGTTCCTGCTCAAGCTCAAGACCGCGCTCTGCCAGCATGGCTTGCCAGGCTGGTTTATTTAACGCACTAAATTCTTTAACGCTGCCATCGTCTAAATCTAATGAAAATTCAAAGCCCTGAGAGAAAATGGCATGCATTTCGGGATTTCGCTCAGCCCGTTCACCGCTGCTCACGCCACTCCCTTGGCCATCTTGCATTTTCATATAATCGACATGCACTTCGAAGCGGCTATTTTTACCTGCCTCGAGCACCTTATAACGCAGTAATTGATGGGATGTGGTGTCCACCGTTTCATTACGGCCACCTGCCTCGACCGAGATACGGGCAGAGCTATAGACTTGATACGCGCGCTCATCGCCTTTTTGTGGCTTAAACTCCACATCGGCATCGCCAAATGAGCAGGCTGATAAGAGAAAACATGTAACTACGCTAACCAAATACTTCATGGTTATTCCCTGTAACTGAATATTAAAACGCCGCATTATGCCTGTTAATCCAAAATAAATACATTTTTGAGGCGATTTTATCGGGTTCTCTATTTGAGCGAAGCATATTATTGATGGAAAATGAGCGCGATTTCGAATTCAATTTTCGCTGTTCTGCGGTAGGAATTCGACGGTAAAAAGAACTATACCAAGCATCCCAAATAGGATTGCAGCAACTTACGGATAATATTCGCTGACGACGCTAGCGACTAAAATGACTGAAAAGGTAATAGAAAGGTTGTAAAAAAGATAATGGCATATATTTCCTGAAATGATTTAAAAATATCTATCACAAGCTCAACCTGCAGCTAGATATGAAAAAATACTATAAAATCAAAATCATGTTTGTCAATCGCAAATATTCATTTTATAAGCATGCTATTAGATCCTTTCCTCATCCAAGCATATTCAATAAGCAGCATCGATAAGCCTCTGGCTCTACATAATGAAATGCTGTTTATTGGTGCCAATAATAGGCCATGGACGATATCGTATATGATTGCTGGCAGTAAAATAGCCATATTGACAACCAGAAATCTTATTCAGTCAAAAGTATTAACTTAATTGGCTTTAACCATAATGGTATTAGTGAGCGAAAAACTCAATATTAATATTGTTCCGCTTGATAGAACTCAGTCCTGATAGATGCTAATAAAAAGCACAACCCAATTAAGTTGTGCCTTTTTGGTTAAATACTGAAGCGATATTGAGCCAATATCAGCTCTGCTTTTCGACCTTATTGATGCTGCCTTTGTAGCCTGTAGCATCGACGGCGGTAATCAACTTATCGAGGTTAAAATCATCGGCGACAGTGACCACAGCCTGCTCGGTTTTGAGGTTCGCCTTGGCTTTGATCACCCCATCGGTTTTACGCAGCGCTTGATTAACCACGGTAACGCACAGTGGGCAGGTCATGCCTTTAACATCGAGTGTCACCTGCACGTTATCCGCCCAAGTGAATGGGGTAAACCCCAATGAAGTGATGAGTAGGAGTCGTGCAATACGTGATAGTGGCTTCATTCGAACACCTCAAGTAGCCAAGGTAAAACAAAGGGATACAGTTGGAACGCCAGCACAATAGGCACAGTCAGCCAATAGGCTAATAGCATTTGTCCTCGGCTAAATGTACCGGTACAGAGCGGCTTTTTCGCAAAGTACAAGCGCCAAAAACCCAGCAAGATCAACCCTGTTGATAGGAGCAACATGGGTACTTGTAACCAAGCTAAGCTCGATAACCCCGACAGCCCCGCCGCAGACACGCCAAACACTAAATAGATTAAGGGCGCGATGCAGCAAAGGCTAGAGGCAACCGCCGCAACAACGGCGGCGGCCATGGTGGCAAGCAGCGGTTTAGCGCTGCTCGCTTGACTTGTAGTCATAGGCAAAGACTTTTGGCTCATAGTAATTAACAGGATCGCCGTCCACTTCGGCATAGGGATAACCAAAATTGTTCAGTGGAGTCTGCTCCGCCACGGGGAATAAGTCAAAGTCACGGCCATAGTTAAAGCCAACCCAATTCATTTCCCAGTTACCAAACAGGTAATCATTCACCGCTTGTACCGCAGGATCGCTATGCTCCTTCTTCTCAGTGAGGCGCATCTTAGTCACATCTGCAGGGTCGGCGGGCAACCAACCATAACCCGCTAAGTAGAACATGGCACGGCAATGTTGACCACCCGTCACATCGGCAAAACCCTTATCATCGGCGCTGCCAAAGGCCTTTTTGGAATAATGGCCCATCTTGATGGCTTGCCCTAAACGAATACCAAACATTTCACGAGCTGGCACACCGACAGCGCGCATCAGCGCCACAAATACTGAGTTGATATCGGTACACTTACCACCGAGTTTGCCACTTTCAAGAATGGCGGCCACATCGCCACTGCCACAACCTATAACATCGTTATCACGATACATGTTGGCGCTCACCCAGTTGTAAATCAACTGTGCTTGCTTAAGCGGCTCGGTTTCTTTGCCCACAATCTTATCCGCCGTTTGCTTCACAATACCGTCTACTGGCATATGCTTGGTTGGCTTAAGATAAATGGCGACGTCGGCAGGATACTCAGGCTTAGCTGGCGCACGGTAATGGGTCAACTCGCCACTTTTAACGGGTTCCCAATCTTGGGTTTCTATCACTAATTCTAGCGTTAGGGTCATCTTGCCCTTGGCATCGGGCCAAGTGGCAAACAGGGTTTTAGCGCCATAATGGTTATTGGCACTGATGTAGGCATCTTGATAAGTCCCACTAAAGTTAAGTTTTTCAACCTGCTGGAAAGCCGTGTTTTCGGGGAGTGGCACCCATAACTTCACCACGCCCGCAGAACCTTCTGGCGCGACGAGCTGATAGGTATTGGTTAAGGTAAAACGGCGGCGACCACAGGTTTTATCGGCCATAGCATGGGCTTGCGTCGACGCCGCCAACACTGGCATCACGGTTCCTGCCGCCGACAGAATGGCTGCACCCTTTAAAAAATCACGTCTTTGCATTAGGCATTCCTTAGTTTGATAAGCATTAGAAAAAAAGATACCACTAAAGTAGTTGCCAAGGATTATAGAAAGTTATCGATCGGGCACAATCACCAAATTTCATCCAGCGCGAACAGCATGACAAAAACCACTACCAGCGCACAGAGTCCCCCATTGCCAGGGGGAAGACTAAGACAATTTGTCCCAATCGCAGACAAACAAACAGGCACAGCACGACTGCCATACCTGTTTGTAAAGGAGGTAAATCATTAACTAAAGGCAAGCAGAGGAGAGACGCATAACAGTAAGCCGGTGACGATAATGATATACAGCGACACTCCTTTATATTTATGCAGCGCAGGCACTTGATAGACCAAATAGGCCGGGATCAAACATCCCACTAAACCGAAGATTGGACTACAGATAGAGGTAAAACTCAGCACAGGGGCATTTAATACAATCGCACCCCACGACAGTAAAATGGTAAAGATCATAATGCCGTAACCTACTAACGACTTATTGATCCGCTCCTCAGGCATCACTCGGCGCAGCATATTCATGGTCAATCCCTGACACGCCTCTCTAAACCCTAAATACACACCAAAATACGCCGTCATTACCGCAAAGATATTTAAGGTCAAGCTAAGCAGTTTTAAGGTTTGTCCTGGCATGCCCTGGGCCACCATGGCTAAAGCAGAGATATTTTCATGGGAAGCACGCACCGCCTGCTCATGCCCCATGGCGAGGGTAAAAGACACTGCGTAGAAAAACACCACTACAAACAACACCCCAAAGGCAATGTTCATCGCACGCATCGCCTTAAAGCGGGCTACGGCAAGGGATTTTTCCCGCGAGCGGTATGAGATCACCATAGGGCTTAAACTTTGGATAAATAGAATCGATGTCAGCGTAAAAGGCAACATCACAATAGCATCCTTTAGCCAATCGCCCGTGCTGGGCACGCTACCAATGTTATTAATATCCCATTTATCGACCATCATCAGCCCGAGTACCGCCACCACCCCAAGCTTAGTCAGCACCATAAAGGTGGAGATCTTAAATAACAGGTTTTCACCACGGGAGGCCAATGCGACTAAACCGCAGATCAGCGCTAGACCATAGAAGGGGTTTTCAGACAACAATGACTTAGTCGCGCCAAAGCTTTGTAAAAAGGAGGCGCTATCATTGGTGATGGCCGTGGAATACACAAACACCCAAATCACCAACATAATGAAGTACAAGCCGCCGAGTAAGATGCCCCAGTTTTTGCCCAGATACCCCGAAATCACACTCGGATAATCCTTACATTCAGGCGACTCGGCCAAGGTATTGATAAACAATCGCTGGAACAAATACATGGCAGGATAACCAATCACGCTGGAGAGCAAAAATACCCACAAGCCCATCAACCCCACCTGCACTGGCAAAAATACGATCCCGGCGCCAATCGCCATGCCAATACTCATAATGATCCAGCCCCAATCCGTACTGTCGAAGCGGGTATCCTCTTTCCATTGTGCCGCCGTTATCCTTGCATCCATATCTCATCCTAACCGAGTTGATGTTATTTTTTGCAAATATATTTGAACAAAACAAACTCAGCAAACAAAATACTCAACTTTTGTTGAACAAAGTGCCATCGCTCACAATTCAGTCCAAAACCCGCCGAAAGACGCATAAACTCGTCTTTACGGCATGAAACATTAAAAAATAATTGCAACCAAACCAAAATATGCAAATAATATTGCACATAGAATTTCGATAGCATTCAATTTTATTTGCAGATTGGAGAGATAATGAAAAGCATCATTCATGCAGAACGTGCCCCAGCCGCGATTGGCCCTTATTCCCACGGCACCAGTTATGGCAACCTGATTTTTACCTCTGGACAACTGCCTGTATGTAAAGAGAAAGGCGGCGTTGTCGATGGCGGGATCAGCGAACAATCTGTGCAATGCCTAGAGAATCTGAAATACGTGATTGAAGCCGGTGGTGGCAGCCTAGAAACCGTGCTTAAAACCACCTGTTACTTGAGTGAGATCAGTGACTTTGCCGCCTTCAATGAAGTCTATAAAACCTATTTCAAAACCGACTGCCCTGCCCGCAGCTGTTTTGCGGTAAAAGATCTTCCACTGGGTGTCAAAGTGGAAGTAGAAGCCATCGCCCACGTTCACGCATAAATTGGTAAGGTTGTAGCCCGATGAAACCTCTATGGCAGCAATACATTCAGATCATTAACCAAGTGGTTAAACCCGCCTTAGGCTGTACCGAGCCGATTGCCGCGGCCTATGCGGCGGCCGTAGCGCGCACCTTATTACCGGTAGAACCCGAGTCAATTGCGGTGCAAGTTTCTGATAACTTGTATAAAAACTCGATGGGCGTTTATGTCCCCGGCACAGGTAAAATCGGTCTTGCTATTGCCGCAGCCGCAGGCGCGCTTGCAGGCAATGCCGATGCGGGATTAGAAGTCTTGGCCAACGTGACACCTGAACAAGTGGCACAGGCGCAAACCCTTATTGATGTGGGTAAAGTGAAGGTTGAACGTACCGAGACCGACGAATTTATCTATTGCTGCGTGAGCTTAACCGCTGGCGAACAAGAAGCCATGGTGAAAATCTGCGGCGGCCATACCTTAATAGCCGAGAAGCGCTTAAATGGTGAGTTAGTCTTTACCGCCGATAGCGCCCAAACCAAGGCCACAGGCTCAATCTGCGACGGCGTCGATATCAATATTGAATCGATTTACCGCTTCGCCCAAGAAGTGCCCTTCGAAGAAATCCAATTTATTCTTAAAGCCTCGGAATTAAACAGTAAATTATCCGATGAAGGCATGTCCAAACCCTATGGCTTGGAAGTCGGCCGCACCATGAAGAACGGCATTGCCGCAGGGATCATCGGTGAGGACTTACTCAATAAGATTGTGATGCTCACCGCAGCGGCTTCGGATGCGCGTATGGGCGGTGCCAATCTGCCCGCCATGAGCAATTTAGGCAGTGGTAACCAAGGGATTGCGGCGACGATCCCTGTAGTGATCACCGCCCAGTGTTATAAAGTCAGCGAAGAGAAGCTAGCTCGCGCGCTGATCATGAGCCACCTCGGGGCGATTTATATCAAGTCCCACTATCCGCCGTTATCGGCATTCTGTGGCAATACGGTCACCAGTGCCGCAGCCTCTATGGCCATGGTGTATTTAGCGGGCGGCAGTTTCGAGCAATCTTGCTTTGCGATTCAAAACGTCATCAGCGACAGCTCGGGCATGGTCTGTGATGGTGCCAAAGCCTCCTGCGCGATGAAGGTCAGTACCTCATCGAGTGCGGCGGTACGCTCCTTCTTAATGGCGCTCAACAGCCAAAACGTTTCAGGCCAAGGTATCATCGCCAAAGATGTTGAGAAAACCATTAAGAACATAGGCAAGATGGTACTCAATGGCATGTCATCTACGGATGTCACTATCATTAACATCATGTCTGAATAAGACGGTTATTCCTGATAAGCTGCTGAAAAAGGCCGAATATTGTGAAATTGCAAGACTTAACCCAAAGCGATCTGGATATACTCAAGTCCATCGAAAATATCGTCGATGGGATTGCCGCCATGTATGGCCAACATACAGAGGTCGTGCTGCACAGCTTAGATGCTAAGCACCCTTCGGTGATCAAAATTGCCAATGGTCATGTCACTGGCCGTGAGGTCGGTGCGCCCATCACTAACCTGGCCTTGCTTAAGCTCAAAACGGGTCAGGATATTTCCAACTCTTACCTTACCAAGTGTGCCAACGGTAAGACATTACGCTCGATAACCACAGTGATCCGTAATCCTAAAAACCTGCCAATTGGGCTGCTGTGCATCAATACCGATATGGACGCGCCGCTGCAATCTGTGCTGCGCACTATGATGCCAGAGCAGCTCCTCGGCAGCGAATTGACCAGTTCGCCCGAGGTGTTTGCGCGCAATATTGATGAGGCGCTGCACAGCACTATCGATAGTGTTAACCACGAGGTGCGTGCGAATCCTGCGATTTCTCCTTCACAAAAAAGTCGTGAAATTGTCAATCAACTCCATGAGTTAGGGATTTTCGAACTCAAGGATAGCGCCCAAGTGGCTGCCACGCGATTAGGGATTTCTGTGCATTCCATTTACCGCTATTTGCGTGAAATTAAAGCCAATCAGGCGGAAAGCGAGAAAAGCCTCGCTTAAAAACAAAAGGGCTAAGATCTTCATCTTAGCCCTTTGTTTTTATCAGCTTGCTAGCTTCAAATGGGATTGCTCATTGGCTTAGAGCACATTGCTCGTTCTACCTGTTACATCCCAAGCCTGTACCGTGCCATCGTCCATTAGGGCAATCACATCCAGTAAATTACTGCGAATATCGCGCATGTGACTCAAATCAACGGCTTGCTTATCTAGCGTCACCGCGGGATCTTCCCGCATCCATACTGCAATCGAGCCATCTTGGCGTTTAACCGTAAAGCCTAACCCCGTAGGGAAAATATCCGTGGCTTGAGTAATGTCAGTTTTGGGACCAGAGTGGCCATCAACCACAGTGCCATCTTGCTTTAAAAAGGCAAACTCACGTTCATGGGTCACCACTTTGCTTACCTGAGTGACCTCTTGATAACGCGGCTGGTTTTCTGCCAATTCCCATCCTTCCCAAGCGATAGCCGTATTATCCCTACGTAGCGCGACAAATCCTTCATCAAAGGGATAAACCTTATGCACACTTTGTAACTTATCCTTAAGGACTGACGTATCAGCACCATTGAATTTACTACCCCAAACGATAAGTTGACGACCTATGGTTAAGGCGGCAAACGCGTCATTATTGGCAAAAATATCAATCACTTTATTGGCGCGACTGGGACGAGATAAGCGGGCAGGAAATGGCACATCATACTCAGTTAACTCCCCTTCCCCCCACGCATAAACACTACCGTCAGCCAGCAGCGCTGCAAAACCATTTTTAGAAGGAACAACTTTCACGGCAGGCGCAAGCTGGCTAAGCTTTGCCACTTGCTCACGGCCCTTTTGATCCTCTCTTACCTCACCCCACGACACCAATCTGCCCGTCGCTGTCATAGCGGTAAAAGCATTATCGTTAGCATAGAGTAGTTTCACATTGTTAAGCGCTGAGGCGACTTCGCGACTATCGCCACCATAATTAGCCTGCCCCCATGTCACTACTGTTCCATCCCGTTTTAAGGCGGCAAAAGCCCGATAGTTAACAGATACAGACACGACGTTAGTCATCGCAGGCGCGGCGTGCTTACCAGAGCTTAGCTCGGCAGTTGATGCATCTTCAAAAGACCAACTGACGACACTTCCATCTTGCTTAATGGCGGCATAGAGCCCCTTAGCCACAACAAAATCGCGCACATCATGCAGTACAGGTCTCACCCCTCGAGTCCAAGGCATAGTTTCATCCCCCATTCCCCAAGGGATCAGTTTGTGGTCATGGGTTAACGCGGCAAAGCCGCAGGTATCCTCTGCCACATACAGCTGTTTTACATTAAGTAGAGGCTCGGCGGCGTTATTGCTATCGCCACCACACTCGCCATCACCCCATGTGACTACAGTACCGTCTCGTTTGAGCGCCGCAAATGCATTGAGATTGCTGTAGATTTGACTCACATCGGCTAATTCTGCAGGCATAGGGATTTTGGGCGAGGTCTCAGCAATCTCAGGGGTGTTTGGCTCATGAATCAAGACATTATTCGCGAAAGCGGGCGTTCTGTGAGCCTGAATAGTGTCAGAAATTTGCTGCTTTAACTCTGGGGATATTTCAGAATCTTGCTTATCTATGATTAAGTTAACCACATGACCTAAGGCAAAAATGGCTAGCGCCACGCCAACCCAGGGGACCTGTTTTTTTTCCACAACTATATCCTTATCGTAACTGCAAACTCTCACTGAGTTTAAACGGATGCACAACATCGACTGCGTGCACTCTGAGGCGCGATTGTAACTTAACGGACCAGCAAAATAACATTGCCCAAAAGTCGAGTACATTCCATCGGCCTTAAAACATAAAAGCAGCGAATATCGCTGCTTTTATTTATATCATCCACAGGATTGGCTTAATCCCGTTTGCCGACCTTCTCTAAACCCCAAACTAAGGCGATGGCCGCCAACATACACACAACAGCTAGCATCAGCTGTGAAGGTTGGCCCGTCACTTGTTCAAAATTCAGCGGCGAAATATTTTGCTCCAATAATGGCACTTGTTCACCGTGGGAGTTAGTACGCCAGGTTAAGGTTTGTTTCCAAGGCCAAATTTTACCTAAGGTGCCGAGCATCAAGCCCGTGAGAAATACTACGGTCGCATCATGGTATTTACGCAGCAAGGCCGAGAGTAAATGGCTAAAGCTTAAAATTCCCAGTAAAGCGCCAACGGCAAAACAGGCCAAGATATCGATTTGGATATTTTTTGCCGCCGCGAGTACCACTGGATATAAGCCGAGCAGTAATAAGATAAAACTGCCCGAAATCCCCGGTAATACCATGGCACAAATGGCAATCGCACCGCCGAAGAAAATATTTAAATAGCTGGCCTCGACCGATACAGGGTTCAGTACAGTGATCACCCAAGCAGCCAAAACCCCTAAGGCAAATAATCCCAAACGCGCCAGCGTAAAACCACTCACCTGTTTAAGCATGTGCACCACAGAGATGATAATGAGGCCAAAGAAGAATGACCAAATCGGAATGGGATGTGCCACCAGCAACCAAGAAATCAGTTTAGCGAAGGTAAAAATACTGGTCAGAATGCCCGCTAATAGGCTCAGTAAAAATCCACCATTAATATGCTCAAAGGCGCCTTTAATTCCCTGCGACTTAATCACGCCCCAAAGTGACGGATTAATACGCTTAACGCTTTCGAGCAGGGTATCGAGAATACCGGTGATAAAGGCGATAGTGCCACCCGAAACCCCAGGCACCACATCGGCGGCCCCCATGGCCATTCCCTTAAAATAGGTCAGCAAATATTTCACTGTGAGTCCTTGTAGTTAAATCATTATGACGTGTCATTGATGACAAATTTGTCGTGATTATACGGTGTTAGCGTAAAAACCGCGAAATGAAGTTTACTTAATTCGGCCGACTGGCATTTAATGTTATCCCAATGTTACACTCATCCGACCAGAAAGAAACAGGCACGCCGCTAAGCATTAAAAAATATCAGCGGCCCAAGACTAACACCTTAAGTTTGCACTCCGATGAAGGATAACCATGAGCCCTAACGCACAAACCCCAAACGCTAAGCCCAATAAGGTTCTCGCGCTCTACCATAAAACCCAAGGCTTACCCTTTGGCCAAAAAATCTTCTCCATCATGGTATCACGCATGGCGCCTTATTTTGGCACCATCAAACCACTGATCACTGAATTACGCCTTAACCGCTGCGCTTGCCTGATTAAAAAACGTCATGCCGTTCATAACCATATAAAAACCGTGCATGTTATCGCCATCTGTAACGGCTTAGAAATGGCGATGGGCGTGATGGCCGAAGCATCGATTCCAGCCCATCTGCGTTGGATCCCTAAGGGCATGAGCCTCGATTACACCGCCAAGGCGGGCAGTGATATTTTATGTGTTGCTGAAGTCACGCCAGAGCAGTGGACGCCCGGCGATATGTTGGTGCCCGTTACCGCCTACGACACCCAAGGTGTTGTGGTCGTGAAGGGGCATATCAAGTTATGGATTTCAGAAAAGCCGCAGAAGTAAGCCAAGCTTAATCATCAATCGAAATCACCACTTAGGTTGTCTTGCTCAACGCTTGCAGGCTGCTATGCTAAGCCAAACAACCTAAGATAGGGGATCGAAATGGATGAATTTTTACATGCCGCCATTGATGAGGCCAAACAAGGATTAGCCGAAGGCGGTATCCCCATTGGCTCAGTATTAGTGATCGACGGAAAAATTGTCGCCCGCGGCCATAACAAACGCGTGCAACAAGGCAGCGCCGTGCTGCACGCCGAAATGGATTGCCTCGAAAATGCCGGCAGACTAATCGCCGCCGATTATCAAAAGGCCACACTCTATTCGACTCTCTCCCCCTGCGATATGTGCAGCGGCGCGATACTACTCTACGGCATCCCTAAGGTAGTGGTCGGTGAAAATGTTACCTTTCAAGGGCCGGAAGCCTATGTGCAGTCCCGCGGTGTAGAAGTGACTGTGGTAGACAATCACGAGTGCAAACAGTTAATGCGCGATTTTATCGCCGCCAAGCCACAGCTATGGAACGAAGATATTGGCGAATAGCCAATATCTTCCGAAGCGGTTCACGCGCCTAACGCTTTATGTCGTTGAGTGTTTTTTGGTTTGAGCGCCTGTTAAGCTAGCGCCTTGTATTATCAACTCAATCTCGCCGAGCTGACTCGGTTTATTATCCCTAATAGCAAAAGGATGCCTGCTATCAAACCTATCACTCAAGCTGCCCAGGATCCTTGGGGAAATCCCGTCGATGCGACTCACACGCCCCATCAGCCTATCCCAACTGAACGTAATGCCAACCTCGATGCCATACGAGGGTTAGCAGTATTGGGAATATTTTTTATGAATATCTATTTTATGGGGATAAGCTTTTATGGCTATGCGCCCCATCAAATCCCATTACTCTCAGACCAAGTGCTCGAAGCCTTTAGCAATTTCTTTATTGAAGGGCGCTTTATCAGCTTGTTTTCCATCTTATTTGGCGTTGGGCTTTATATTCAGTACCAACGATTTAGCGATAAAGGCTTAGCGGCCTATTCGCTACTGCGCTCACGCTTGAAATGGTTGATTGTCTTTGGTCTGATCCACGGCATCATTATCTGGCCCGGTGATATTTTACTGACCTATGGGATCAGCGGCTTTTTAGCACTCTGCTACCGAGATGCCAGCATCGCCGAGTTAAAACGTAAGGCCAATATTTTTATTTTCAGTTCGTTAGTGGTTATCTGCTTAATCAGCATCATGGGCAGTGACGAACTCTTTACCCGCGAATCGCCCTTATTCGCCGAGCAATACAGCGCTTGGACAGCAAGTTACCCTAACCAACTGTTGCTGCATGTTATGCAGGTCGGTTACATGGCGCTGGTCATTCCCTTCACCTTAATGTGGTTCACGGGTGGGTTGATGCTGCTCGGTATGGCGCTCTATCGCCAAGGTAGCTTCGAGCTGGGGTTTGAGCGAAACACCTTAATCAAGCTGGTTTTAGCCAGCTTAGTGCTATCCGCCCTAGATACCCTGCTGGGATTATCTCAAAACCCGACATTGGTGATGTTTTCGGACATCATAGTCATGCTAAGTGCTATCCCTACCGCACTGATTTACATCCATATACTGGTTAAAATCTGCCAAAATCGCTCGGCAGTGCTAAGGCCTTTACAAAATGTCGGCAAACTCGCCTTTAGCCTGTATATATTGCAATCCATTGTCGGGGTGTTTATCTTTCGCCACTTTGCCCCAGAGTTACTATTAACGCTCGACAGGGGCGGTTATATGGCGATAGCGCTGGGTTACTCGCTGCTACAATTGCTACTGGCAAGCTTGTATTTACGCTACTTTCACCAAGGGCCACTCGAAAAACTCTGGCGCCAGCTCGCCTTTAAGTCCATCAACGCTAGTAGCCATTTGAACTCGAACAATGAACAACAAAAGAGCCAATAAAACGCCGTCCGCTCCAGTACATGAACGAAAAGCGACTCAACAAAGAGTGAATCAGCGAAAAGCGACTAAATCTAGAACCACTGAATCAAGAGCGGCTAAGACTAGAGCCGCGCGCTCGCGTCAGAGTTCGATGCCTTTGTTATTAGCACTGGTTTTTCTGGCGATGCTAATCGGCGCCGCTTGGTGGCATATGCTGCCCATCGCGATTGTGGGTTTATATCTGCTGCTGAGTTTATGCACCTTTATCGCCTACGCCTTCGACAAATCGGCGGCCCGTAAAGGTCGCTGGCGCACCAAGGAAAGCACCCTGCATCTAATGTCTCTCCTCGGTGGTTGGCCCGGCGCACTGTTTGCCCAGCAGCTACTACGGCATAAATCGGTCAAAGCCGCCTTTCGCCAACTGTTTTGGCTCACGGTCGTGACCAACTTAGCCCTGCTGGGTTATGGGATCCAAACGGGCTTCATGGATAGATTGATTTAACCGTCACGCTAATTCGTTTCTATTTCAATCAATTGCTCGATAGCTTTTAACGCTTGCATGGCAGCACCTGTGTCGCCGCGCAGCTGCGCCGACACTATGGCGCCTTCCTTCAATAGGCATAGGGTATCGACAAGATAAGCCGCTTTTGCCTCGGACAAGCCCAAGGCCGCCACTTGCTGACCCATTAAATCTGCCACCCGCTGTTTATGCTCGGCGCACAAACGATGCACGGGATGGCTGGCATCGGTAAATTCGGCACTCACATTGATAAAAAAACAGCCCCGAAACTCACACAACTGCGGCACTCTTTGATTAAACCAGTCATCGAGCGCCATAAATAACGCGCGGATCCCCGCCTTACCCGTCTCGGCCGCCTGCACTCGCTCGCTTAACCATTGATAAAACACTTGGTCGCGGTACAGCACCACTGCTTCGACCAACTCATCCTTACTGGCAAAATGATGGTACAAGGTTTTTTTGGCAATCGCCGACTCCTGCAAAATCTGGTTAATGCCTACCCCATGTACGCTCTGAAAATAAAACAGTTTAAATGCCGTGCTGATGAGCTGTTGACGTTTATCTAAGGGCATATCTGACAACACTTCGGGTTGCGGCATATTGCCTTCCTCTGCAATTAGGATTTAAACGTATCTTCTCACAGGTAGACAACTCAGTCTACTCATGCAATGATACCAGGTAGACAGACTGGTCTACCCTTTAAAGATTCAACACAATTAAGTGCAACGCGGCCACTGGGATGGAGTCAACGGGCAACTCAACACTACCCCCAAGCCGCAGCCATTGATATTTAACACATAAACATCTGCCCTTGCGCGATAGCCAAGTTGGGCTCAAAGGACACAAAATGAAAGTGATAAGCCAACAGCAATTAAAACCGGCACTGCTCGCAGGCATAGGTGCCATGTTATGTATCAGTGCCTTAGCAAGCTTGGAGCAAATGAGTACGCACTTGTTGTGGCTGATGGCCCCCTTTGGCGCCACTATGGTGATTTTATTTGCCCTTCCCGATAGCCCATTGGCGCAGCCAAGAAACATTGTCTGCGGCCACCTACTGACCAGTCTGATGGGACTTATCATCCTCCACAGTGTGGGCGTCTCGCCGCTGAGTTTAGGGTTGGCCGTAGGAGCGGGAATCGCATTGATGATGCTGACCCACACAGTGCATCCTCCTGCTGGAGCAAACCCGCTAGTTATTATGCTGACCGCGCAAGGGTGGGACTTTTTATATTCGCCGGTCGCCAGTGGTCTAGTGCTGATCCTATCCTTTGGCTGGCTGTATCATAATATGCTGTGTCGACGCCCCTATCCGCAGAAATGGTTTTAAGCTGCGTCAAAACACTAAAACCTTAACGTGTTAACACATTCAGGCGTGAAGTGGCTAAAAAAGAGAATAAAGAAGAGGATAAAAATAAAGGGCAAGTTGATTGCCCTTTATCAAAACTGCTCACTTTGATCTTAAAACCAGCTGAGGGCGATACTGATAATCCCCCCGGTGATCAGCAACTGCATTAAACAGAACCCCATGATATCCCTCGCCTTTAATCCGGCGATTGCCAGCACTGGCAGCGCCCAGAAAGGCTGAATAAGATTGGTCCACGCATCACCCCAAGCCACTGCCATAGCAACCCGTGCCACATCGGCGCCCAAGGCTTCGGCGGCGGGTAACATAATTGGCGCCTGCACAGCCCATTGTCCGCCCCCCGAAGGCACGAAAATATTCACAATCCCTGCACTGATAAAGCTCCAAAATGGCAGACTTTCGGCACTGGCGATGGCCACAAAACCTTCGGAAATACTCTGGGCTAACCCCGATTGCACCATCACCGCCATAATGCCAGCGTAAAAAGGAAACTGGATAACGATACCCGCGCCGCCTTTAATGGCTTCGTTGAGACTCAGCAATAAACTGCGTGGTGTTTGATGCAACACTATGGCGAGGAATAAAAATAAGAAGTTGACTAGGTTAAGGTTTAAGCTGCCCCCCTGCACCGCAAAGTAATAGCCTAAGTAAACGAGTCCCGCGCCGCCGACACTCCAACCGAGCAAGCGACTGTTTTCTAATTTATCCGCAGGGCGAGTCGTATTGGCCGTTAACTGCGCCGCTTTATCGTCTGCGCCTCCATCCTCAAGCGCCTTAGGATCGACATAAATGCTGTCTTTCTCTTCGGGCAACATAAAGCGGTTCACCAGTGGCATCACCACAAACAAAATCAGCACTAACAGCAGGTTAAAGCTAGCGAAGATGGTCTCGCTGGTGGGGATAATACCGATTTGTGATTCTGAGAAATGCCCCGCCGTGGCAATAGTTAACGGAATCGAGCCCGCTAAACCGCCGTGCCAAACCACAAATCCCGAGTAAGCACTGGCGACCAATAAACGGTAATCCACACGCACTTTACGCGCTAACGCCTTAGCGAATAAGGCGCCGACCACTAAGCCAAATCCCCAGTTAATCCAACTGGCGGCGAGGGAAACCAAGGTCACTAAGATAATCGCCTGAGGCGCCGACTTGGCAAATCCTGCGATGCCATCGAGTAATTTCTTAATCGGTGGCGAGCTGGCGAGCATAAATCCCGCCACCAGCACTAATAGCATCTGCATCGAAAAACTCAGCAGCGCCCAAAAGCCATCGCCCCAGTAATTGATGACTTCGAGTGGAGTTTTATGCTCGGCTACCACGGCCGAAATCAGCACCACTAAGGTTAAGAGCAAGACAAAGATATAAGGGTCGGGTAAATAACGGTCGACGAGCTTGACCAGAGGTTTTGCCGCTTTGGTTAACATAAGACTGTCCTTGTTTATTCTTCTTATCTGTTTTTATTGAGTTTTTGTAGAGTCTAATGTCACAGGTTAAGCGATCTCTAAGACGGGATAAAGCCTTTAGCCATTTTTAAAAAGTGAGAAAATGTAACGCGAATAATCCAGTACCGCGCCAAACCGAGGCGCTAGCCACTTCGGCTAAAAAACTGATAACATGACCAAAATTGACTGAGGTGCTCCTTAAAATGAAAATGTTACTTGCCGTTGTTGTGATTGCTGGGGTGATTTTTTACTTCTTTACCTCGATGAATAACCAAAAAGCGGCCCAAGAAAATATCCGTTTAGGTAATGAGTTTTTAGCGCAAAACAAAACTCAAGAAGGGGTGAAAACCACCGCCTCTGGGTTGCAATATCAAGTGTTACAGCAAGGCACTGGCACTGTTCATCCTAAGGCGAGTGATACAGTGACTGTGCATTACCACGGCACCTTAATTGATGGCACTGTGTTCGATAGCTCGGTCGAGCGCGGTGAGCCGATAGCCTTCCCACTCAATCGTGTTATTCCAGGTTGGACTGAAGGCGTACAACTGATGGTCGAGGGCGACAAGTATCGCTTCTTTATTCCTAGCGAACTGGCCTATGGCAACCGCAGCACTGGCAAAATTGGCGGTGGTTCGGTACTGATTTTTGATGTTGAGCTGCTGAAGATAAATTAATCTTATGCTGTATTCCTTAATAAAAAGCCCTGCATTGCAGGGCTTTTTGTCTTTAATCCCTATCGACTAAGGGCAAGACGCCCCGCCGATATCCGTCCATACTGCAGCGACACCGGGGACATCTCCCTTAGTCCAGTATTTGGCTTGCCACTGACGACCGTTATAGCTAGTCGTTGCTCCGCCGTTGTAGGCAACGCCCGCATCCCAGCCTAACTCAACCTGACTCAACAATTGCCATTGGTCGGCGGTTCTTGAAGGTGTGTTACCTTGAGTCCAGTATTTCGCCTTCCAAACCAGTTGGTTATAACTCACTGTATCACCTGTGTTGTAAATGCTTGTCGCATTCCAAACAGGATAGTTGGCCGCATTGGGGTCAGTTGCGTCACATTGACCGCCCGTCGCCTTAGGCGTCACGGTTAAGGTCAAGGCAGCACTGGCATCTAAGGCACCATCGGAGACTAATACACTCAAACTGTATTGGGTCGATTGAGTAACCGTCGGCGCCGTAACCATCAGTGTGGCAGTGTTTTGTCCACTCGCCGCCACGCCGCTTGGCACTGTCCATGCGTAGGTGAGGCTGTCGCCATCGGCGTCAGTCGCCGTCGCATTGATGCTCACCGATTGCCCCGCTTCAACCGTCACAGTCGCTGGCACAGTCACCACAGGCGCTTGGTTTGCCGTCTCAGCCTTATGGGTGAGAGTCACAGTGTCGGTTGAAGATAATCCTTCAGGATCCGTGACTCGCAGACTGAACACATACACCACATCCGACGCCGTCGCGCTCAGTTGCACCACAGCATTGGCCATATCCGCATTACTGATACTTAAGCTAGGGCCAGAGACTTGGCTCCATTGATAACTCAAGGCGCCGTTTTCAGGATCCCGCGACGCGCTACCATTTAGCGTGACATCCGTAGTACCGGTTACCGTGATATCCGCTCCCGCGTTGGCAATCGGCGCTTTATTCGCTGGTGGCGTTGTGCCCTCGCCATGGCCTAGACCTTCGTGCATGGCATTGAGAATGTCACCATTATCGGCATCAATTTCCCAGGCGAACAAACCACCGAGCTGATTGGTCAGCACGTATTGGCCCTTGGCTTTAACAGAACGAGCATCGTCGAAGGTAATTAAATCACCCGTAGATGCATTAAAGACAGATGGCGCTTCAGCGGTTTCATCATAGGCATAGCTCCAACCTGCGCCCATATAATCCTTGGCGATCTGGCGATAATCCACTACGCCCGCTTCCCAAGTGCCCTTCACTTTGCCCGTTGCAGTGCCCGTGAAAGGATTGTTACCGCTGTAGCCATTCACCCCAGTCCAGCCACGGCCGTACATAGCAGCGCCGACCACAATCTTACCCGGAGTCACCCCTTGAGAGAGCAGGGCTTTTACGCCTTTGTCCGTGGTGTAACGGGTATTAGGATCCCAGCTCGCCTCATAGAGATTGGTTTGATGTCCAAGCTCTGTATTGGTCCAGCCGCCATTAAAGTCGTAACTCATCAGGAAGATGTAATCCATATATTGCTGCGCCGCCTGATAATCGACCTTAGCAATTTTATCGCCGCCCGCACTGATGGCCGACGTCAGCTCATAGGTGCGTCCAGTTTCGGCGCTGAGCTCATCGAGCATCGCCCGCAGTTCACGCATCAGGGTGACATAGGTTTGTCCGTCGTTGGCATTTCCTAAGCTTGGGTTAGCACCACTGCCGCCGGGGAATTCCCAGTCGATATCGACACCATCGAAGAACTTCCAGGTTTGTAAAAATTCCTTCACTGAGGCGACAAAGGTGTCGCGCTTGGTTTTATCCCCCAAAAAGTAGAAGGGATCGGAGAGCGTCCAGCCACCAACGGAGGGGAGGATCTTCAGATCGGGATAGGCTTGTTTTAACGCCATCAATTGGCCGAAGTTGCCTTTGTAGGGATCGGAATACTCATTCACCCCCGCCTGCGGCATTTGCACCGCCGCCCAAGGGTCGTGGATCGCCACTTTAAAATCGGCACGGCCAGCACAGGCACGCTGCAACGCCTCAAAGCTACCTTCGATTTCCTTTAAGCTGTCGTTGATGCCATTGCCACCACAAATCGGGGTAAAGCCGTATAAAATATGGGTTAAGTTTTGTGCAGGGATCTTATCGACGGGGAATTTACGTCCATAAACACCCCACTCCACAAAGTAACTTCCCACCACTTTGCCGGATTTATTCGCATAGGGACGATTGTTTTCTTTCAAAGGCGCATTGAGTGGCAGTAAATGACTGCCATCGGTATCGGCGACTAAGATTTCCCTCGCATCACTGGCACTGCAACCTTCATTATTACAAAGCTGCACGCGCATTTGATAGCGCCCGCCCTTATTGACCTTGAAATTGGCCGTACCCGCCGCACTCGAAGGACCTTCCCATGCCACATTTCCGTTGAGTAACACCTGCGCCTTATTGCCGATATCGCCGTTATACAAGTTCCAGGTCACGGACACATCGGCGGCATCTTTTACCGTCACTAATTGGTTATAGGCTGAGGCGGCTTGATTCACCTCGATAATGGCAAACTTGGTTTCCCCCCAACCTAAAGTCGGTTTTCCGGGGAGCGCCGCAAAGGCTTGAAAACTGACAGCGGATGCCAGCACCGAGGCCACCAGCATCGCCGAGGTGGAGATTTGAGTCTTAAACATGAGATTTCCCTATTGAGTAAGTTATGCATCAATAAGGCAAACAAAGCGTAGACAGGAAACAACACTCTTAAAACCATGTGCGTACAACGGCAGCATGAAGAAACAACCTGTGGTATCCCCGCTATCATAGGTACAAACGAACCCTTAGACCGGAGGCTTTGCGTCCCAATCTTTCGATTGGTTTGCCTTTTTCACTAATGACAACGTTGTCATTACGTTAATTAGCATATGCCGCTATAGCGTTAAATTGCAACTAAATATTAACAAACGGGCCATTGTACCGATTACCAACACTGGATTGGCTTAAAGGAAAAGTAAAACCACTGAGTGCAAAAAATGAGCAATGAATTGTATTTAAAAGGATTGCTTAAGCCATGGAGTCCTATCATGGACTGGTATCGCCAATAGGGAAGACAATAAAAATAAATCGAAAGTCTTAAGAAAGCGGTTTGCAAGGCGCAACTTGATAACTCGTGCAAACAAAAATGCGGTCATCGAACGAGGTGATATGCAGAGTGCACTGCAAACACACAAATCCGATGGCCGCATGCTGTTGTTCTCGACCCAAACGAAATCAATATCTGGATCAGCGTGAGTAAGCCAAGATTGATAACCTGAACGAACCTATCACGCCTCAATCTTGACCTATTCGCATCTCAATCGAAAGCCGTTAGGCGGCGTCCTTCGAGTAATCCCTTGCCAAGATCACCGATAAGCCACGGCAGACTAAGGTCTCCATATCATCGACACGATTAATCTTCATTTCGGCTAATGGAGCCCTGAGAGCCATGCGTCTTAAACTATCCAGACAACCCTTGTAGTACGGCGCGCTGTTCATCATGCCACCCGCTAACCAGATCCGATTAGGATTAAACAGATTGACCGCCCACGCTAGCCCCATCCCCAGATAAGTGCCGGCGAGATATAAATCATCGGCGGTGGAAATCTTACGGCTGCGGATAGAATCGCCACTGGCGAGCTGCTCGAGACTAAACTCCCCCGCCTCCGTCATCACCCGGCAATGCCCAAGCTCCCCCGCGACTCCCGTAGCCCCCGTAAAAGCCTTGCCGCTCAACGCGATCGACATGCCAATTCCAGTGCCACACATGACTAACAACTCACAGGCATATTTTTCGTCACAGGTTGCCTGCATACCGGCGTCGATATCATTGCAGATAAACTTAAGTTCGCCTTGGGTTTTCAAGGTTTCAAAGCTTAGCCCATTGAGACCGGGCAGCGATTTACAGGACACCAAACGATTCTGTTGTACGAGTCCAGGTACAGCGATCGCTAAATGGTAGTGCTGTAAATCATAATCCCGTTCCAGCGCCGCGATTTGATCATTTAAATCTTCAATTTTAAAGCCTTCACCCGTGGGGATTTTATATTGTTCTGTATGCCCCTTGAGTTGAAGTTCGAACAGGGCTTTGCTACCGCCCACGTCTATTGTTAATGTTTGCATCGCCAACTCCACTGATACATGTGCTCCCCTCTGACCCCGAGCGGAGATGGCGAATGTTAGCATAATGGGTAAATATTAGCGATTGAATAAAACTTAAGTAGCTAATTTGTAAGAATTAGTCGGAAGAACTGAATGATAAAGATAACATTTCAATTTGGAAATTAGTCTAAGATCACAACCCTTGTTACTGCAAAGTGATGCCGAAAAAACAAAATTGTATACAAAATCCTTTATTCCATCCCCTTGCATCTTAGCCGTTGAGCTTGCGATAATCGCCGCCAATTCGCATCCTTTTCGCCAGCATTACGCATTATAATCTTGGCTGCCTACGTCAGCCGCCAATGCCAATATTTGGAGCCCCTATGTCGTTACCATCGTCACCACAATCCCTACAACCGAATAAGATTGCTAACCGTCTTGCCGCCATTCGTAGCGAACTCACCAGTGCCAATTTAGATGCCTTTATCATCCCGCGCGCGGACGAGTACTTAGGCGAATATGTGCCTGAGCATAACGAGCGTCTGTACTGGGCAACGGATTTTACTGGCTCAGCGGGCATGGCCATTGTCTTAAAAGACAAAGCCGCCATCTTTACCGATGGTCGTTACACGGTACAAGTGCGTCTGCAGGTGGATGCAAATCTCTTTAGTTATGAAAGCCTAACTGACACACCGCAAATCGAATGGCTATGCGATACGCTTGCCGCTGGTTCACGTGTAGGCTTCGATGCCCGTTTACACACCTTAGCTTGGTTTGAAAACGCCAAAGCGACGTTAGCAAAAGCCCAAATTGAATTGGTTGCCGTCGAACAGAATCCGATTGATAAGCACTGGCAAAATCGACCTGCACCATCGAGCGCGGCTATCACGTTATTTAGTAATGAGAGTGCGGGCAAGACCAGCCTGCAAAAACGCACCGAGATTGGCGCACTAGTCAAAAAAGCCGGCGCCGATGTCGCGCTGATCGCCGCTTTAGACTCCTTCTGCTGGCTGCTCAATATCCGTGGTAATGACGTGCCGCGTCTGCCTGTCGTGCTCGGCTGCGCGCTACTTCACGCCAATGGCGATATGCAACTGTTTACCGATTTAAGCAAACTCCCTGAGGGCATTGAGGAACACGTTGGAGCGGGTGTGAGCTTTAAGAGCGAAGCTTCCCTTGCCGATACCTTGGCAAGCTTACAGGGCGTGAAACTGCTCGCCGATCCCAATTCTGCTAATGCTTGGGCACAAAATATTGCCCGCGATGCAGGCGCCAAGTTAATAGCCGGAATTGACCCGGTCTCCCTGCCTAAGGCACAGAAAAATGCCGCCGAATTAGCAGGCATGCGCGCCAGCCATATCCGCGATGGTGTGGCCGTGAGCCGTTTCCTTGCTTGGCTCGATGCCGAGGTCGCTGCCCATCGTCTGCACGATGAAGCAACCCTCGCCGACAAGTTAGAAAGCTTCCGCCTAGAAGATCCACAATATCGCGAGCCCAGTTTCGATACCATTTCCGCTGCTGGCGCCAATGCGGCCATGTGCCACTACAACCATAACAATGGCACGCCAGCCATGATGACGATGGACAGCATTTACCTTGTGGATTCTGGCGCTCAGTATCTGGACGGCACCACGGATGTCACCCGTACCATCGCCATTGGTAACGTGACCGATGAACAGAAGAAAATGGTCACCTTAGTATTAAAAGGCCATATCGCCTTAGATCAGGCCCGCTATCCGAAAGGCACCACAGGGCAACAACTCGATGCCTTCGCCCGTCAATATCTGTGGCAACATGGATTTGATTACGACCACGGCACAGGCCATGGCGTTGGTCATTTCCTCAGCGTGCACGAAGGCCCGCAGCGCATCGGTAAAAACCTCAATGCCATCGCCTTAATGCCAGGTATGGTGTTATCCAACGAACCAGGTTATTACCGCGCCGACAGTTTTGGGATCCGCTTAGAAAACCTAGTGGTAGTGCAACACTGCGAAGCCTTAAAGGGCGCAGAGCGTGAAATGTATGAATTCGATGCCTTAACGCTGATCCCAATGGATGCTCGCCTTATTGATAAGAGCCTGTTAACCCAAGGCGAAATCGACTGGTTTAATGCTTACCATCAGAAAGTGTTTAACACCTTATCGCCATTAATGTCGGGCAGTGAGCTTGAGTGGCTGACAAAGGCAACAAAAGCCATTTAATCAAAGCCCTAAAATAAAGGCGTGCATTCAAATGCACGCCTTATCACTCGCCTTTACATGTCCATCTTTAGATATACGACGTTTTCCCAAAGCGCTAACCACACTTTGCTTCGTGATTGCTTAGTGATTTTGAATAAACAACTAACCATCAAATCTTCCAGTTCAAATCAAAGTCATAGCGAACACCTAAGGCAAAAATAGTGTCATCTTCACGTTCATCGTTGTTTTGTTGCAGGCATTCTAGATGCAAGCGCACATTGCTCGCCGCTTGCCATTCTAAGGTGAGGTTATAGCCGTCATAATCCAGACTCGTACTATCCTCTATCCCATCTTTAAACCAAAAGTAGCCTAGCTTCAGTTTATAGGCATTGCCAAATGGGATAGCTAACGCACTATCAAAGGTACTGCCAGTACGGTTATCACCCATATCAAACTTGTATTCCTTATTTTGATAACCCACTGCGGCATAAATACCATTATTAAACTCATAGGAGATAACCCCGCCTGTGAGCTGCTCCTCCCCCGTTTTCACCTCGCCGGTATAAGTATCCTGCTGCAAATATGCGATACCAAAATGAACGCCATACTTATCAAAGCCTGCACCGACATTCACCGCATCTGCACCGCTGCCACCAGCATTACCATCAAAAATACCAGATGCCATAAAAGTGACAGGTTGGAATTTCACTTCGTATATCAGTGCATTATTAACAAAGAAAGGACTTTCTTGATTGTAACCAAATGGACTATTAGCGTTATTAAACACATCAATATATTCAGCCACTAACGTATATTGCACTGGGCGTTGACGGCCAAAAGTCAGCTGACCATAGGGAGAGGCTATCCCCGCAAAGGCGAGGCGGGCCTCACCGAACCGCCCATTATCGTCGAGACGAATTTTCCATTCGCCGCGGGCAATGGCGCGCCAATTAGGCGCAAATTCGGTTTCTGCTTTTACGCCCAAACGCGAAAGCGCATCACCGATGTCCCATTGGTCGTCCGCCTTGTCTTGGTATTCTAAGGTGGGGCGAAATGAACCATATAGGGAAAACTGGCTATTACTCAAGGAGGACTGCATTGTCGGGCTAGGTTGCTGGGTCGATTTTGCCTGTTGCTCCAATTCCTTAACTCTTTGCTCAAGCTGTTGCAATCGTTCAGCTTCTTCCGTGGTTTGAGCATAAACCTGCATAGTGACAGGAAGCAGACTAACTAATAGTAACTGTACGATTCTACTCATGATGAGTGCCTTCCTATATTCATATTTTCCGTCCCGAAGACGGGATAAAATCATGATTGATAGACTCAAGCGACCCGAAGTTGCCAACCTCTGGGGTTCATGAATGCTTCACTTCAAGGTACATCAATGACCAGCTGAATTTAGGCTAAACGCCAAGTCAAACACTCAGGTGCAACCCGTCAGGCCGACGGGAAAATCCATAACATGCCAAAGCATTCAATAGCACTGTATTAATGTCCTTATGCTAAATGTCCTTAATATGAAATGACTCCATGTAAAACGGCCATATGTAGAACGGCACTATTCAAAAACAGCACTTACCAACAGATCACAGCGAGTCGTAGCCGCTCTTAGTTGCAAGCTAAAAGATTGGCAATCACGCTACACAATGAATTTGTTCAGAATCGTATCTTGTTCTTTGATGTACTTAGTTTGCGTATGCATCGCTGTACTAGCATTGACCGCGACATTCGACACCTGAACGGATAAATCTTTAATTCTAATAGTGTTGTTATTAATCTCCTCAGCAACCAAGCTTTGTTCTTCGGCTGCGGAGGCAATCTGCAGATTCATATCGCTGATCTGCATGATGGCTTCACGAATTTTATCCAACGCCGTATTGGCGCCCTGTGCACGCATTACGGCATCTTTGGCATTATCTTTACTTTGACTCATCACATCGGTCACCGCACGGGCGCCTGCCTGAAGCTGCTCTATCATAGAGCGAATTTGCGTTGTCGACTGTTGAGTCCTTTGAGCGAGTGTTCGAACTTCGTCGGCGACCACCGCAAAACCACGGCCAGAATCCCCCGCCCTTGCCGCTTCAATCGCCGCGTTTAAGGCCAATAAGTTCGTTTGGTCAGCAATGTCATTAATCACTTTCAAAATAGTGGCAATGTTATCCGTTGCAGCGCCCAATGCGTTGACTTCAGACACCGCCATGTCGATTCTCGATGATAGGGCATTAATCGCATCGGTGGTTTCACTCACGACTTTGGACCCCACCCCCGTTGCCTCATCCGCCTCTTTAGCCGCAGAAGAAGCACCTTGAGCATTACGGGCAACATCGGATGAGGTCGTTGCCATTTCGTGCATTGCGGTTGCAAGCTGTTCGAGTTCATGTAGTTGTGAGTTCATCGCATCCGTAGATTGCTGTAACTCTAATGAGGTTATTTCGGAGCTTTTATGGATTTCTTGTCCAATGGACTTAGATTCAATAATTAATTGCTGCAAATTATTCGTAAAGGTATTAAACCCAATCGCCAAAGATGAAAACTCAGCGTCAGTTTTGGTATTTAAGCGTTTAGTTAAATCACCTTCACCCGAAGCAACATCTTGAATGGCATTATTTAATGTCTGTAATGGCCGCATTAAACTCGTTATTAAAAACAGCAATACTGTGATACTGATAATTAAGGCGACCACAGAATAAAAAATTGAACTATTACGTAAGTTTGTAACCGCAGCATAGGCAATAGCCTCATCTAAAATAACACCGACATACCAATCTTCCCCTGATACTCGAGAGAATCCAAGGGTATAGTTTTTACCATCGAGAGTGACTTTTTGAGGACGCTCCATCACCTTGATATTGGGTAAGAAATCACTCATAGGTAAACCATTTCGTTTTGCATCGGGATGCGCGATAGTGGTTCCATCGCCAGAAATAATAAATACATAGCCCGCATTAAATAGCTCAACTTCATTCACAAGCTTTGCTAAACCAGCAAGGCTAACATCATAAAAAATAGCGCCAATAAACGTGCCTTTATCCTTGACAGGGGTAGCGATGGAGACAAGTATCTCCCCTGATGCAGAATCGGCATAAGGCGCTGTAATAATCAACTTGTCAGATTGTTTTGCGTCCGTATACCAAGGGCGAACTCTTGGGTTCCAACCAGATCCTGGGTCCCAAGTCGGGTCATTATTAATATTGCTGCCGTCTTTTTCGTAACCAAAACCGACAAGTAAAAAGGTGTTTTTAACAACAGGAAGGTTAATGACCGACGATATGTGTTCTGGCTCGAGGTCTTGCTCGATTAAACTCGTGGTATAAGCGGCAATTTTTTTACGGGCTTCAATTTCTGAGGACACAGTATTACGAACGCCGTCGACAATTTCGGTGACGCTCGTTTCAAGCTGCGACTTCATTTCTTTTTGAATGGTAAAATATTGGGTTGTCGTTAATAAGGCGACCGTCAATAACAATAGTACTGAGGATGCTGCAACAATCTTATGACTGAACTTCATTTTATTTCCTATTGAATACTTAACCATTTCAACCGAATAACATTTAATCGCCAAAATAAAACTCAAGACGAATAAATACAACCAAATGAATTTGCTGAATACACTATCGTTTAAATAGAATTAAATTATGTATAATTTGGCTCATTATTTGAGTTCATTCTTATTCTCAAAGCCTATTAAATTTATTTAATAGGTATAGTCATCATTTCGTATGAAAGCCAGTTTCGGCCTGTTTTTTTAGCGAACATATTAGCCCTTAAACTCAGAGGTGAATCGTTAGGAAGAGGGTTGCTCAGTCAACATTCAATGACCGTTTTCGGCTCAATGTATCAGCCCTAGCTCTGGCTCACCTCTTTTCGCGCAATTCAAAGAAACTAAGCGCATGAATTTTATGGCTTAAGTTCGTTCTTATGTGAACGACCATTTGCTAGGTAAGACGAAGGCATATGGATTGGCAATGTCGAGCATCGAGTTCACAATTGCACTTAGCTATGTAGCATCCGTTTTGTCCCTTATGCTGCTACCACAAGATAAGAGATTGAAGTGTTAACGGCCAATCTTTAGGTAACAGGTCAAGTTTTAAGGTAATCACACAAGTATCGATAGCGGATAAAACACAAAATCAACCATTAAACAGGATAAAAAATCGTTTTCTTTAAGATAAAAACACTAACGTTTGCAAAACCTTATAAAAGCAATAAAACATTACTTTTGTTGCGGATAAAGCAAAAAACCGCTCTCCAATAACCACACAAAAATGATACCATTATCACATAATAAGCCGGCCCAAATGAGAGCTGGCACCCGTTTTACCAGTTACATTTACCCAAAAAGTCGTATCGGCCCTGAATGGACACACTAAATGAGCCAGAGTAACCCTAGCCGCAGTAAAACCAGTCAACTCCACAGTAACGCACAAGAAGTCCGCCTCACACCACAAGACGAATTGATTTCCACAACGGATACTCGTGGGATCATTACCTATGTGAATCAACGTTTTGCCGAAGTATCGGGTTACACTGCCGAAGAGCTAATCGGCCAACCCCACAACAAAGTGCGCCACCCAGATATGCCCAGCGCCGCCTTCAAAGAAATGTGGGAAAAGCTGAAATCCGGCCAATCCTGGCGAGGCATAGTCAAAAACCGCTGTAAGAATGGCGGTTTCTATTGGGTCGATGCCTTTGTCTCTCCACTGTTTGAGAATGGGACTATCATCGGCTATCAGTCGGTGCGTATCCAGCCGCAGGCGGCCTATGTCAGTAAAGCCACGGATATATACCGCAGATTAGTGCAAAACAAACCCATAACTAAGCCGCTGAGTTTGATGCAAAAACGATTTGTGTCAGCCGTGGTGGCCACCACAGGGTTACTGATTGCAGGTTACTTTTGGGGTTGGGGTGTGATTTTCGCAGGGGCGATTTTAATGAGCCTCAATCTGGCCATTTTCTACGATGAAGCCTTCCGCATTCCAGCCAAATTGGTTGAAATGCAAGAGAAATATGACTCGATCAGTCGCTACATCTACTCGGGCGCCGACACTTCATCGATTCTCGATTTCCAATTGATCCTATTGCAAGCCAAGATGAACGGCGTGCTTGGCCGCACCCAAGATCAGGCCCACCACTTACATGCGATTGCCGACCAGCTGGTGGTGACGACAGAACAAACCTATGTCAGCCTAGATCAAGAGAAAAACCAGCTTGAGCAACTCGCCAGTGCGATGGAAGAAATGAGCTCAACCATTGCCGAGGTCGCACAAAATACTCAACTGACCTCGACCAGCATCAACACCGCCTACGATCTCTGCCTGAAAAGCAGCGCCAATATGAAGGCCAACACCCAAAAAGTTGAGCAATTAGCCAAATCCGTGGCCGATGCAGCCAATAATGCCCATCAACTCAATAAAGAAGCCGAACGGGTGGCCAGTGCCATGGGCGAGATTGACTCGATTGCCGAACAGACTAACCTGCTCGCGCTCAACGCCGCGATTGAGGCGGCTCGCGCAGGTGAGCAAGGCCGTGGGTTTGCGGTGGTAGCCGACGAAGTACGCGCACTGTCGAGCCGTACCCAATTATCGACCAACAGTATTTCCCAAAGCGTCGACAAGATGTTCAGCATGCTAAATGCCTGGGCGAAGGAGATGGAGCAAAGTCGGCAACATGCCGAGCTGTGCGCTAACGATATTCAAACCTCCGCCGAAAACGTCAACACCATTTACCAAGAGGTGAGTGAGATCCACACCTTTGCTCAGCAAAACGCGGTGGCCGCCGATCAGCAGCGTCAAGTGGTGCATGAAATCACTAACAACATTCACTCCATTACCCAAACCAGCAGCGAAAACCTCGCGGCAACCCATCAAATTGGTGATGCAGCCAATCACCTCAAGCAAAACGCCGAAAAGGCACTCGGCCTGCGCCGCGCCTTTGGTTAACATGCCTACCGCACCATTGTCGATGCAGGCAATGGTGCGAGACGCTCTCCTCAGCCTTTCCCACGCCTTTATCCATATCAAAACCTACTAACACTGCGTCATAAAAGCCCAAAAGGTTAAAAAGTACAGGTTTTAACCGAAAATTTTGCTATACTCCGCGCCCGCCATTTTTATGCTCTCCGTGCAGAAAAATACTGGATGGGGAAATGCGTAACCAAGCGCATGATGGTTTGACTCAGGTGTTAAAGTGATTGCATTCGAGTCATGGCGTTTGAGTGATTGAATAAGTGAACAACAGGAATCCAAAATGAGATTTGAATCTTTTAGTTTTTGCCCCGAGATTTTACGCGCTATCTCAGATTGCGGTTATCAAAAAATGACACCTATTCAGCAGCAAGCGATCCCCGCCATCCGCCGCGGGCAAGATGTGCTCGCCAGCGCGCAAACGGGCACAGGTAAAACGGCGGCATTCGCATTACCTATTCTGCAAAAGATGGCAGAAAATCCCAGCGAGACCTTAAAATCGAACGCGCGGGTATTAATCTTAACGCCGACTCGCGAGCTCGCAGCTCAAGTCGCCGACAATGTTGAAGCCTACAGCAAGTATTTAAATTTCAGCGTGTTAACCATTTACGGCGGTGTAAAGGTTGAGACTCAGGCGCAAAAACTTAAACGCGGTGCCGATATTATTGTCGCAACGCCGGGCCGTTTGCTCGAGCACCTTACCGCCTGTAATTTAAGCCTCTCTAGCATCGACTTTTTAGTGCTCGATGAAGCCGACCGTATGTTAGACATGGGCTTTAATGCGGATATTCAAAAAATCCTCCAAGCGGTGAATAAGAAGCGTCAAAACCTATTGTTCTCGGCCACTTTCTCGAGCGCAGTAAAAAAACTGGCCAACGACATGATGGTCAAGCCTCAAGTCATCAGCGCCGACAAGCAAAACACCACCGCTGATACCGTGAGCCAAGTGGTGTATCCGGTTGAGCAGCGCCGTAAGCGCGAACTCTTATCCGAACTGATTGGTAAGAAGAACTGGCAACAAGTGTTAGTCTTTACCGCGACGCGCGATGCGGCCGACACCTTAGTGAAAGAATTGAATTTAGACGGCATTCCCTCTGAAGTCGTCCACGGTGAAAAGGCGCAAGGTAGCCGTCGCCGCGCACTGCGTGAGTTTATGTCGGGTAAGGTACGCGTCTTAGTCGCCACCGAAGTCGCCGCCCGTGGCTTAGATATCCCAAGCCTTGAGTATGTGGTCAACTTCGACTTACCCTTCCTCGCCGAAGACTATGTGCACCGTATTGGCCGCACCGGCCGCGCGGGTAAATCTGGGGTCGCAATTTCATTTGTGAGCCGTGAAGAAGAGCGCACCTTAGCGGATATTGAAAAGCTTATCGGCCAAAAAATTCGTCGTATTACCGTTCCCGGATACGAAGTTGGTAGCCGCGACTTGCTGTTAAAGCAGCTACAAACCCGCCGCAGTTTTGCCAAGAAACAACAGCGACTCGACAACGTGAGCGAGCAGATCATTGCCGAAAAAAGCATGCAGGGCCGCCGCGTAAAAATGAAAGTTGGCCAAGCCCCAAGCAAGGCAAAAAAGCTGAAATAAACACCTGACATAGGTGATACCGCTTCGCCAGTCAGTCTCATTATAAAAGCAAGAAAGCGTCCCAAGGGACGCTTTTTTATTGAGCCGAAATAATGAGCTACAAGCCATAAGCTATCAGAGTGACTCGCTCTAAAGATGGCTTATCTCAGTCCGAACTCTAAACGGACTGAATCAGCAAGTTCTCTACAGCCTCATTGACTCAATACTTAGCCCACGGAACTGAGGCCGATCACTTATTCCAAAAAACCACCAAATAACTGTTTAAGCCTTTGCTCATCAATGGGATTTTCGCCGCGCCAGCCCGCAAGCGGTAAGATGATGTCAGAGCGAATACTGCCGGGATATTTGATATTGCAGATATCCTCAAATGGCGTAAATGCCTCATAAAGCGGCGTAACATAGGAATTTGGCATGATGCCAAGCTCTGCTAACACCATCAGTTGGCCACGGAAACTGTACTTATTAAAATTGGGGATAATCTTGGTTTTCTTCACCCTTTGCTCGAGTTTTCCGGGTGTTTCATCTAAAGGAGCCTGACGGATAGCTTCAATTAACGCACTGAAGATGGCCACATCCTCTGCACTGGGTTTACAAGGCGATAGCGTACAAAATTCTTGTAATTCTATGAGATTGTGCGCCCAGCGCTCGTTCCACACACTGCCAGCGTAACAGGAAAAGATTTTTTGTCCCTGCTCAATCCAGTTAACGCGCTTGATGGAACACACAGGACAAATGTCACTATCGGTTGCCATCGAATGTTCTGGTAACGCCTTAGCAAACAAATAACTGAGAATGGGTTGACGACCGCGAGGGAGGCTTGAAAAACCACATAAATAGGCCGCCAGTACATTTTCGAGGGAAAGATTCGGCTGCTTTAGTATCGCTTTATAGCCGAGCACCACATCATCATGGCTCAGGTTAACCCTGTCGTTGACCGGATAGCCACTCTGTTCAATCAATGCGATTTCGGCATCAGTTAGACCTTGATAGGAGTAGATATAAGTTCCCGTATCGACATCAAACACATCGCCATTATCGATTCTTTGTTGGTAACCATGCTCGTCTTTGCGGTACGACTTTTTATAATAGACTTTCTTTAACGCGTTAAATAATCCCTTATCCATTTACGGCTTTCCTACTGAAAAAATTACCAAATATCATTTCAGCCTTTCAAGGCGGTGGCAATACTATCACTTTCGCGTTTTGCGCCCCACCTTATCTCAGTTAATTAGCAGACTCGATTAGCTCACTCAATTAGCCCACGTTATCGGCTCACACCATTGACTTATATGAGACTAAAACGAGCTCGAGGGTGATTGAGCAACATTGCTTTAAAAACACCACGAAATCTGGATACACACTGCAATAAATTGCTGCATTCGCCGTTCTTATAACTGTCTTCCCCATTCACGACCCAACAAGCGTACAAACCAGAGCCAATCGCTTGAATCGATAGAATAACCCATAACACAGAGAGATTACTTATGCCGTCCCTACTACAGCGATTCTTACTGACCACCAGCCTACTGCTCGGCAGTTTTACCACGCTAGCTCAACCTATCGCTAAGGATGAATATTCGGTTAGCCCACTGCTCAATGGCGAACAAATTCCCACAATTACTTTGCAAGACATGAATGGCCAAAGCGTTGATTTAGCAAAATTAACCGCACAAAAACCAACCATTTTCTTCTTTTACCGTGGCGGCTGGTGCCCGTTTTGCAACAACCAAATGGGGCAACTAAAAGCCATCGAACCTAAACTTATCGACATGGGCTTTCAACTGGTGGGGATTTCCCCTGATACGCCCGCACAGTTAAAGGCATCGGCCGCAAAAAACGAGCTTAAATACCAGCTACTTTCCGATGAAAAAATGCAGGCATCGCAAGCCTTTGGCCTTGCCTTTTACACTAGCAAACAAGTCACTGATACTTATCTGAGTCGCTTAAAACTGGATAACCCACTGTGGACAACGCCCGAAGGCGATAAACGCTTAGTTCTGCCTGTTCCGGCAATTTATATCGCTGACACTCAAGGATTAATCCATTTCCAATATGTGAATCCCAACTATAAGGTGAGACCCGCACCTAAGTTGATTCTGACGGCCGCCAGCCTCGTCGGAGCACCAGAATAATCCATCCCCCGTCCAAACAGCCGCGAAGAATCGTTATCGATTTAGCGGCTGCTTTGCTAAACTAGCTTGGCCGCAATCGATACTACACGTTCCATTAGATCAATCCTTTAGCCCGCGGCGGAGCCACAATGAATTCTCAAACCTATAACCAAGCCGTACTCGAACTCGCTCGCGCGGGCCTTGCCGATTTAACCGCCTCAGCCCAAGCTAAAAAAGCCCAACGCACGCCTGCGCAAGAGAGTCATTTTTTGTGCAACTGGATGGTCGAGGCGCTCAAAGAAAAGCGTTTCTCTAAACTGGTGGCCGACGATCTCACTGCATGGATCCGTATGGCTCGCAGCCAAGGTGCTGGTGCCGAACTTAAGCGGTTATTGGAGAGAATTGTTCAACAGTATCAAAGCGTTGAAAACTCGCACGTCGAATTAGGTACATCATTAAACGCTATGATTGCCGAGTTAACTCAGCTCGAATGGCTAGTGTTTACTGACACCGAAATTAACACCAAACTTAAGCTGGACGCCGATGGCCAATCGAGCTTAGTGATTGATATGAAAGAATTTACTCAACATATCAGAGATAATCAGCTCATCAAACCGATCAACTTATATGTCCGCGCCGATGAGCAGCAGTTGACTCAAATCGCCCTCTCCCACGGGCTGCTTATCAGCCAAGGTAATAAAAAAACCAGCCTGATTAAGCACCATAAAACCTATCAAATTTACCCGCACAATCAGCTGCCAGCCTTATGCCAACTCTTGGCTTAAGCCTAAAAAGCTGCTTGAATAGGAAAACTGCGTTACAGATAACAATTTTTTCACAATGACAAGATAAAATGTAGCGCAGTCACTGCGAAGCTCGTTCAACCAAGGAGTGAAGGACAAGATGCGTAAAGCTGGTATTTCCTATCGTTGGCGAGTAAACGCCATTTTGTTACTGCTACTCTTTGCTCCCTCTTCCTTTGCCCAATTACTCAAGTACAACATCACCGGCTCCTATTCTTGGTATCCCTATTTTATTGCTAACCAACCCGAAGCCCCTGGCATGGTGTCTGAGTTAATCCCGCTGATTTTATCCTTAGCCAATATCGAGGGCGAAAACCTGTCCTTGCCACCCAAACGGACGAACAACGCCCTTGAAACTGGCCAGTTAGACTTTGATGTGGTCAGCCCAAGTTGGTTTGCAGATCAAGACTTTGGCCCCTTATTCGTAAAATCCGATCCCATTATGCCCATCACAGAATACGTGGTGACCAGACCCGAGAATGTCGAATCCTTTAAGGAAGTCGCTGAAATTAAAGGTAAGCAAATCGGTACCGTCAGGGGATATTTGTACCACGACGACAAAGAGTTTATCCGTGTCGATTTTACCTCGGAGCAAGAACTGATTAAGGCATTGGATAAACACCGCATCACGGCCATTATCTCGGGTAACTATCCCGCCTTATATTGGTCGAACAAGCTTAAGATCCCCGTTGGATTGGCCGCAGTGCATTCCGATGGCGTATTGGTGTTAAGGCTACGTAAGGAGCATGCCGATCTACTGCCCGCACTCAATCACGCGATAGCACAGCTAAAAGCCGATGGAAAAGTGGAACAGATTATCCAGAAATACACCCAAGCCTTTGCCAGCTAAACCGATAAAAGCGCATGTTTCCAAGTGCTCACCAGAAAATGGCTCTGCAATAACGCGGCAAGCTTTGTATTTTGCAAACAGCAAAGTTGAAATGGATACTTAAGAGGATGTCGCGTTTAGCGCAACCTTAGGTTTTAACACCAAACGCTGCCCCTGATTCAGATGGGTGGTGCAGGCAACCCGCAGCAAAGAGGCAAAGTTAGCCACTTCGCCCTGCCTAGTTAACACTTCACGGTAAATACGGGTTAAAAACACCGCCACACTCAGCTCAGCATCTTCGGCAATCTCTTCAATAATCTGCCAAAAAATCGCCTCGAGCCGCACGCTCGTCACGACACCATCGATTCGAATGGAGCGGGTTTTGAGTTCAAACAGTTCGGGTTCGGCACCGGAATAGATTTCACACACAATATTACTCCCCAAGCGGCGATTGCGCTTTGTTCCAGCATTGCGCTTAGCTTAAGTCCACAGCGGATATTCAACTTAAGCCTCTACCCGAACTGTTATGCCATAAATAAGGCAGGATGAATATCGTTAATTCAATAACTTGTTGAACTGCGCCAACCATGCAGGATGCGCAGGCCATGCGGGCGCTGTGACTAACTTGCCATCGGTGATTGCCGCAGTCACCTCAATATCACAGTACTCGGCGCCCGCTTGTTTCACTTCGGGCGCGCAAGCTGGATAGGCAGACACTTTCTTACCGCGTACCACATCGGCCGCCGTCAGTAACTGCGCGCCATGGCAAATGGCCGCAATAGGTTTATCTTGGGCGGCAAATTCCGCCACCAAGGCAATCACCGCAGGGTTTAGGCGTAAATACTCAGGTGCACGACCACCGGGAAGCAGCAGCGCATCAAAATCACTGGCGTTGGTACCGACAAAATTGCCATTTAGAGCAAATAAGTGCCCTGGTTTTTCGGTATAGGTTTGGTCGCCTTCAAAGTCATGGATTGCCGTTTTAATGGTTTGTCCCGCCACTTTATCAGGGCAGACAACCGTTACGCTGTGGCCCACCATTTGCAGGGCTTGGAACGGTACCATTAGCTCATAATCTTCAACAAAATCACCGGCGATGATCAAAATATTGGCCATGAGAAACTCCTTTTATTCGATAAGGGAAAACGCAAAATCGGATTTCACTCTACTCCGACCATTAAATTTAGGGTAATAGTGGAATACTACAAATTGGTGCTGCGATTTCAGGCATAAAAAAAGCGCCCGCAGGCGCTTTAATCTAAACCATTAAGATCAATTACTTATCTTTGGTTCAATCGCAGCATGTTGCTGACTATAACCATTTAATCCGCTATTGGCAGATTTCACTACATTTAAGGCTTCAGCGGTTAAGGCATTATTGCCATTCAGTAAGTCATTTAAGGTGCCAGACTCAGATTGCACTAAGCCTAACTCTCGCAGCATGGCATCCACCACTGGCGCATTGGCGCGGTAGTTTAACGCGGCGCTGGTGACTTGCTCGGCGATACCGCCTTGATGTGCGACTGCGCCATCGGCTCCCGATGCCAATTGATTACCGGCGCCATAACCTTGAAGGATCTTAATACCTTCGATATTTTCCAGCGGTTTAACCGCCTGCGCGACAATCTCAGGCAGTGCTTTTAAGATAGCGAGGGATTTTTGCAGCGCAATTTGCTCATCACG
The DNA here is from genome assembly GCF_023283775.1 of Shewanella seohaensis. Taxonomy (NCBI): domain Bacteria; kingdom Pseudomonadati; phylum Pseudomonadota; class Gammaproteobacteria; order Alteromonadales; family Shewanellaceae; genus Shewanella; species Shewanella seohaensis. The sequence continues at coordinate 58,726 of NZ_JAKILE010000006.1, forward strand.
CAGCACGTTTTCGGCTTCATACAGAGCTTGTTTACCCGCCGCTTCAACGGCATAGACCTTCTCGTCGGCCTCAGCTTGCAGTTTTTTCGCATCGGCACTGGCGCGGGCTTCAATCAGAATCGCGCTCGATCTGTCTTCGGCGGCACGTTTTTCCGCCTCGGCTTGTACCGTCACACCTACCGCATCGCGCTCCGCTTCTTTGCGAGCGTCGATCACTTCAATCTCTTTACGACGATTCGCCTCAGCCACTTGGCGCACCGTAATAACCGCTTCTTCTTTCTCTACCTTGGTTTTTTCCGCTTCGGCGGCGCGGGCACGGGCAGCAGACTCTTCTTCCGACTTCGCGGCTACCGCGATGTGTTTTTCCTGCTCGGCAACTTCGATATCACGTTGCTGTTGAATACGGGCCTGTTCGATAGATTTGCGCTTTTCAATCTCGCGGGTTTCGATGTCTTTAGTCTTTTCGATTTCCGCTGTTTCGATTGCGCGCTCTTTGGCAATCTCAGCTTCACGTTCTTCACGGGACTTGTTTTCTTTTTGCTTAATAATTTCCGCTTTCTGCTCGGCACGCTTAAATTCGAGTGACTGCTGCTGCACCAGACGCGCTTCTTCTTCGGCCTTTTCAATCTCCAGCGATTCTTTTTCAGCCTCTAGGTTACGCTGCTCGATCTTGATGCGGTTTTCCTGCTGGATATCGTTGGTCTCTTTACGTTTTTCTTCGATGATCTTGGCTAAACGCGCACGACCTTCGGCGTCGAATGCGTTATTTTCATTAAAGAATTGCAGATCAGTCTGGTCAAAACCCGTTAACGACACGGATTCGAGTTCTAGCCCGTTTTTCTCGAGATCGTTGGCGACGTTATTCTGTACCCGCTGGACGAAATCGGCGCGCTGCTCGTGCATCTCAGTCATGGTCATTTCCGCGGCGACCGCACGTAACACGTCAACAAACTTAGATTCCATCAGCTTTTTCAGCTCTTCCACACGCGTGGTACGGGTACCTAAGGTTTGTGCCGCCATTGAAATGCCTTCGGCATTGGGCGCAACACGCAGATAGAAGTCGGCCTTCACATCGACACGCATTCTATCCTTAGTGATCAGCGCATCTTTTTGGGTTTTCTCCACTTCGATGCGCAGGGTATTCATATTTACTGCTATGGTTTCATGCAGCACGGGTAAGACGATTGCGCCGCCGTCCTTAATAATTTTTTCACCACCAAACCCCGTACGTACAAAGGCCATTTCCTTCGTCGCACGTTTATATAATTTGGCGAAAATCAGACCAATCACAATCAGGCCAATCAATACCATTCCGGCAACTAACAACACGAAGTTGCTCGAACTGGTTACATCATTTAACACATCCATTTGCTTTCCTTTTTCGTTAATGGCTTTGGAAAATTAATTATCAAAGCGAGTCACAGACCAGACTCTTCCTTCTCGTTTTAACAGCACCACTTGCGTGCCACTGGCAAACTCGATACCCGAGGTTTCGGGTTCGACTAATACATAATGTTTTTGTTGATGTTTATCGCGCACCACGGCTTCCGAAGGCATGCCCTTCATGGCGCAGCCTAAGGTGATAGTACCGACATAACCACTTAAATCATCAAGGGATATGGCGGTGGACTCATTCTTAGGGAGTAAATCGGCCAAGATCCGCCCGAGATAGCGACAGGCAAACGCACTGCCAACCACAGCAATCGGTAAGGTGAAGAGTTGCGGTAACAAGACGCCCGTGAATAACAGGCTCAGGTAATTTGCAATATAACCGACTATCGCAAAACTGGTCAGTGCCAGCACAAACCAGATAAGTAAGGGTAATCGATTTAGACATAGCCAGCCCGCAATCCCTGTCAGGCCAGAACCGCCAATATCGGCATCATAATCCACATCGGCGGGCACCCATTGGTCGAGCGCACTCATCATGCTTAACCCTATCACTAGGGCTAAGGCTTCAAACACACCAAGGACAAGCACGCAGGCGAAGGCAATAGTGTAAGGTAGGTTAGGCTGTTCAACTAAAAACGCCCACATAGTCATCTCCTTGAACGATACAGCATTCCATTTACTTCACTGTAATTATCAACTTACGAGTGACAGAATAGCAAGGCGAGCCTAGTTTCCAAACAAAAAATTTACCCTAAAACGGATTTTGACTAAATCCTTGCTGCGCCAGAATCGCATGGGCTGTCATCGCAGACAGGGCCATATCGACGCCCGGTAACAAAGAAGCGTTGTATAAGTCAAAATAAGCGGCGCTCTGACCACAGATATAAAACTTCACCCCATGGGCCACTAAGGTTTTCACTAAGGCTTTATTGGGGTTTTGCGCCCCGTTGTGCTGCTTGGCATAAAAGCTATCATCGGCTAAATCGCCAACGGCACTGCCATGCACCACCATCGCTAGCTCAATATCGCTTTCTTTCACGCCAGCCGCCACGTGCATATTAATAAAACGGGCAAGGCTGTCGAGCTGACGATTCACTTGGCCGACATCGGCCGCCTTACTCATATCGAATGCCACCTTAAACTTCATCCCCGCAGGGATCGCAAGGTTGCTTTCGACCTTAGCCACTTGACCAAATTCGGGGATAGCGGTTCCAGGCGCAAAGCTCTCGGCTCCGGCATGGGCGGCGCTAGATAAACCGACCAACAGCGCCATGGTCATGACTTTAAGGGTTTTAGTGTGATGTGATTTTGGCTGCATGATATTATCATCCTGTTATTGTTATTTTTTCGTGCTAATAGATAACGACAGCACCTTAAGATTGAGTCTATGGATACCGCTATGAACAGCAAAGAACCTACGCCAAGTTACGATAAACTCACGGCCCATTTCCAGAAAATTTCACATTTTGAACATTTTAGTGCGCTTGGTGATTGGGATCAGGCCGCCATGATGCCCCTCGGTGGCGGCAGCGAGCGTGGCGATGCGATGGCAGAGCTGGCGTTACATATCCACAGCCTTAAAACGGCGCCAGAGCTTGGCGATAACCTTGCACTTGCCACACAAGAGGCGCTGAGCCCAGAGCAACAGGCCAATCTGAGGGAAATGCAGTATCAGTATCAACAGGCGACCTTAGTGCCGGGTGAGCTGGTACAGGCCAAAACGAAAATGGCCTACCAGTGTGAGAATGCCTGGCGCGAGCAACGCAAAAACAATGATTGGCAAGGTTTTAAACCGAATCTAAAAGCGGTGATTTCCCTCGCGAGGGAAGAAGCCTTAATTCGCGCGCAGGCCCTTAACATCTCTCCCTATGATGCCCTGCTCGATAAATTTGAGCCCGGCATGACCACAGCAAAGCTTGAGCAGACCTTTGGCGACTTAAAAACGTGGTTACCTAGTCTTATCCAAGATGTGCTTGCAAAACAAGCCAGTGAACCCAAGCTTACCCTTAACGGCCCCTTCGAAATCCAGGCACAGCAAGCCCTCGGCCAAGCGGTGATGGCCTATTTAGGGTTCGACCTTAACCATGGCAGGCTCGATATCAGCAGCCACCCATTTTGTGGTGGAGTGCCAAGCGATGTACGCATCACGACACGTTATAATGAAGCCGATTTTAGCAGCGCCATCATGGGCATAGTGCATGAAACTGGCCACGCCCGTTATGAGCAGGGCTTACCGAAACAATGGCGCGGTCAGCCCGCCGGATTGGCTCGCTCCATGGGCGTCCATGAGAGCCAAAGCTTATTTTGTGAAATGCAGCTCGGTGCCAATCCCGCGTTTTTACGCCAACTGCAACCACTGATTAAACAGCATTTGGGCTGCGAGTTTAGCGCCGAAGACTTGGCAAGACACTATACCCGCGTCAATCCCGGGCTTATCCGTGTCGATGCCGATGAAGTCACTTACCCTTGCCACATTCTATTGCGCTTTGAAGCCGAAAAAGCCTTTGTCGACGGCAGCTTGAGCGTGGATGATCTCCCCGATTTTTGGTCAAGCCAGATGCAACAACTGCTCGGGATCAATACCGATGGTAACTATCGCGATGGTTGCATGCAGGATATCCATTGGGCCGTAGGTGAATTGGGATATTTCCCAAGTTATACCTTAGGCGCCATGTATGCAGCCCAATGCCGTTTTGCGCTGGAGCGAAGCTTAGGCCCGATTGAAAACCTTATCGATAATGGGCAGTTATCCCAAGTATTTGACTGGCTTGGTCAACATATTTGGTCCAAAGGCTCATTACTGACAACGGATGAACTCATCATTCAAGCCACAGGTGAGCCGCTCAATAGCCTGTATCTTGCCAAACATTTGAAGCAACGTTATTTGGAGTAAACGCCGTAAGCAGCCGAGATAATCGCAGCACTGGCGAGTTTCAAAGCTTTTGCTGCGATTTGGGTATATAATCCCCAACTTATTTATTCACACTGTTTTGGACGGAAAAAGGTCGACCATGTTACTGCGTGCAATCACCCCAGAGGATTGGGATGCTATTTTACAGATCCAGGAAGAATGTTACTCCCAACTGGATCCTGAACCCCTGCATGTATTGCAAAGCAAGTGGCACGTTTCACCTCAATCCTGCTTTGTGTTTGAGGTGAATGAGTCGGTGGTGGGCTATTGCCTCGCCCACCCTTGGACCACCAATATGCCTCCCGCACTGTATGAACCCATCACTCAGTTACCTAAAGCTGATACCTTGTATCTGCACGATATTGCCATCTCGGTAAAGGCCCAAGGTTTAGGCGCAGGCTCAAAGGCCCTAATGCGCTTAAAGCAACTCGCGGATCGCTTTAACTTAAGCTCCCTCTCTCTGGTCGCGGTACAAGGTGCCGATAGCTACTGGCGTAAAATGGGCTTTAAACCTAAAGACATTGAGAAATGCCTTGGCAGCTATACCGACGATGCAATGTATATGATTTATAAGCTTAATCATCGAGAAGAATGATGAACCCCACCCTAACGACTATTGGTTTACTCTGTCTTAGCAATATTTTTATGACCTTTGCATGGTATGGGCATTTAAAATCCTTAGGCTCAAAGCCTTGGATTATTGCCGCCTTAGTCAGTTGGGGCATCGCCTTATTTGAATACCTACTGCAAGTGCCCGCTAACCGCATCGGCTACACAGTGATGAATGTCGGCCAATTAAAAATCCTGCAGGAAGTCATCACCTTAAGCTTGTTTGTGCCCTTCGCCTATTTCTATATGAAGGAACCGCTCAAACTCGACTATCTCTGGGCTGGCCTGTGTATTCTCGGGGCGGTGTATTTTATTTTTAGAAGCGAATTTAACTAATTCCAGACTTATTTCAGGACTTTTTCAGGAGAGAACCATGGCGCGTCAAGTGACTTACACCTTCAAAGGTGAGACGAAAACCATCGCCTTTAGTTATGATAAACACCGCGATTTATACGAAGCCGTGGCCGAAGCCGAAGGCATAGACTTAACCAGGTTTCTCGCGATGGAACAACAAATTGCCATGACCTCACGCAAAGGAGCCAAGGCCGAAAAAGACTATCGCAAGGTCGAATTTGCGCGCTTTGGGTTTAGCAATATCCACTTTGTACGCGATGAAGAACCCGAGGCTTAAGCCTTATCGTCATTTATCCATTTAGAATTAGGATTGCAGATGTTAAATGCTGAACATGCTAACTTCCCCCGTGCAGGATTCTTCCGCCGCTTAGGGGCAATGATCTATGACCTGCTGCTCGCAGTAGCCGTGTATATGTTTGCTGGCGCCATCGGCTTTGGTATTTTCTTCGGACTCACAGCCTCCGGCCTGATTAGCATGAATGGCTTTGAACATGTGTCCGACGCCCTCAATGGCACACCGATATACCATGGGATTTATCAACTCTGGTTAGTGCTCTGCGTTGGTACTTTTTATGCGCTTTTTTGGAGTAAGGGCGGTCAAACCCTCGGGATGCGCGCTTGGCGCCTTAAGATCCAACATCCTAATGGCCAAAACTTAAGCCTTATCACCGCCTATGCACGCATCGTCTGGTCATTACTCGGCATTGGTAATCTGTGGGTGCTGATCAACGACGATAAACTCGCACTACAGGATATGATGACCCGCTCAGAAGTGGTTGTGTTATCCAAGGAAGCCAACCAAATGCGCAATTGGCATGGTGCATAAAGCGTAGCGCTTAAAGCTAGCACTAAACCTCACAACCGTGATTAAGCTAATTTGCCCCAATAAAAAACGACGCCATATGGCGTCGTTTTTTATTACCTGCGTTTTATCACCGCCGGATAAAGTAGAAGGCTATGCCAGTAAACAACAGACTCGGCGCGATAGCCCCCACGTAGGCCGGCAACTCATATACCATACTCATAGGGCCAAAGATCTCGTTACTGATATAGAAGCTAAACCCTGCCACCACGCCGAGCAACACCCGCGCTCCCATAGTGACTGTCCGCAGCGGCCCAAACACAAAGGATAAGGCCACCAGCATCATCACCCCGACCGTCACAGGCTGCATCACCTTGCGCCACAGGGCTAATTCGTAACGGCTTGGGTCTTGGCTGTTATTTTTAAGGTAATCTAAATAACCCATTAAGCCGCGAATCGATAAGGCCTCGGGCTTGACCGATACTACGCTAAGTTTGTCGGGCGTGAGACTTGAGCGCCAAATATCTTCATCTAAGTGTTCGAGCTTCACTTCGTCATAGCTTAGGTCGGTACGCTTTACATCCATAAGATGCCAGCTGTCCTTACTGAACAAGGCACTCTTGGCATGCACAACATTCGTAAGCTTTAACTCACTGTTAAACTTATACAAAGTAATATTATTCAGCTTATCAATATCGGCGACTTCGCCAATATTCACGAACAAATCACCATCCTTTGCCCAAATGCCTCGGTGGGATTTAATCAAACTGCCGCCGGAGAGTTTAATGGCTTGGAGTTCATTCGCCTTTTGCTCGGCCACTGGCGCGCCCCACTCTCCCAATGCCATCACCATCAACATCAATGGCACTGCGGTTTTCATCGCAGATAAGGTGATTTGCAACCGCGACATCCCCGAGGCTTGCATCACCACCAGTTCAGAGTTCGAGGCCAGCATCCCCATGCCGATCAGCGCCCCTAACAGCACCGCCATCGGGAAAAACATTTCAATATCGCGAGGCACGAGGAATAACACATAAATGCCCGCATCCATCATGGAGTAGGAACCTCGACCGACTAAGCGCAGCTGGTCAACCCACTTGATGATGCCCGACAGGCCCGTCAGCACTAGCAAACACAGCGCCGAAGTGCTTAATAAAACTCTGGCGATATAAAGGTCTAAAATCTTCATGCGGCCACCTTTTTACGCGCCATTGCCGTCGATAAACGAGCAAATAAGGGTCTGTCTTTTCCTAGGAGTAAAATCCCCATAATGAGTGCCGACAAATGGATCCACCACATGCCTAAATACTGTGGAATAACACCATCTTGCAACGCTTTACGTCCCGCGACCATCAGGCCAAAGTAGCCAAGATATAACAGTACCGCGGGGAGCATTTTGGCAAACTTACCTTGGCGCACATTGACTCGCGCCAGCGGCACGGCAATAAGTGTCATGATAGGAATCGCCAACGGAATCGCTAAACGCCAATGGAACTCGGCCACGGCTTCTGGCCCTTCAACTTTCATCAATTCCGTCAGCGGTAAGGCTGAGAGTTTACGGCGACGCTCATCGACCTGTTGCTCTTTGATTTGCATCTTATAACCACCAAATTCAATCATTTGGTAGTCTTTTTGTTGTGGGCTGCCCTGATAGCGCACCCCATCATTAAGCTGTAACTGCTGCGAGCCGTTCTGATCTTCCAGTACCCGTCCGCCCTTAGCCACGACCACGTTGGTTAAACCAATTTCGTCATTAGGGTCAGGCAACTGGGCCACAAACACTTTATCCAGATCGTTATCCTTGCCGATACGCTCAACAAACAGCACTGCACGGCCGTTAGGGCTCGCCTGAAAACGCCCCTGCACTAATGCGGCAAGGCCCGCCTCGGATTGAGCTTTCTCGAGCACTTGGTTTTGTTGCTCCTCGGCCCAAGGCGCAACATAGAGGGATAAATAGCCAGTAAACAACATGTTGATAACGGCGAGGATCAAAGTTACTCGGGTAACATACCATTCACTTACGCCAACACCGTGGAGAATGACCATTTCATTCTCGGCATACATGCGGCCGTGGGCCATGAGGATCCCAAGGAACAAACTTAAAGGTAAAACGAGAACAACAAGATAGGGTAAGTTGAGGCCTATCAAGGTAGCGATAAGAGAAGCAGGAAATTCACCGTCTGAGGCGTCGGCCAATATGCGCACGAAATGCTGGCTAATAAAAATAGTTAACAGTACGAAAAGTACTGCAATTTGCGCCTTTAAAACTTCTCGAATAAGGTATCTAAATACAATCACAGGTAGGATCCGGTCTCTAAACTTATCTTTTTGCTGGTAACAGACTAACTTTCATGTAAACTGTTTACTTTTGATAGTTTTCTGACCAGCTTCAGGGGTTCCTGGCAAACAATAAATGTCACGGATTTTTCACAAAAACGTGACTCAAGTGCCGAGAATAAATCACCTTTGGAGTAATAACTTAGGCCCTTTTCGGGACAAGCAGACATTATCCAATAAATATAAAAATTTGTCTTTAAGAATCTAGGAGTGCTCATGGAGTTTAGCGTAAAGAGCGGTAGCCCCGAAAAACAACGCTCAGCCTGCATCGTTGTCGGTGTTTATGAACCCCGCCGTCTATCCGGCATCGCCGAGCAATTAGACAAGATTAGCGAAGGTTATATCAGTAATCTACTGCGTCGCGGCGATTTAGAAGGTAAGCCAGGCCAAATGTTATTACTGCACCACGTTCCTAACGTATTGAGTGAACGAGTGCTGTTAGTCGGTTGCGGCAAAGAACGAGAACTAGACGAACGCCAGTACAAGCAGATCATCACTAAAACCATCAACACCTTAAATGAAACAGGTTCAATGGAAGCCGTGTGCTTCTTGACCGAGTTACACGTAAAAGGTCGCGATACCTATTGGAAAGTTCGCCAAGCGGTAGAAACGACCAATAGCAGTTTATATAGCTTTGATGCGCTCAAAACCCGTAAAGGTGAGACCCGTCGTCCGCTGCGCAAGTTAGTATTTAATGTCCCAACTCGCCGCGAACTGACCTTAGGTGAGCGTGCGATTGAGCACGGCATGGCTGTTTCTGCCGGTATGCATTTATGTCGCGATGTAGCTAACATGCCGCCAAATATCTGTAATCCAGCCTATTTAGCCTCTCAAGCTCGCCAATTGGCCGAAGTTCACGAAAACCTGCATGTCACGACTGTGGGCGAAGAGCAAATGGCAAAACTCGGCATGAACTCTTACCTTGCCGTCGGCCGCGCCAGTGCCAATGAATCCATTATGACTGTGATGGAATACAAGGGTGCCGTTGACAGCACTGAAAAACCTATCATATTGATTGGTAAAGGCTTAACCTTCGACTCTGGTGGTATTTCACTAAAGCCAGGCGAAGCCATGGATGAAATGAAATACGATATGGGCGGCGCAGCTGGTGTTATCGGCACCATGAAAGCCATCTGTGAGATGAAGCTGCCAGTCAACGTCGTTGGTATTCTCGCGGGCTGTGAAAACATGCCATCGGGCAATGCTTACCGCCCTGGTGATATTTTAACCACAATGTCGGGTCAAACCGTTGAGGTGCTCAACACCGACGCCGAAGGCCGTCTGGTACTGTGTGACGTATTAACCTATGTTGAGCGTTTCGACCCAGAGCTGGTTATCGACACGGCAACTCTGACAGGCGCCTGTGTGATTGCCTTAGGTAAACATGCCTCTGGCCTGTTCTCCTCACACAACCCTCTGGCACACGAGCTGCTAAATGCTGGTGAGCAGAGTGGTGACCGCGCATGGCGTATGCCACTGTGGGATGAGTACCAAGATATGCTCGATAGCCCATTTGCCGATATGACCAACTTAGGTGGTCGTCCAGCGGGCGCGATTACTGCGGCTTGTTTCCTGTCTCGTTTCGCCAAGAAGTACAACTGGGCTCACTTAGACGTAGCCGGTACGGCCTGGAACAGCGGCGCGAATAAAGGTTCAACGGGTCGTCCTGTGCCAATTCTGACTCAATTCCTGATCAATCGCGCAGGCGTAGAATTAGGTGAGTAATCGCTAATAGCACTGAAAAGGCGAAGAGTTTCTTCGCCTTTTTTATTTGGCTCGAAGGCGAAATGACGATTGGCTGAGGAATAATTGCAGCCTAGCAACGGGAAGATGAAAGAAAATCGCGATTGAATAATTTTTGATTGACAGCCACGCCCTCGCCCTTTAGTTTTACTCCCTATGAAAACAAATACCGCAGCTTTTTTTACTTTCTTTTTTACACCCCCACTCTAGGAGGCGGATTTACTGTGTAAAAACGAAAGTAAAAATCCAAAGCCTCCCACTGGGAGGCTTTTTCGTCTTAAACGCTCGATAATACGGTGGCAAATGAGGTCAGAATGCAAAAACCACAGCCTTTAAATCAAACGCGAGAACAAATTACTCACCTCGACAATGAGCTTCTCTCGTTACTCGCCGAACGTCGACGCCTAAGCCTTGAAGTGGCCCGCAGTAAAGAAGTGGATGTAAGACCCATTCGCGACACCCAAAGGGAAAAAGAACTGCTGGCAAGATTAGTCACAGCTGGCCGAGAAAAAGGCTTAGATGCCCACTACGTGATCTCACTGTATCAAAGCATTATCGAAGACTCAGTCCTTAATCAACAGGCTTATCTCCACGGCCGTGCTAATCCAGAAACCCAAAAACAGCAGTACTGTATCGCTTACCTTGGCGCCCGCGGTTCCTACTCTTACCTTGCCGCCTCTCGCTATTGCCAACGTCGTCAGGTTGAGATGCTCGACTTAGGTTGCCAAAGTTTCGATGAGATTGTCCAAGCCGTTGAGTCAGGCCACGCAGACTATGGCTTTTTGCCGATTGAAAACACTTCGTCCGGCTCTATCAACGAAGTATATGACGTGCTGCAACATACGAGTCTGTCCATCGTAGGCGAGACGACTATCGAAGTCAGCCATTGCCTGTTGGGCAAACCGGGTAGCAAACTGAGCGATATCAAAACTGTTTATGCCCATCCGCAGCCAATCAGTCAGTGCAGCCGTTATCTCAGCCAGCACAAGGACTTAAGACTGGAATATTGCTCAAGCAGCGCCGAAGCGATGGAGAAGGTCAACCAATCTGCCAACAATAGCGCCGCTGCGATTGGTAGCACCGAAGGTGGCGCGCTGTACCAACTCGAGTCGATTGAGTCAGGCCTTGCAAACCAAAAGATTAACCAGAGCCGCTTTATCGTGGTGGCTCGAAAAGCCGTAGCCGTACCCGAGCAATTGCCCGCTAAAACCACCTTGATTATGGCTACTGGCCAAAAGGCAGGGGCGTTGGTAGAAGCCCTATTGGTACTTAAAGCGCATCAGCTCAATATGAGCAAACTAGAATCTCGCCCTATTCCAGGCACGCCGTGGGAAGAAATGTTCTATCTGGATATCGATGCCAATATCTCCAGCGAAGCCATGCAGCAAGGGCTAAAGCAGCTCGAGAGGATCACGCGCTTTATCAAAGTATTAGGATGTTACCCCTGCGAAACCGTCAAACCGACGCAACTCAGTAATAGCCAATTACTCATCGAGCCGAACACCTCAAAAGCTGAGGTGATAAGCACGGTGAGCCTTGACCCGTCGCCCTATCGCTTCAGTAAGGCGTACAAGGCGCAGGCGAGTGAAATTCACTGCGGCCCCTTTACCATTGGCGCAGGCCATATTGGTGCTATAGCCAAAATCACGTTGAGCAAAAGCCTACTGCAGCAAGAGTCGTCACAGGCCGCCTTATCCGCCTTTGAGCGCAGAGTGAAACAGCTAAAAGAAGCGGGTTTCCAAGCGGTGATTTTAGACGGATGTCACTCACTCGCCTCAGCCGAAGCCATCATCCCTAAGCTACGCCAAACCCTACATCAGTATGATTTGCTCTGTGTCATCGCCATCGAACAGGCGACGGATATGCCATTGGCGACTGGTCATGCCGACATGCTGTTCTTAACGGGCAAACAAATGTTTAATCAGACCTTGCTGACTCAGGCAGGTACCTTGCCGATTCCGCTATTCCTCGAACGTAACGATATGGCAAGTTATGAGGAATTTATGGCGGCAACCGAGACGATTTTAAGTCAAGGGAACCAACAGCTTATCCTATGTGACTCTGGCATTCGTACCTATAACAATGCCAACTTACCCACCTTGGATTTAGCAAGCCTCATCCAAATTAAGGCCAACAGTCATCTCCCCATAGTGATTAACCCTTGTTATGCCATCAGCGAAGATGCGCTGCCACTGCAAACTCAAGGGATTAAACAGCTGAAAGCCGATGGCCTAGTGCTGAATTGCTCCCTTGAAGAAGATAAAACACATGACTCATTGGCGCTGATGAGCGAGGTCGTAAGGGAGTTATATCGCTAATTTGCGTGTATAAGGATACTGAAGAACATACAGCCACGAATATCGTGGCTGTATTGTTTAGGGCTTAGGATTTAAGACTGTAGATTTAGGGCTGCGGATTTAGCGCTTCGCGTTTGGGTTTTACCTCTCGAGCTTAGCCCCTGCAGACCTAGGTCCGCTCAGATGCAATCTGATGATTAGCCTCTGTTGCCACCGCATTACTGCGGCGAATTAACCCCGTAATACTCGAGCCTTGCACAAGGATTGAAAACACCACGACGGCATAGGTCATCACGAGCACAAGCTCTCGCAGCTCGGCACCAGTTTGTGAGTCGATAATCACGCCCTCGGGTAAGCTCATCGCCATGGCCAAGGCTAAACCGCCCCTGAGCCCGCCCCAGATAAGTATCGACTCGGCATAGGGATTGTAAGACTTAACCAACCTAAACCCGATATAGGGCAGCAATACACTCACCGCCCGCGCAGCTAAAACCAGAGGAATGGCCACTAACATAAACCACCATAATGGCGCCTTAAAGGTGACGAGCAGGAGTAATAATCCGAGCAGGAGGAATAGCAGCGCATTAAAGAAGGACTCAATCAGTGACCAAAAAGTGTAGAGTTTCACACGCTCATGGCGCACAAAATACTTAGGCACGCTGTAGTTACCGATAATAATCCCCGCACTCACCATCGCCAGTGGTCCCGACACACCTAACACTTCGGCGATGACATAACCCGCCGTCGGGATCAGTAAAGTGACCAACATCAGCTGAGTTTCTTCCTCACAGTAGCGAAAGAAATGATGCAGCAATACACCCAGCAGGGCGCCATAAACGACGCCACCGAGCGCCTCTTGGACGAACAATAGCGAGATTTGCGAGAAGGTCAGCGGCTCAGTTGAAAAGGCCAGATGGGAGATGGCCACAAAAATCACCAACCCTATGCCATCGTTAAAGAGCGACTCCCCTTCTACCTGAATGGCAATATCTTCGGGCGCGCCCATCTTCTTCAGAATGGCTAACACGGCAATTGGATCTGTGGGTGAAATCAAGGCGCCAAAGAGCAAGCAATGGCTTAGGGCCAAGGGCAATCCCAGCATGGGAGCAATGTAGTAAAGCAAACCACCGACGATAAAAGTCGAGAGCAATGTACTGACAAAGGCAAGGATGAGAATTTCCCATTTCTGATGCCTTAAGATTTTTAAGCGGATCTGTAATGCCCCGGCAAACAAGAGAAAACCCAACATGCCGTTGAGTAACAGAGCCTGAAAGTCGAGCTTCTCCAGCCCCGCAACAAAGTAACCATAAACATGGCCGCCAAGCGCTTTACCGCCCAGCAAGAGTAACAGGCTCATGCCCAACGCCAATGCGGTAATGGCAACGGTTTCTTGCAGCTTATGCAAACGCGAGGATGCCACAGACGTGACTAAGGCTAACGCACAAAGAATACAGAGAATTTGATAACTCGTCATAAGAGTCTCTAATCACCCTAAGATGAAGAGACTCTAGCACAAGTTTTAGACTTCTAAACCATCCAACAGACTTAACCAGCCTTTAATAATGCGATGGCAAAACCAAATGATACCAAAAAGATAAATCGAAAGACTGAGCCAAGTGATCGGCAGGCAATAGCCCAACACCAACAGGCCGAGAAATATCACATTGGAATGACGTTGCCAGCGTAAATGTGATGCTAGCAAGGCATTACCTTGCGTATGCCGTTGAGACAAGTTGATAAATAGACTCAACAACACCGGCAGCAGTAACAGCGGAAAGCCTGACATTAAGGCGTAAAGCAAATGGCCTAAGCTGCGATCTTCAATTTTTGCGGCATATGTGGTTGTCGTTGTCATTGAGAGACTCCAGCCAGACGATGGGACTGGGCGTTACTCCGCCCTCGTCTTTAACCTTACGTTCTCGCAGACATAATCGCAACTAAGGCGCAAAAATATTTCCGCACGAGTTTTTTAAATCACCGATGTTTTGAAGCGACCAATGCCCTTCGCTGGTAAATATCAAGTCAAAGACAGCGTCACATCCGACTTGAGTTTAGTCGAGCAAGCTAACACATATCCGGCTTCGATTTCGCTAGGCGTTAAGGTCATGCTACTTGTGGACTGGGTCTCCCCTTCTAGCACTTGGCATTTGCACGCACCGCATACCCCCGAACGGCAGGCCGCAATAATCGGTAAGCCTTCGGCTTCGATCCCTTCAAGCAAGGTTTGCTCGGCCGTTAAAGCCCGCTTTTTATCGCCAATGGATAACATAAAGCTGTTACCGCCACTCACAGGAGCCTCAGTCTGCATTTCGGCCTGTTTTACGCGACTTTGCGCCTCTTTTACCGCTGTGGCAAAACTCTCGTGATACAACTGAGTCATATCGAAGTTAAGCTCAGCAAGAGTCGTTTTGACCGCCTGCATATAAGGCTCTGGCCCGCACAAAAACACGGTTCGTTCGGCAAAATCCGGGACTAAATCTCGTAGATTATCAACACTTAAACGGCCGATATCATGCAATACCGCCTCGGGATGCCAAGCCGTATCAGTAGTGACATCCTCCACAATATAACGCAGCTTAAAATCTCGATGGCGCGTAGCCATGGTCTCTAATGACGTTTTAAAAATAATATCGGCCTGGGTGCGAGCACTATGTACAAAAGCAATGTCGGCATTCATTTGACTGTCGGTTAAATAACGCGACATCGAATACATGGGCGTGATCCCACAGCCTGCACTCAAAAATAGGTATTTTTTGGCAGGAATATCAAACAGATTAAACTGCCCCGTTGGCGGTAGGACTCGCACCGTTTGCCCCGGCTGTAAATGATCAATCAAGTAATTCGACACCAGTCCGCCATCGACTCGCTTAATGGTTAACATTAAGGAATAAGGTCTCGAAGGGGTTGAGGACAAGGTGTAACTGCGGCAAGCCTGCTCACCGTTGATCTCTAGCACTAAGGTCATAAATTGCCCCGGCTTATAATCAAACTTCATCGGCTCACCGGCTTGAAAGCGAAAACTCACCACATCGGCGGTTTCGTTCCAGCGCTCCACACACACTAACTGGCTAAAACCCACAACACTTGCAGGCGCAGAAGATAAAGCGGGACTTGGCATGATATTTTGCATAGTACTGATATTCATCGTCTTTGTATCCATAACACTGCGGCTTTAGCGCGAAAGCCGCAGTGACTCCATGCATAAATCGGCCTAGGCCACGTTCAGCATGGTCTTCAGATCGGCTTCAACTGTGGTGGTGTTACGCAGGCCAAATTTCTCTTCCAAAATTTTGGCAAGATTAGCCGTTAAAAACGCCGGCGGCGTTGGGCCGGTACGGATATTTTTCACCCCGAGCGACAATAGCGTCAGCAGCACAACAATGGCTTTTTGCTCAAACCATGAAAGCACGAGATTCAATGGTAATTCATTGATATCGCATTCAAAGATTTGTGATAGTGCAATAGCCAACTGAATAGCCGAATAGGCATCGTTACATTGGCCAATGTCGAGTAAGCGTGGAATACCGTTAATATCGCCAAATTCCAACTTGTTGAATTTGTACTTACCGCAACCTAAGGTCAGGATGACAGAATCCTTTGGCGCCGATTTCGCTAAATCGGTGAAATAACTCCGCTCCGACTTATCGCCATCACAGCCTCCGACTAAGAAGAAGTGTTTGATAGAACCGTTTTTGACGTTTTCCACCACTGTCGGCGCTGCGGCCATTAAGGCATTACGGGCAAAACCAATGGTGATATTGTGTGGAATTTCATCGTATTGGAAGCCATCGAGTGCAAGCGCCTTGTCGATCACAACTGAAAAATCATCCCCAATTACATGGGTCACACCAGGCCAACCCACGATACTGCGGGTAAAGATACGGTCGCTGTATTGGCCCACATTCGGGTCGATAATACAGTTTGAGGTCATCACTACGGCGCCGGGGAAATTAGCGAATTCTTTTTGCTGGTTCTGCCATGCACTGCCGTAGTTACCCACTAAATGGGCATATTTTTTAAAGGCAGGATACGCAAGCGCAGGCAGCATTTCACCATGGGTATAAACATTAATGCCTTTGCCCGCCGTTTGCTCGAGGATAAGCCCTAAGTCCTTCATATCATGGCCAGAAACCAGAATCGCTTTGCCTTTAACGGGTTTAGTGTTGACGACAGTCGGTTCAGGATGACCAAAGGCTTCGGTCTCGCCCGCATCGAGCATGGCCATGATACGGTAGTTCAGCTGACCAATATCCATGGCTGTAGTGAACAGTTTATCGGCATCGACACTCGGCTCACCAAGAAACGCCATGATCTCATGGAAGCGACCAGCAATCTCAGCATCGGTTTTACCTAAAACACGGGCGTGCTCCATGTAAGCCGCTGCCCCTTTAAGGCCATATAAGCACAGTAGTCTCAGCCCAAGGATATCTTCGTGGATCTCATTTTTATCTTTATTGAGTAAGGCAACTGGTGCTTGAGACAACATTTCTGGCTTGCTGGTACCCAGTACAAATTGCGCCACAGGAGGGAGCGATTCAGCCCGTTTACCCGCAGCTTCACACGCCGCTTCATAGGCATTTTTTAAACTTTCACGGTATTCAGCGGCCTGCTTGGCATAGGCGATGATGCGTTCATCATCGAAGTTAACGTTGGTTAAGGTTGAGAAAAAAGCTTTAGGAACAAAGGTATCCACCTCAGGGTTAATGACGCCCAGTTCACGCGCCTTAGTCGCATACACTGAAACTCCCTGCAGCATGTAGATTAACAAATCTTGTAGATCCGAGGTCGCGGCCAATTTGCCACACATGCCTTGGGCATAGCTACAACCGTTGCCAGCTGGGGTACGAATAGTTTGCTCACACTGAATACAAAACATGGATAGACTCCTAATTTAAATTCATGCTTTATTTTTGCATGTTTAAAATAAGTCTACCGAAACCGTAAATAAGCGATAGCCTTTTCTTGGTTCGAATGCGAAATCTTAGAGAGAGATCACCTTCAGCAATTGCTAATTAACAGGGTGAAATCAGCCTGAAAAACCTAAAAAAATGCCCATCAAAGATGGGCATTTTTATGGCTAACTCATTCATTATCAGTTTGTTTTCATATCACTGACCGATTGCAGCATCATGCGGCTTTCACGCTGAAACTGCGGAGCAAAATCACCAAACCATTTTGCAACCGTTTGGAACTGGCTGATAAACGCGTCCCTATCACCCCGTTTTAACAGCTCTAATGCCTCACGGTAGTTATCCAAATAATCGCCAATCGCATGCAGGCTATCCTGCTGGGCAAAAATAATATCGGCATAGAGTTCAGGACTTTGGGCAAACAAGCGCCCTACCATGGCGAGCTCTAAGCGATAGATAGGTGAACTAAATTGCAGCAGGGTTTCAATATCCGCTTCTTCTTTGCAAAGATTCAAGCCATACACAAAGGTCGAGAAGTGGCGCATCGCCTGTACCAGCTGCATCGCATTGTCGTGACGTTCAGGCTCAGCTTCGACAATCCGCGCGCCCCAAATTCCAATTTGCTCGAGCAACCATTGGTATTTATCGGCTTCGCGGCCATGGCACACCACCACAACCTGCTTAGCCAAACTGCCGACATCTGGGCCAAACATGGGATGAAAGCCGACAACAGGCCCATTGTGAGCGGCCAACATGGCATTCATAGGTTCAGTCTTGATCGAGGTTAAGTCGGCTAAGATACATTCCTGCGGCAATTGGGTCAGTTTCTCACGGATAATGTCGCAGGTGATGGCGATAGGCACAGTCACCAATACCAATCCGGCGTCAGCAAATAAGGTTTCCGCTTGTTGCCAGTCATCTTTATCAAGCACTTTGACCTGATAACCCGAGAGCGACAGCATTTGTTGGAACAGTCCACCAAGCTGACCCTTACCACCAACAATCACGACCGAACCGAGATCGTTTTTCACTTGCTTAAAGCCGACATCCTTCTCGTTGAGATAGGACTCACGCATCAAGCGGCGCAGAATATCTTCAATCAGTTGCGGCGCAATGCCCATGTTTTTGGCTTCTTCGCGGCGTTTTGCCAGCATTGCCGCTTCACGTTGCGGTGCATAAATCGGCAGTCCTGCGGCGTGTTTTACCGTTCCGACCTGGGCGACTAAATCTAAGCGTTTACGTAGTAAATGCAGCAATTGCTGGTCGACACCATCGATGAGACCACGAAGGTGTTCTAATTCAGTTGTGGTTTTTTCGTTCATCTTATCAGTCCACTACACACCTAAAATAAGGTGTTTAAACATTCGGCTCTTAAGATTGACTCTTAAGCATTGGCCACTTTGAGCATATCGAAACGCGTTGCTAGTACCGAAGATAACTTCGATGCGCCCGCACGTAAAACGCTTTCGGTTTTTTCCCAATTAATACAGGAGTCTGTCACAGAAACCCCATAGGCCAGTTCGCTCAATGGTTTATCACAACTTTGATTACCTTCGTTTAAATGGCTTTCTAACATCACGCCGATGATGGACTTATTGCCGTTGTAGATCTGGTCAAATACGTCCTCACACACGGGGACTTGCCTGGTGTAGTCCTTAGAGGAATTACCGTGGCTGCAATCGATAATAAGGCGAGCATTGAGTTTGGCTTTATGTAACTGCGCCTCACACTCGGCAACGCTCTTAGCATCATAGTTGGGCGTTGCGCCGCCACGGAGGATCACATGTCCATCGGGATTTCCCGCGGTTTGCAATAACGCCACTTGGCCCTGCTGGTTAATCCCCATAAATCTGTGGCTGCTGGCCGCCGATTTCAACGCGTTAATCGCTACATCGAGCTTTCCATCTGTGCCATTTTTAAAGCCGACGGGCATAGATAAACCCGACGCCATTTCCCTGTGGGTTTGCGACTCAGTCGTGCGAGCACCAATGGCCGACCAAGTGACTAATTCCGAGATGTACTGTGGGCTGATAGGATCGAGCGCTTCGGTTGCCACAGGCAGTTCGAGTTCGGCCAGCCAAATCATCAGTTCACGGGCCATCTTTAACCCCTTCTCAACATCGAAGGACTCGTCCATATCAGGATCGTTAATCATCCCCTTCCAACCCACTGTGGTACGTGGCTTCTCAAAGTAGACTCGCATCAGGATGTAAAACTCATCGCTGAGTTCATCGTGTAATTTTTTAAGTTTTAAGGCGTATTCCTTAGCGGCATCGATATCATGGATAGAACAGGGTCCAGTGACGATAAGCACGCGGTTATCGCGCTTATGGACAATATCCGCAACGGTTTTGCGTGCATTGAGGATATAACGATACGCGTGCTCAGAGAGTGGCAGGGCCGCTTTTAGCTCCTGCGGTGTAATAAGAACTTTCTCTGAACTGATGTGTACGTTATTGATCGTATCCTGTTGCATGCTTACCACCTAAAACTGAAGTCATATCCCCACATTATCAGGAGTCTGGATCTCAAACCGCTGCGGGGAAAAATAAATAGCCGAGGCTATCATGTAATATCGTAATGCTACACCATTACAATAAGCGACCAATATGCCTATTTATTGGCAGAAGATCAAGGAAGAATTTAACAAAATCGGCATTTATACCCATCGTATTAGGGCGTTTTCATTCCGCGGGAGTTAAACGCGCTTTAGACAAGGCGAAGGCTTGAAGGCATAGTGGTTCTCTGTCGAAAGCTGTATTAACCCGAAACGCACACGAAATGGCTAAAAAGAAAAACGTCAGGCAACAAAAAACCGCCACGAGGGCGGTTTTCTGTGCGAACACTACGTCTTGTTTTCTGTAGCGGGTACTATTACTTAGTAGCCAGCTTTTCACGGATACGTGCAGATTTACCTGAACGATCACGTAAGTAGTACAGTTTGGCGCGACGAACGCGGCCACGACGCTTAACTTCAATGCTAGCGATCAGAGGGCTGTGCGTTTGGAATGCACGCTCAACACCTTCGCCATTAGAGATTTTACGAACTGTGAATGCAGAGTGCAGACCACGGTTACGCTTAGCAATTACAACGCCTTCGAAAGCCTGTAAACGCTCTTTATCACCTTCTTTAACACGAACCTGAACTACTACTGTATCACCAGCACCAAACGCAGGTACGTCTTGTTTCATTTGCTCATCGTTGAGCATTTTAATGATGTTGTTCATAACTTACTCCGTTCTAGAATTAACTGAGCTACGACTAAGCATTCTTGTCCATTGCTTCAACGAACTGCGCTAAAAGAGTCGATTGTTCGTCAGTCAGAGCTAGATTTTCAAATAATTCTGGCCGTCTTAGAAAAGTCCTACCAAGGCTTTGCTGCAAACGCCAGAGTCTAATTTGTTCGTGGTTGCCACTTAGCAGTACTGCGGGTACATCGAGTCCATCTAAGCTTTCAGGGCGCGTGTAATGAGGACAGTCCAGTAAACCGTCGGAGAAAGAATCTTGCTCCGCCGAAGCTTGTTTTCCTAGCACGCCAGGAACCAATCTCGATACTGCATCTATCAAGGTCATTGCGGGTAATTCGCCGCCCGAAAGCACGTAATCCCCAACCGACCATTCTTCATCCACTTCCGTTTGAATGATGCGTTCATCAATACCTTCGTATCGACCACACACCAGAATCAACCGGGATGATTCAGCCAACTCAGTGACGCCTTGCTGATCCAGCTTGCGTCCTTGAGGTGACAAGTAAATCACCTTTGCCTCTTCGCCTGCCGCCGCTTTCGCAGCATGGATGGCATCGCGTAAGGGTTGCACCATCATCAACATACCGGGACCACCGCCGTAAGGCCTGTCATCTACCGTACTGTGTCTATCATGTGTGAAATCGCGAGGATTCCACGTGTGCAACTCAAGCAGACCGTTCTTCACGGCACGACCCGTAACCCCAAAGTCTGTTACGGCACGAAACATTTCTGGGAACAGGGTTATTACCCCTAACCACATATGTTGTACCTCGACTTAAAAGTCAGGATCCCAATCCACTAAAATCTGTTTACCTTGGACATCCACCTTTAAGATGAATTGCCCTGGGACAAAGGGAAGCATACGCTCCACTTTGCCGAAGCTATCTTTCGCGTTGGCTTTCACTAAGAGCACATCGTTCGAACCGGTTTCCACGATTTGATCGACAACACCCATGTTATAGCCATTAGTATTAATCACTTCACAACCGATGAGGTCACGCCAATAGAACTCGTCTTCTGGCAATGCGTTCATCTGCTCTGGCAGGATCCCAATTTCGCAATTGGTGAGCATTTGTGCTCGCTCCCGCGTGGTGACACCTTCAAGCTCGGCGACAACCGCCTTGCCTTGGTAACGCCACTGAATGACTTTTACTTCGCGCCATTCACCATTTTCTTTAATAAGCCAAGGTGAATAGTCAAAGATACCTTCAACAGAATCGGTATAGGCGGTGATTTTCAGCCAACCTTTAATGCCATGACAGGAGCCTAATTTCCCCAGTACGACTGGCTGTTGGTTACTGCTCATCAATCTATACCTTAACGCTATTAAGCAGCTGCTTTAGCGTCTTTGATCAATTTTGCTACGCGATCAGTTGTCGCAGCGCCGTTCGCAACCCAGTGCTCAACACGAGCTAGGTCTAAACGTAAAGTTTCTTCTTGGCCACGAGCCAATGGGTTGAAGAAACCAACACGCTCAATGAAACGACCGTCACGAGCGTTACGGCTGTCAGCAACAACGATGTTGTAAAATGGACGCTTTTTAGCGCCACCACGAGCTAAACGAATGGTAACCATGCGTTTTCAATCCTCTAATGATTTGCTTGAAGCAAAAATAAAAACTGGAACCCCGTGTTCGCGAAGAGTCCCAGATAGAAAGCCGGAAGATTTTACCTGACTTTTCAACGAATGCAACCAAATCTGGCGATTATTAAACCTGCCTTAGGATTGCCCGCCTCATTTCAAATAGAATCAACCAACTGATAAAACATCAACTTTGATGAAAATCGCTGGAATTAACGGCCAGGAAATTTCATGCCGCCAGGCATCATTCCACGCATTCCGCGCATCATCTTCTGGATGCCGCCCTTGGCCGACATCTTTTTCATCATCTTTTGCATTTGGGTAAACTGTTTCAATAAACGGTTCACGTCTTGAATTTGCGTACCAGAGCCTGCTGCGATACGGCGTTTGCGTGAACCCTTGATTAAATCTGGGTTTTTACGCTCTTTCGCCGTCATTGAGTTAATGATGGCTTCCATTTGACGGGTCATTTTACCGTCTTGGATTTGCGCTAAGGCATCCGGTGGCAATTGACCCACACCGGGCAGCTTTTCAATCATGCTCATCATGCCGCCCATGTTTTTCATCTGCTGTAGCTGCTCGCGGAAATCTTCAAGATCAAAACTGCCGCCCTGCTTCACTTTAGAAGCCAGCTTCATCGCCTTGTCTTTATCAACACCGCGTTCAACTTCTTCGATAAGCGATAATACGTCGCCCATGCCGAGAATACGTGAGGCGATACGGTCTGGATGGAAAGGCTCTAGGGCATCGGTCTTCTCGCCGACACCGAGGAATTTAATCGGCTTGCCGGTAATGTGGCGAATCGATAATGCCGCACCACCGCGCGCATCACCGTCGACCTTAGTTAAAATCACACCGGTGAGCGGCAGCGCTTCGTTAAAGGCTTTGGCCGTGTTTGCCGCGTCTTGACCTGTCATGGCATCGACCACGAACAGTGTCTCAATCGGTTTAACCGCCGCGTGCAGCGCCTTGATCTCATCCATCATGGCTTCATCGACGTGCAGGCGACCCGCGGTGTCGAGGATCACCACATCGATAAATTTGAGTTTAGCGTGGGCAATGGCCGCCTTGGCGATATCGATTGGCTTTTGGCTCACATCCGATGGGAAGAACTCCACATCGACTTCGGTCGCTAAGGTTTCAAGCTGTTTAATCGCCGCAGGACGATAAACGTCGGCACTGACGACTAATACTGATTTTTTATGGCGTGTACGCAGCAATTTACCCAGTTTGGCAACGCTGGTCGTTTTACCCGCGCCTTGAAGACCTGCCATCATCACCACGGCTGGCGGCTGAGTGGCTAAATCCAGAGCTTGGTTTGCCTCGCCCATGGATTTTTCAAGTTCACTTTGAACAATCTTAATAAAGGCTTGACCAGGACTTAAGCTCTTCGCCACTTCCTGACCAACGGCACGTTCTTTTACATTGTTAACGAATTCACGCACCACAGGCAGGGCAACATCGGCCTCCAGCAGCGCCATACGCACTTCGCGCAGGGTTTCCTTAACGTTTTCTTCGGTTAAGCGACCACGGCCACTGATATTCTTCAGCGTGCGTGACAGTCTGTCGGTTAGATTCTCAAACATCGTCCTGCTCTATACCTTTAGGATCTCGATTAATGGGCTGTATTATAACGATGCGGGCGTATTATGCTACTGCTATGCCCTACTTGCGTTAACTTCGGCAACTAACCTGCTTTAGGTCATATTTTGCGATTCGCCTACGACTATTTACGTCTAACAATAAGAATCTGCTAAATTTTGCAACTTATGTCACTGCCCATTTGCCGACAGCTCATGTTATTCTAGGCAAAATATTGATCTGTATGCCCCGTTTTCAAGGCACCATTAACAACACAAATAGGTTAATTACCCATGGTCATTTTTTCTGCCTCAGCCATGTTTTTTTATTGCATTGCATTGGTATTAGTGACAAGTCGACTGTTCCACCCTGAAGGTCCTAATCGAAAGGCCGTTGCCGGTGTCGCCGCCATTGCCGTGATTTTGCACGCAGCCGCCCTTTCTCAAGCGATGTTTACGACAGATGGACAAAACTTCAGCCTCACTAATGTGATCTCGTTAGTGAACTGGATTATCGCCTTCACCTTTACCGTGATGATGTTTAGGCTAAAAGTGATTGTGGTTGTGCCCGTGGTTTACGCCTGTTCTGTGCTCTCTGTAGCCCTACTCTGGTTATTGCCGCCTAAGTTTATTACTCACTTTGAGCTGTACCCTGAGGTTTTGGCCCACGTTGTGCTCTCTCTCATGGCATACAGCGCCCTGATGATCGCCGCCCTGTACGCGATTCAGCTCGCGATGATCCAAAATAAACTCAAGAAAAAACAATTAATGTTAAGCCCAGGCATTCCGCCGCTGATGACGGTAGAAAAGCAGCTCTATCATCTTGTAATTATTGGCGTAATTTTATTGAGTTTATCCCTCGCCACTGGCTTTATCTTCCTCGATGATATGTTTGCCGATGGCAAAGGCCATAAAGCGATTCTGTCTATCATCGCGTGGTTTGTGTATATCGCCATGCTATGGCAGCAGTATTGGGTCGGCTGTAAAATTCGCACCGCGGTCATTTACACCTTAACCGGCGCGACCTTGTTATCCTTAGCTTATTTTGGCGCTCGGATTGTCAAAGAGTTAATTCTTAGTTAATAATTTCAAGTCAGCTTAGGCGCTTATTCCCTGAGCTGACTTGACACCCCGTTTATTTCTCGGTATCAACTTAAACTTATCGGCCTGATTGGAGCCTATTTTTGGACGCTATATCGACAAGCGCACTCCTCATTTTCTTACTAGTGCTTATCCTTTGTTCTGCCTACTTTTCAGGTTCTGAAACCGCCATGATGACCCTTAACCGCTATCGGTTAAGACATCTCGCCTCAAACGGCCATAAAGGTGCCATACGTGCCCTCAAGTTACTCGAACGACCAGACCGCTTAATTGGCTTAATTCTGATAGGCAATAACCTGGTTAATATTCTCGCCTCGGCCATTGCGACCATTATTGGCATGCGTCTTTGGGGCGATTTAGGTGTCGCGGTCGCCACAGGAGTACTGACCTTAGTCGTATTGGTCTTTGCCGAAGTCACCCCCAAAACTATCGCCGCCTTAAACCCTGAACGCATTGCCTTCCCATCGAGTATTTTACTCATTGGTCTATCAACGATTTTTGCCTATGTCGTCACCAGCGTTAACTGGATAACCACAGGCATACTGCGCCTCTTCGGCATCAAAACCATCAGCAGCAGCGATGCACTCAGTCAAGAAGAGTTAAGGACGGTCGTACACGAAGCTGGCGCCTTGATCCCCCAACGCCACCAAGAGATGTTGTTATCAATCTTGGATTTAGAGAAAGTCACCGTAGAGGACATCATGGTGCCGCGCTCGGATATTTACGCGATTAACGTCAACGATGATTTTAAGTATATCAATCGTCAAGTTATCCAAAGTCCACATACTCGTGTACTGGTTTACCGCGATACTATTGACGATGCCGTCGGCTTTATTCATCTGCGTGACGCGCTGCGCCTGCAATCGAAAGAGCAGTTCAGTAAGTCCTCATTGCTACGTGCGGTAAAAGAACTTTACTTTATTCCCGAGGGAACACCGCTCAATGTGCAATTAGCCAACTTTCAGCACAATAAAGAGCGTATCGGCCTAGTGGTCGATGAATACGGTGATATCCAAGGATTGGTGACACTCGAAGATATTCTCGAAGAAATTGTCGGTGACTTCACCACCTCTATGCTGGCCACACCGAGTGAAGACATTACCGCCCAGCAAGATGGAAGCTACTTAGTCGATGCCAGTATCACTATCCGTGATTTGAATAAAGAAATGAAATGGGATTTCCCAACCGATGGCCCCAAAACCCTCAATGGCCTGATCTTAGAGTATTTAGAGGATATCCCCGCCGAGAACACTAGCCTTCGTCTAGCCGGTTATCCTTTAGAAGTGATTGAAGTTGCTGACAATATGGTCAAAACAGTACGTATCATTCCACAGCATTATCAGTCGCCACGCTAACGTTCCCAGATAAAAAATCGGCTGAATCCAAATGGAATCAGCCGATTTCCTTCTCCCCCAAGAAATTATTTAACGCTTTGCGTCTTTAGACGTGCTTCGAGTGCTCGACGCTTCTCGATAGCAATAGGTGTAATCTCGGCATCTAACGCCTTTTCTAACCCCAAGATAAAATACACTTCGGCCATCAAGAAGAACGGACCAATTAGCAGTTGGTTTAAATCGTCCACAAAAGCGGGTTTGGCCTTTTCGTATTGATGGCCAATTAACTGGAAAATCCATCCCACGATAAATACCGATATAGCCAACCAGAAGGCGTTGGGAGAGTCTGCCATGAGTTCAGTGGTATAAACGACGGGGGCGATAAATAAAGCTAGGCCAATCGCTAACTTTGCATGTAAGCGAAAATAATAAACCAGCACTCCTGCCCCTAAAATCACACCTAAACTCACATCACCCGCACTGCCAAGTGGAATACGGATAGTCGCCAGCAATAGGAAAGCAGACCATATAATCAATGGAATACCAACGAAATGGGTAAGTATGTTGCGCTGATTTAAATGCACACTCTTATAGGTTGATAGCTGCTCTACGGCGGATTTCATCTGGGGCTCCTTTTGCTGTGTCCCTGCACATTAGTGTCTAGATACCACTTTTGACCTAACCTAGCCCAAAAATGCGAAACTGAACAGAAAAAAGTAACAAAAATGTTGCCACGCATTTTACGCAATAAAAAAGGGAGCTAAGGCTCCCTTTGTGCTAATGGGTTAGAAACTAGCGCGATTCGAGGATAACCGTCGCAATGGCGTAGGATTTTTCATCGGCGATTGAAATGTGTCCCACCACGCCGTTGAGCAAAGCTAAGCGCTGCTGCGCCCCCTGTGTAAAATCAATCGTCGGCGCACCATCGGGTGTATTCCCGATATGGATATGCTGAAAAGATACCCCTCGACCAATCCCCGTCCCCAAGGCCTTAGCTGCGGCTTCTTTGGCGGCAAAACGTTTCGCCAAATAACGGCTCGGTTGGCTATGCTGTTGATAGATTTCGAACTCAGCCTCTGTCAGTACACGTTTAGCCAGTTTATCGCCGGAACGTGTCACATGAGCCGTGATGCGCTCGATTTCAACTATGTCAGTGCCAAGCCCAACGATTGCCATTATTCGCCTCGACGACCTTCTAACATCAGCGCTTTCATGTCTTTAACCGCTGTCGCTAAGCCATCAATGGCCGCACGCGCGACAATGGCATGGCCAATGTTGAGTTCATACAGCTCTGGGATCGCCGCAATAGGCTTAACATTGTGATAATGCAGCCCGTGGCCCGCATTCACGACTAAGCCCTTACCGTGGGCGTATTTCGCCATTTCGCTGATACGCGCAAGTTCTTTGGCCTCTTCCTCAGCTGTTTTAGCGTCGGCATAGCAACCGGTATGGATTTCGATAAGTGGCGCGCCAGAGGCGACTGCGGCATCGATTTGCGTCTTATCGGCATCAATAAACAGTGACACTTGAATACCATTGGCGGCTAAACGGCTAACAGCAGCAGTGATTTTATCGAGTTGACCAGCCACATCTAAACCGCCTTCAGTCGTCACTTCTTGACGTTTTTCAGGGACTAAACAAACGTAGGTTGGTTTGACTTCGCAGGCGATGTTGAGCATTTCTTCAGTCACGGCACACTCAAAGTTCATCCGCGTCTTTAAGGTTTTTGCCAGCAGATACACATCGCGGTCGATAATATGACGTCTGTCTTCCCGTAAATGAATCGTGATACCGTCGGCTCCCGCATGCTCGGCAACCGCCGCCGCATGGACAGGATCAGGATAACTGGTGCCACGAGCCTGACGCAGGGTCGCAATATGGTCGATATTAACACCCAATAAGATACGGCTCATCGGGAACTCCTTTATGTTTGTAAGGCTAGAATTAACGCTAATTTGCGCCCTATTGTACTGGGACAGACAGTAAAAAACAGGAGCTAGGGCTAATTATTCCCATCTCTGTTAGAGGCTGTCGCTTGAATAAACAACTGCCGACTCACCAGCGGCTTGTTTCCGAGCAGGGGTTGCAGCATAGAGCGCATTAACCGTTTAGCCTCTAGAAACTGCTCTTGCAACAATTGATTATCGTTAAGCGCGGTTAACATCGCGCCTTGATAGGTATGCTTTGCCCTGCTGTTCAGCACAAATTGAAAACCCAGTTCTGGCACGAGTTGATAGTAATGTTCAGGGATCAGCGGTTCGCCTTGGGTATCGCGAATAAGGGATGGCATGGCCCCAAGTTCCCGCAAGAGCGCCAGCTCAAGGTACCGCAGCTTCGACTCACAAAACTGCGCCGCAAGTCCTACTAAGGCTTGGTGGTAGATGAGAAATAACGCCTCGGCATTATGGTGAACCGACAAGGTTCGCATCAGCAACTCATTGATATACATGCCAGCATACAGGCTATAACCCGATAAAGGCACGGCTGGCGCGGCCGCTTCAATTTGGCTGATGTTTTTGAGTTCAGATTTACCGCTAAATTCAAAAATCAGCGGCTGAAAGGGCTGGAGGATACTTTTGATGGAGCGTTTACCGCTCCCAACTCGCGCGACGACATCGACACGACCAATACCGTCAACCAAGAGATTCACCAGCGCGCTAGACTCCCGGTAAGGGCGATGATGCAAAACATAGCCCCGTTTCATCGGTCTGCGCGCTCGTTCATGATCAGGCTCGGCCTATTATCAGTAACGATTAATCGTCACCGTAACCTAAGCTTCGCAGGGCGCGTTCATCATCGGCCCAACCGGATTTGACCTTCACCCACACCTCGAGGAACACTTTGTTATCAAACAAGGTTTCCATATCGAGGCGCGCTTGCGTGGCGATGGTACGAATGCGCTCACCTTTGCTACCAATCACCATCCGCTTTTGGCCTTCACGCTCGACCAAGATCAGGGCGTTGATTTGATAAACGCCGTTTTCCATCATCTTAAACTGCTCGATTTCAACCGTCGCATCATAGGGCAATTCATCACCTAAAAAGCGCATCAGTTTTTCACGGACAATTTCAGAAGCCATAAAACGTTGCGAACGGTCGGTCACATAATCTTCTGGAAAGAAGAAGGGATTCTCGGGCAGAGACTCTGCCGCCATCTCTAAAATGCGCTTAACGTTGGTGCCCTTACTGGCTGAAATCGGCAGGATCTCATCGAAGGGATACTTCTTGGCGACTTCTTCCAAATAAGGGAAAAGAGCTTCTTTGTCTTTGATATTATCGACTTTATTGATAGCTAAAACGGTTTTACGCTCTTCACCGCCACGGCGAAGTTTGCTTAATACCATCTCATCATCGGCGGTCCATGTCATACCATCGACCACAAAAATCACCATAGACACATCGGCAAGCGAGCTCGCCGCCGCACGGTTCATCAGACGGTTAATCGCACGCTGCTCTTCAATATGCAGACCCGGTGTGTCGATAAACACGATTTGGCGTGGACCATCGGTATGGATACCCATGATGCGATGACGCGTCGTTTGCGGTTTTTTCGAGGTAATACTGATCTTTTGCCCAAGCAAACGGTTCAGGAGGGTCGATTTTCCCACGTTAGGGCGACCAATAATGGCCACCATGCCACAGTAGGTCACATCATAGTGTACAGACGGCGCCGCCGCGCTCGCCGCATTCATCCTTGCCAGTAATTCATCTAAGCTCGGCTCATTGCTCGCGTTAGCGGCATCGACAGCTGGCAAGTCTGTTTTTTTGGTCATTTCTTCAGTAACTCCAATACTTGAGCCGCGGCAATCTGCTCGGCTTTGCGGCGCGAACTCGCTACGCCAATCACGCTTTCGCTCAAGTCATCTATACGACATTCAACGGTGAATGTTTGATCGTGGGCATCGCCTTCTATATTGATTACTTGGTAATCGGGTAGCGGCTTCTTTAACCCTTGTAAATATTCTTGCAGTAAGGTTTTAGCGTCTTTTTGATTCACGCCCGGTTGGATCTCGGCCAAACGCTCAGCGTACCAATGCAGTAACAGCTTACGGCACACTTCGAGATCGGAATCTAAGTAGATTGCGCCGATAATCGCCTCGACCGCATCGGCCAAGATAGACTCACGTCTAAAACCACCACTCTTTAACTCGCCGGGGCCTAAGAATAAATAATCCCCAAGCTTAAAGGCCTTAGCAATCAAGGTGAGCGTATCACCACGCACTAAGGTGGCGCGCATCCTGCTCAAGTCACCCTCAGTCGCCTTAGGAAACTGATGGTATAAGGCGTCTGAAATCACAATCGATAAAATCGAATCGCCTAAAAACTCTAACCGCTCGTTGTGCTTATTTGCCGCACTTCTGTGGGTCAACGCTTGGGTCAGAAGCTCAAGATTCTTGAACTCATAACCCAAAGTACGGCACAAACGGGGCAAATTTTTAATCGGTTCCATACTAGTGAATTCCACCTACTCGTTCAAAACGTACTCCACTTGGCACCCAAGTTGGCAGGAAGTCGGCTTTAGAACGGTCAAACTCAAAACTAATCCAGATAGCGACCGCTTTGCCGACAAGATTCTCTTCTGGGACAAAGCCCCAGAAACGGCTGTCGGTACTGTTATCGCGGTTGTCACCCATCGCAAAATAATGTCCTTCGGGTACAAGGAACTCACCCGCGGGTAAGTTAGCTTCACGCTTGAAGTATCCCAGCATATCGGGGCGGCTTGGATTGATTAAAATATCGTGGGCCACTTCACCGAGTTGCTCTTTAAAACGAATTAATGGCACACCATCTTGGCTGAAATCACCACGGCTGATTTCGGTACGCGCCACCAGTTCTGGCTCTGGACAATTAGTTTGCTCTGCGCCACAGGCTTTTTGGATCATCAACTGCTTATTGCGGTAAATAATCCTATCGCCCGGTAAACCCACCACGCGCTTGATGTAGTCAATCTGAGGGTTCTCAGGGTATTTAAACACAATCACATCGCCACGTTTCGGCTCGCCCGTTTCAATCAGTTTAGTGCGCCATACGGGATCTTTTAGGCCATAGCTAAACTTTTCCACCAGAATAAAGTCACCCACTAATAGGGTTGGCATCATAGAGCCTGAGGGAATTTGGAATGGTTCGTAAATAAACGAGCGCAGGATCAACACGAAGGCAATCACAGGGAAGATGGAATGCGCGGTTTCAACCACTGTGGGTTCGCGGATGATGTTATATTCGGCTTCCTCGGTTAAATTAGCCTGAGAAGCCTTAGCTAAGGCTAAGCTTTCGCGGCGTTTAGGCGCAAAGACCAGCACATCGATTAACCAGATCAGCCCTGAAATCAGGGTGACTAGCACTAAAATAATGGAAAAATAGGCTGCCATTGCTTATTGAACTCCTGCCTTGAAATGTAAAGATCCAAACTCAGCGACTATTGTATTTCGACTCGCGAACTTTAGTTAACTTACCGTATTTCTAAAAAAACACCACAAAACATACGATAAGCTAAGTAAAGCGCCGCAAACTGCGGCGCAATAATAGCTAAATTGTGTTATCTCGAGTGTTACTCGTTTAGCTTAAGTACCGCTAAGAACGCCTCTTGCGGCACCTCAACGTTACCCACTTGTTTCATCCGTTTTTTACCCTCTTTTTGTTTATTCAAGAGTTTCTTCTTACGGGAAACGTCACCACCGTAACACTTCGCCGTTACGTCTTTACGTAGGGCTTTTACGGTAGAACGGGCAATAATTTGGCTGCCAACAGCGGCTTGAATCGCGATATCAAACATCTGACGTGGGATCAGCTCCTTCATCTTCTCAACCAACGCTAAACCACGGTGACGAATGTTTGAACGGTGAATAATCATCGCCAATGCGTCTACGCGGTCGCCGTTGATCAGAATGTCTAAGCGCACCATGTCCGCAGGATCGAAGCGGATGAAGTTGTATTCTAACGATGCATAACCACGGCTGGTCGATTTTAAGCGGTCGAAGAAGTCCATCACCACTTCTGCCATTGGCAGGTGGTAAGTCACGGCCACTTGATTACCGTGGTAAACCATGTTCACTTGGGTACCACGTTTTTCGATACACAGGGTAATCACGTTACCTAAGTATTCTTTTGGCACCAGAATGTTAGCTTCAACGATAGGCTCACGCATCTCTTCAATGTTGTTAATCGCCGGCAAGTCTGCTGGGTTATCAACATAGATGGTTTCACCACTGGTCAACAGCACTTCATACACTACGGTTGGTGCCGTCGTGATTAGGTCAAGATCGTATTCACGCTCTAAACGTTCTTGAATGATTTCCATGTGGAGCAGGCCTAAATAGCCAATACGGAAACCAAAACCCAGTGCTGATGAACTTTCAGGTTCGAAGAACAATGACGCATCGTTGAGGCTGAGTTTGTTCAGCGCATCGCGGAAGTTTTCATATTCATCGGTAGAAATTGGGAACACACCGGCGTAAACCTGAGGCTTCACTTTCTTAAAGCCGGGTAATGGCTTTTCAGCGCCATGCTTAGCCAGCGTCAAGGTATCTCCCACAGGTGCACCGTGAATTTCTTTAATACCCGCGATAACGAAACCTACTTCACCGGTTTTCAGCTCGGTTTTATCGGTTTGTTTAGGTGTGAAAATACCCACGCGGTCTGCAGTGTGGTTTTGTCCGGTAGACATCACCTTAAACTTGTCACCTTTCTTCAGCACGCCGTTTTTAATACGTACCAGAGAAACAACGCCTAAGTAGCTATCAAACCAAGAGTCGATAATAAGCGCTTGTAGCGGCGCCTCTGGATCGCCTTCTGGCGGTGGAATTTGATCGACGATGACTTCTAATACTTCGTCAATACCCACGCCGGTTTTGGCCGAGCAACGGACAGCGTTCATCGCATCGATACCCACGATGTCTTCAATCTCAGCGGCTACGCGCTCAGGATCGGCTTGGGGTAAATCGATTTTGTTGAGGATAGGTACCACGTCCAGATTCATATCCAGCGCGGTGTAACAGTTCGCGAGCGTTTGAGCTTCAACGCCTTGACCCGCATCCACCACGAGCAGCGCACCCTCACAGG
Source organism: Shewanella seohaensis (assembly GCF_023283775.1). Lineage (NCBI taxonomy): Bacteria > Pseudomonadati > Pseudomonadota > Gammaproteobacteria > Alteromonadales > Shewanellaceae > Shewanella > Shewanella seohaensis. The sequence continues at coordinate 91,985 of NZ_JAKILE010000006.1, forward strand.
CGGCTAATGAACGAGATACTTCATAGGAAAAGTCAACGTGGCCTGGGGTATCAATAAAGTTAAGTTGGTAAGTTTCGCCATTTTTGGCTTTGTATTCCAACGTGACGCTCTGGGCCTTAATCGTGATACCGCGCTCACGCTCTAGATCCATAGAATCAAGAACTTGCGCATCCATTTCACGGTCGCTTAACCCGCCACAAACCTGAATCAGACGATCTGATAGCGTCGATTTACCATGGTCGATATGGGCAATAATTGAGAAGTTTCTAATGTGTTTCATTATGCTGCTATGACTAATACTGAAAAATGGATACGGTTCAAAGGTGCGAAATTGTACCTGATTGCGGTTTCAATACCAATCAGATTCACTCATCCTTCTCTTTAAGTCGGAAAATGTGGCTCTCAGCGGAAGTTTATTGCCAGATTAAAATCAATAACAATATGAAATTAAACGGGTAATTTTTCTAAACTGATCCCTGAGCCTAAATAAGCCAAAATGACAGGTTGCGAATCGACTTCGAGTTGTTTTGCCTTGTGCTTTCCAAAGAACCAAGCGGCTAACGCACCTAAGGCAGCAAAGGCTATCGCACTGAGATCCGAATTGATTTCCAATAAACCTGCGAAAAACTGGCCAAATACCGCGCCAGCAAATAAACCAAGCAGCGGCATCAAATAAACTAAGGCCGCCGCTTTCAGGATCACGCTCTCTGGCAAACCGAGCTTTAGCAGTTCGCCAACCTCGCAGTTTCGTTCACTTTGAATGGAGAATTGTTGTGTCTTTGCCGAAAAAGCCTGAGCCACAGCCGACGTACCACAAGACTCGCTACTGCTGCAGCTCTTGCAAGTACTTTTAAGCTCAACCTCGACGGTCAGCCAACCTTGATTATCGCAGGCGATAACCCGCGCAACTTCTTCCATCATGATAGGAGGCCTTATTCTAACATCAGACTTTTTGCGATACGGGCCAAGGTTTCTGTCGGTACTTTACCCACGGCAACTACTTCGGCGTTACCCACTTTTTCAGATACCAAAGACAAGCCATTACGAGTGATTAACTCTTCGGGTAATGGCGTGGAACCTGCTCGTGCGACATAGACAGAAATACTGGCTAAGCCATCGGTTAAGGCAATATATTCAACCGCCTCGTGACTGCCAATCAAACGGTGGTGATCACGCACCACAACACTAAATCCTGCTGGTAACCAAGAAAACTGCCAATTTTGTCCATCTTGGCGTTCAGCCTGATCGATAACCGCTGGCCATTCTTGCTTATAGGCTTCCTGTAAAATCGATGGCGGCTCATTTAACTCAATAAGCTCAATCACCATCAACTGTTCAAGTAATTGTTTATCTTGAGTCAGCATGTCGTATCTGAGGGGCAGATAGGTGTCCATATCCAGCCAAATTTGGAAACCGTAACGGTACTCATCATTTGGCAGTAAACGGATCATTTGACCGGGACGTCCCGCAATACGCGTACGACCACCGAGTACAAACTGATAACCCACTTCTAAATCACTCATCTTTGACGAGAAAGCCGCAGGCCATACGCCCTGAATATGATTAGAAAGGATGCTATAGGCGGGTTGATCGTGTTCGATAAAGGTGACTCGATTGCCCACTCTGACCGCATTTTTTGGCGGGCCATTGAGGTACTCAAGAAACGCAACTTCTTGATTATTCACCTTACCGTGAAGATAAACCAAAGGCCGAATATGGTCGGCCTGAAGTTGTATAATCGATGCTTTAAACTCTTTCTCTTTTAAAGCCTGGCTCATTTTCTCAAGCCAGACTTTGGCAGGCATATCTTCCTGCGCCACTGCAGGGAATACCAAGGCTAACAAAGCCAACAGGATTAGACGCAAGTTAACTCCTTACTACTGATTGACAGGAACGGGAATAACCTCGCTATTGTCTTCTACAACGGCACCCGTATTCAATCGTTGTTGCAACATATGGTCCTGAATATAAGTGTTAATTCGGCGACGTTGCTCATTCATTTGGTCATTAGTGTAGCTCTGATTTTGCTGCACAGGACCTGTCTGTAAGCTCACTGGCGATGCACTACCAACCAGGGGACGGGTAATGAGCACTGGCGATGGCGACGCGGCATCATCAGCTGTTTGGTTAAAGTTCTGAACGCCGACGATGGCGAACATGGCCACAGTAGCGGCAATCGCATACTGACCAAACTGTTTGAATAACGGCACAACGCGGCTTTGGCCAGCATTGACGGCGACTTGCTGTGGAGCCGCTGTAACTTCAGGTGCGCTCACTTGAGGCGAGACAATGGCAGGCTCAAGTTCGATTGCAGCTGCAATACTGGCGGAAAGGTCTAACGCCATAGCCTGGGGCAATTCACCCCGCATAGCATCACCTATCACATGATAGTTACGCCATTTATTATGTGAATGCGTATCGGCAGCAAGTTCTGCCATAGTCTGCAGATCTGTCTCTCCATCGACAGCGGCAGATACCCATTCTTGACCTAATTTATCCATTGTTCACCTGTCTAAATTTAAGGGTGTTACTCTTCCAGTAATGGCTGGAGTTTTTTATCGATTGCTTCACGGGCGCGGAAGATGCGAGATCTTACAGTCCCCACAGGGCAATCCATGATGATGGCAATATCCTCGTAACTCATCCCATCGAGTTCACGTAGCGAAATCGCCATACGTAATTCTTCCGGCAAGGTTTCTAATGTCTCGAAAACCACTTTTTTGATTTCGTCCGATAACATTAGTCGCTCTGGGGAGGCAAACTCCTTTAGCGCATCACTGCCTTCGTAGTATTCGGCATCCTCGGCATCCACATCATTTGCAGGCGCTCTGCGCCCCTGTGACACGAGGTAATTCTTAGCCGTGTTCACGGCTATACGGTACAACCAGGTATAAAACGCACTTTCTCCGCGAAAGTTTGGCAAAGCTCGATAAGCTTTGATAAACGCTTCCTGTGCCACATCGGTAACGTCGGCTTGGTTACGCACATAGCGTGAAATCAAGCTCACTACTTTACTCTGATATTTAAGCACCAACAGGTTAAAAGCGTTTTTATCTCCCCGTTGTACGCGCTCAACTAATTGTTGATCACTTATTTGTCCACTCATCCGAGCCGACTTCTCCCAAATCTAAAATGCTGATTTCTCAGTCGCTCGAATCATATTCACTTATGTAGACTAGCGTGCTTTGAAAAAGTTCTAAGAATTATACAAAAAAAGTAAGGTTAAAAGGAAAGTACCCATAATCGGTGAGTTGGTTTACCATAGATGGCACTCTCAGTCATAGCATGATACCCGATGAAACAAGTAGTTGAACACCAATCTGACATATTAGTCATAGGTAGCGGTGCCGCAGGTCTGACACTAGCTTTGCATCTTGCTGAAAAAGCAAACGTAATTCTGCTCTCAAAAGGCCCACTCTCCGAAGGGTCGACATACTACGCCCAAGGCGGTATCGCCTCCGTGTTCGATGAAAGTGACACCATCGAATCCCATGTGGCCGATACCTTAGTGGCCGGTGCCGGCTTGTGCGATAAAGAAGTGGTAACTTTTACCGCTGAAAACGCCAAGAGCGCCATGCAATGGTTAATTGAATGTGGCGTGGCATTCGATAAAGAAGAAACCGCTGGCGATAATGCCAAAGACGCACCTTATCATTTGACCCGCGAAGGCGGCCACAGCCATAGACGCATTCTGCATGCCGCAGATGCGACGGGCAAAGAAGTGCAAACCACGCTGCAAGAACGCGCCCTCGCCCATCCCAATATTCAAGTTTTAGAACGTTACAACGCCATCGACCTTATCACCACCCGTAAATTAAATCGCCCCGGCAATCGCGTGTTAGGCGCTTATGTATGGAACCGTAATGCCGAGCAGGTCGAAACCATTAAGGCAAAATTTGTCGCATTAGCAACAGGCGGTAGCTCTAAGGTCTACCAATACACCTCAAACCCCGATGTGGCGAGTGGTGATGGCATTGCCATGGCGTGGCGCGCAGGTTGCCGTGTGGCCAACATGGAATTTAATCAATTCCATCCAACCTGCCTTTACCATGCTGATGCGCGTAACTTCCTACTGACCGAAGCCCTGCGCGGTGAAGGAGCTTATTTACGTCGCCCCGATGGCAGCCGCTTTATGCCTGACTTTGACGAGCGCGCCGAACTCGCGCCCCGCGATATCGTGGCCCGCGCCATCGACTACGAGATGAAGCGTTTAGGTGCCGATTGCGTCTACTTAGACATCAGCCATAAAGACAGCGACTTTATCATCAAGCACTTCCCAACAATTTACAGTCGCTGTTTGGAACTGGGCATTGATATCACTAAGGATGCCATTCCTGTGGTGCCTGCCGCCCACTATACCTGTGGTGGTGTAATGACGGACTTGCATGGCCAAACCGACCTCAACGGTCTCTATGCCATCGGTGAAGTAGCCTATACCGGCTTACATGGTGCAAACCGCTTGGCGAGTAACTCGCTGCTCGAGTGCTTGGTATTTGCTCGCGCTGCATCGCAGGATATTGAGAGCCAAATGCACAAAATTCCATTACCGGGGCAAATTCCGGCGTGGGACGAGAGTAAAGTGTCCAACTCCGATGAAGAAGTGGTGATTGCCCACAACTGGCACGAACTGCGCCTCTTTATGTGGGATTATGTGGGGATTGTCCGCTCGGATAAACGCTTGGAGCGTGCATTGCGCCGCTGCCTGATGTTGCAACAGGAAATCCAAGAGTATTACAGCAACTTCAGGGTCAGTAATAACCTGCTGGAACTGCGTAACTTAGTGCAAGTGGCGGAGCTGATTATCCGCTGCGCGATGGATCGTAAAGAGAGCCGTGGTCTGCACTACAATATCGACCATCCCGAGAAGGTAGACTCACCGCAACCAACGATTCTGCAACCTGAAAAATAACCGAGTTGCTTAAGTGACACATTTAACGGGCTAAATCTACTCAGATTTAGCCCGTTTTATTTAGGTTGAGTGAATGGATTAAACTTACCAACTCAGAGTTGAATTAAAGGGACTCACCTTGACTCGTCGCTTGAGTTTTAACCTTAAGTAAGAGTCGGCATAAGTGGCGGTAATTCTTATCACTAAACATATCGGCCCAAAGGGGCAAAAGATACAACTTATCGGCGGACTGATAATAAACCAAGCAAACAAAGGGCGTTACCCAAGTTCTGGGGAGCACATGAAACGCCTCCCCCGTCGATAGCCAACCTTCCCCTTTTCCATTAAGCTCAAAACGGCAATGCCAAGTTCTCAGTCGCCATAACTGATAGCCCAAGAATCCGAGGATTAAAACGGCGAAGACCAACTTAAGCACAAGCCAAAATACGACATCCGTTTCAGGCCAGATAAGTAACGAAGTACTGCAGACACAAACAAAAACGACCAACGAGAGTCGTTGGTCGCAAGAGGCTTTTACGCTAAAACTATGGCGCCGCTCTGCCACGGACTTGTACTACCATGCGGGCAAGCTCTGCATCGGGACAGGCTTCATGACCCATAAACCATGCAAATAATTCAGGGTCTTCACACTCGAGTAAACGAATGAATAGGGCCTTGTCTTCATCCGACAAATCCTGATAAACATTTTCGACGAAAGGCTGGAACAAGACGTCCAATTCGAGCATTCCGCGGCGACATGCCCAGCGGACCCGTGCAATGTTCATTAACTCCAAGTTAATTCTCCCAAAACTAATTTCGCCTTAGTTTACCAGTTCACGCCGTAGAGTGTCGATGCAAGCAGTATTGAAACTCGGTTTAACACCGCTGAACTTGGCTGTCTAATCCGGCAAATAAATCACTGAAATCCGTCTCTAATAAACGTTTCACCGCGGGATGTTGGATCATCCGCTCGGCAAACATCACATGGTATTCTTCCTTCACATCTAAGGTTTCACCTAGGAGATGCATGCCATGGGAAATCACCTCTTGAGGGTAAACCGACGGCGTAACGAAGATCCCGCGTTTCAGGTAGCCAAAGGCCTTCATCATCGCCGCATCGTCAAACTCACCTAGGATGCTCACCTTAAGATTTTGTTCATCGAACCAACGGTATAATTGTTGCCCAAGCGATGTTCTACGACCGGGGATCAGCAATTGTGCTTGTTCTAAACAAGCCGGGAAATCGGCGCTGTAGGTTTCAGCGGAGAAAAAGCTCACGCCACACTCACCCAGTTTTTTCGATAAAATCTCAGGATATTTCAATGACTCACCCGCACAGTCCGAGAGGATCATATCCAGTTTATGCTCGCGTAAACGGGTCATTAAACTTTCGTGGGTCGCTTCATAACAGGCAAGGTGCATAGAGCCGTCATTGGGCACCACAGAAAGTAATACGCGACTCGCTAAGGCTTTAGACAAGGCATCGGCAATACCCACTTCAAATAAAATGGCATCATCTTTTTGATAGTTGAGTAAATCGAGCATCTCATAACTGAGGGAAAACATCTTATCAGCGTAGCGAAATACCAACTCACCGAGTTCCGTCGCCTCTAAATTGCGTCCGACACGTTTGAATAGACTACCGTTAAGGCGATCTTCAAGGGCGCGAATTTGCCCCGTGATGGTTTGAGGCGTCAGACAAAGGGCTTCGGCCGCCTTGGCCACAGAGCCCTTCTTCTTGATCATCCAGAAATAATACAGATGGTTGTAATTAAGATGCAGCATCGCCAATGAGCTTCCTCTAATGGATACCGCAGCCTCAAAGGCTGCGGTATGTCGGATCGCAGTGACTCAGCTTAACAAATGATGAGTCGATAGCGCTATTTTAAACGCTGACAATCCAATAAGTTAACCACAATTCCCTGCAACTGTTCTAAATCGGCTGCCGTACCCGTGCTAACCGCTTCCGTTACGCCAGAGACTAAACTGTCTCTATCCGGAATACGGTTGGCGCAATAAGTGCGATTCGCCTCTTGGAAACGTTTACCGCCACGATACTTGAGCGCTCTAGACTCATAGCCATTGGTTTCAAGCCTTGCGCCTAATGCCTCAGACTTAAACATTAACGCGCCATCGACTATGCCCTCAAGGTAGCTTTGACAGGTTTGTGATGCGACATCCTTGTTACAGGCATCAATCTGCGAAGCCATTGCGCTTGAAGAAAGTGTTAACAGTGCTGCCACTCCTACTAATTTCATATTTATCATAGTTATACTCCTTTTTTAGGTAACACTTTTGATAACCAGAAATACCCGATCAAGGCCGCCAGAATTGAGCCTATCAAGGTGCCAAGGCGCGCTAAGTCGCCGTACATAGGGTCTGCTTGCTCAAATGCCAGCGAGGCAATAAACATCGACATCGTAAAACCAATACCACACATTGCCGCCACAGGCGCAATCTGCTTCCAACCAATCCCATCGGGTAATTGCGCCAACTTCAGTTTGACGGCCACATAACTAAACAGCATCACACCAATCGGCTTACCTAACATGAGTCCCAATGCAATCCCGACAGGTACAGGGGAAATCAGAGTGTCCAAACTCATGTTACCTATGGCCACACCCGCATTCGCAAAGGCAAAGACTGGCAGGATAAGGAAGGTGCTCCAAGGGTGCAGGCTATGCTCTAAATGCTCAGAGGGTGAACTTCCATCCTTTGCCCGCAGAGGGATACAGAAGGCAATAATCACCCCGGCTAAAGTCGCGTGGACGCCAGACTTTAATACCGCCACCCACAGAACGAGTCCTAATACCCCATAGGGGGCTAATGCGGTCACACCTTTACGGTTTAAGGCGACTAAACCGACAATCGCAATGCTGGCAATCACTAAGCTAATGGTTGAGAGATCGCTGCTGTAGAAGAGCGCAATAATCACAATCACACCTAAGTCATCAATAATGGCGAGTGCCAACAGGAAGACCTTCAATGCCACTGGCACGCGGCTACCTAGCAGCGCCATGATACCTAACGCAAACGCAATATCGGTGGCCGCAGGAATGGCCCAGCCAGCTTGGGTCACAGGATCGCCATAGTTAAATAACAGATAAATGCCTGCTGGCACTAACATACCACCAATCGCGGCAAAGGTTGGCAGTGAAGCCTGGGCCACACTGGATAAGGCGCCTTCTAACAGTTCACGCTTTACCTCTAAGCCAATCAGTAAGAAAAACAATGCCATCAGGCCATCGTTAATCCACAGCAATAGCGGCTTATGCAGATCGAGCGCGCCGACACGCACTTGTACTTCAGTTCCGAGAAAACCTTGATAGAGTCCCGCTAGAGGAGAGTTGGCCATGAGCATGGCTAAGACAACAGCAACCAATAACAGGATGCCGCCAGCCGATTCCTGGCTCAGAAAATTTCTAATTGCTTTTTCCATCTTGCACTCCAAAAAATCATAATGAAATGAGTGTAGACGAAGAAAATTGACAAGTATAATCGATAGTTTCGACAAAATACCTCGGCAATTCCGAGGTATCAGTCGATTATTTCGCCGTTAAACGGCGACAGGCGCTTTGATATGCGGGTGTGGATCGTAGTGAGTTAGTTCGAAATCTTCGAATTGATAATCAAAGATTGAAGCAGGTTTACGCAGGATAGTCATGGTGGGTAAGGGTCTTGGCTCACGGCTTAACTGCAACGCCGTTTGTTCCATATGGTTGGAGTACAAGTGGGTATCGCCGCCCGTCCACACAAAGTCACCCAAAGCTAAATCACATTGCTGTGCCACCATCATGGTCAGCAGCGCATAACTGGCGATATTGAAAGGCAAGCCTAAGAACACATCACAGCTACGCTGGTACAGCTGACAGGATAATTTGCCATCGGCAACATAGAATTGGAAAAAGGCATGGCAAGGTGCCAACGCCATTTTATCCAGTTCACCCACGTTCCACGCAGAAACAATCAAACGACGAGAATCGGGTTGAGATTTGATTTGTTCAATCACCTGAGCGATTTGGTCGATAGCATCACCACTTTGGGTCGGCCAGCTGCGCCACTGCGCGCCATAGACAGGGCCCAAATCGCCGTTTTCATCCGCCCATTCATCCCAAATACTGACTTTATTCTCACGCAGATAAGCAATATTGGTATCGCCCTTCAGAAACCACAATAGCTCATGAATAATCGAGCGCATATGGCACTTCTTGGTGGTCACTAAGGGGAAGCCCTTACTCAAATCGAAACGCATTTGATAGCCAAACACCGAGCGAGTGCCGGTACCGGTACGGTCTGATTTATCCACACCTTCGGCTAAGATGTGCTTCATCAAGTCTAAATACTGTTGCATTACTGCTTACCCTCTGGACGAAGAATGAGATACAAACCGAAGAGGACCATCGGCACAGATAAGATTTGCCCCATCGTCATAAAGCCCCAGTAGAGACCTAACTGCGCATCGGGTTGTCTTACGGTTTCAACAATCACACGGAAAATCCCGTATCCGAGTAAGAACATGCCCGACACGGCGCCGACTTTCTTCGTTCGTTTACTGAACCAATAGAGGAGCAGGAATAAGGCGACCCCTTCAAGGGCGAATTGATAGAGTTGTGATGGGTGACGAGGTTCTGGTCCACCACTTGGGAACACCATGGCCCAAGGGACATCGGTGACTCGGCCCCATAACTCACCATTGATAAAGTTACCGATACGGCCCGCACCTAAGCCAATAGGTACAACCGGTGCTACCATATCAGCGACCGCAAAGAAGGTACGCTTTTGCTTCCAAGCGATATAAATCATGGCGGTAATCACCCCCATCAGACCGCCGTGGAAGGACATGCCGCCTTCTGAAATCTTAAACAAATACATTGGGCTAGCGAGGAAATAATCGAAATGATAGAAGAGCACGTAGCCGATGCGGCCACCTAAAATCACCCCTAAAAAGCCATAAAACAGTAAATCGGAAACCTGTTCTCTTGACCATAAACCATTGGAGCGGTCGGCCTGGCGATTGAGTAACCACATGGCGGCGACAAAGCCAACTAAGTAAGTAAATCCATACCAACGCAGGGCGGGTTCAAAGGTTTGTCCAAAAATATCAAAGGGACCAAACTTCACGATCACAGGATCGATATTGGGAAAATTCAATGCCATAACTTATCCATCAACAGCCTCAAATCGAGGGCTAAACACTAAAAATCAGCTCAGAATTAATTTGAGACCGACACACAGGAGTAAAAGTGCAAATATTTTTTTAAGGACCGAGGTAGGCCAAGTGCTTGCCGCCTTAACGCCTACAGGAGCCATAAAAATTGAGGTTATTATTAAGCCAAATAGCGCAGGTAAATAGATATACCCTAAGGTTCCCTCAGGGAGATCCGGCGCGTTAAAGCCCGCGATTATATACCCTAAGCTGCCCGACAAGGAGATTAATAATCCGGTCGCGGCGGAAAATCCCACCGCTAGGCGCATCTGCAAACCAAAATAGGTTAAAAACGGCACTAACAAGACGCCACCGCCAATCCCCATTAATCCTGCAATCGCGGCCACAATCACGGCCACCACAAACAAAATCATCGAGTTTGGTAGCTCTCGGTTCGATTCGGTTTTAAAGGGATAAGCCATTTGAATCGCCATTAACATCACAAATACCGCAAACCCTTGTCTGAGGGTCGCCGCCGGAATTTGTTCGGCAATAAAGCCGGACATCAAGGCGCCGAGAATAATCCCCGGGAACATGGTTCGAAATAATCCCCAGGGCACATTACCGCGTTTATGGTGCGCTCTTGCAGAAGAAATCGAGGTTAAAATAATCGCCGCAAGGGATGTGGCAATCGCAATATGGGGTAACTGAGCCGAAGTGATACCGACAGAAGGTAAGATATAAAGCAGTGCGGGCACGACAATTAAGCCACCACCGATGCCCAATAAACCCGCCATAAAACCGACAAACGCGCCTAAAGCCAAGCAAATAAAGAACACCGACAGCAAACTATCCACACGGGTACCTACAGCGTGATTAAGTGAAGCCTTAGCTTAAAGCAAAAGGCGCGATTAGTTAATTAAGAATTGTGGCCAATCCCTGCTGTGTTAAATATTCTTTAACCAACTCACGCACTTGAAAACCGTTTGATAGGCTCAAGGCCTGCGACAAGAGTTGCGTCAAATCGGCGCGAGACACCCGGCGCAGCAGATAATTAATCCGCGCTAAACTGCCTTGGTTCATACTCAAATGCTGGTATCCCATCGCCACCAACAGAATCGCCCCCATGGGTTCCCCCGCCAGCTCGCCACAGATACTAATATCGAGTTCATGGTAGTCACAATCGAGCCGAGCCTGATGCAGCGCACGAAGAATGCCTGGATGATAACTATCAAACAGGGAACTCACCCTTGGGTTGTTACGGTCCACCGCGAGTAAATATTGGGTCAAATCGTTACTACCGACCGACACAAAATCGACGCGTTTTGCGACTTCATCCAACTGATACAACAGCGCAGGAACTTCGAGCATAATGCCAATGCGCGGCATTTCAATCTGGCTGTTCACATCGTTCTTGAGTTCAACGTAAGCCTGTTCTAAATAGGCCAAGGATTGATCAATTTCATCTAAGTTACTGACCATGGGCAGTAATATACTGAGCTGTTTGCCCTCTCCGCCTGCTTGCAACATCGCTCTTAGCTGTACGAGGAACAGTTCGGGATGATCCAATGATAAGCGGATACCGCGCCAGCCGAGGAAGGGGTTATCTTCTTTGATCGGGAAATAAGGCAGCGGCTTATCGCCCCCCACGTCTAAGGTACGCATCACCACAGGGCGACCCGATGCCGCCGATAACACCTGTTGATAGACTTTTACCTGCTCAGACTCACTCGGAAAACGCTGCTGCAGCATAAAGGGAATTTCGGTGCGATATAGCCCGATACCATCGGCGCCTTCGGCGATTTCAGAGGCGACACCACTGAGTAACCCAGCGTTAAGATACAAACGAATTCGCGTACCATCGAGCATGACCGACGGCAGGGCTAACTCCTGCGCGTATTGGCGTTGCAGCGCCTTTTGCGCCGAAATCAAACTGCGATATTCGCTCACAATGGCAGGCGATGGCGATACCATTAATTGCCCACGGCTGGCATTTACCACTAACAGCTTCTGGTCAATATCGGCCGACAACAACTGCTCAACGCCAGTAATGGCGGGTACGCCCAGTGCGCGCGCTAAAATGGCCGCATGGGAGTTAACGCCCCCCAGTTCAGTGACAATACCGGCTAATTTTTGTCGGGGGAATTCCGCCAGCAATGTGGCATCCGCTTCACGGGTAACGAGAATCACTGGCTTATCGGGCTCAAGCTCTAAACGCTCTGGTTCGATTAACTGCCTTAATACCTTTTGCCCAAGGTCACGAATATCGCTCGCCCGCTCCTTCAGGTAGGGATCTTCCATCGCTAAAAACTGTTGAATATAACGCAGCGAAACTCGGCTGACCGCCGATTCGGCTTCCCAGCCCTGCTGCACTTCACGGGCATATTCACCACCTAGGCTGGCATCATCGAGCAGCAGCTGCAAGGCATTGAATATTGAGGCTACTTCTTCATCCTGCTCACGGTCGAAACGCTGAGATAAGGCGCCGATTGCCTCTTTACAACGCCCCATCGCCGCCACTAATCGGCTGGATTCGAGAGCGATATCCTCGCAGCGCACATCGGGCTGCTCGAGGGAAATTTCGCCACCGAGTACTAAGGCATGGGCAATAGCGATACCGCTAGATGCTGAGGTGCCCTGGAATAAAATCTGTTGATGCAGCGAACTGACCTGTGCCTTTTGCTTTAATCCTCTAATCGCCATCGCGAGCTGCGCGGCCAAGGTCATTAAGAAGGCTTCTTCCCCTTCGCTAAATTGCCGCGCGCTGGCCTGCTGCACCACAATTACGCCGACTACGGCTTTTTGATAAATAATCGGGACGGCTAAAAAGGCACGGTATTCTTCTTCAGCGACTTCGGGGAAGAGTTTAAAGCGTGGATGCAAACGGGCATCGGCAAGGTTTACGGCTTCTTCGCGTTCAGCAGCCAAGCCAACCAAACCTTGGGTTAACGGCATGCGCACGCGCCCAACGGCACTCTTTTCGAGGCCATCGGTGGCTGATAATACGAGTTCTTGCTGATCTAGGATGTAGACCGAGCAGCATTGGGTTTCCATCGCCGCTTTGGTCGATGAAACTAGGACTTCTAATGCGGTTTCTAAGCTGTGGGCGGACGCCACAGCTTGAGTAATATCCCTGAGCGTATTTAACACTGTTTTCAATCCTCTTTTGAAAATCAGCCCGTTGTTCTTTGTCTTACCCGCTTCCTCGGAATTTCCTGGGTTTGGAATGACAATGCCGTTACCGCAAATTCTTTCATGACCTTACGATAAACATCACGCTTAAATGAGACAACTTGCCGCACAGGATACCAATAACTTACCCAACGCCAATCGTCAAACTCAGGGTGGCCTGAAGAACTTAAATTAATCGCACTATCTTGGCTTTTGAGTTGTAACAGAAACCATTTTTGTTTTTGGCCGATACACACAGGCTTGCTGTCCTGCCTCACTAAACGTTTAGGTAAACGATATCTCAACCAAGAACGGGTCGAGGTTAATATAGTGACATGCTCAGGTCTTAAGCCTACTTCCTCATACAATTCACGGTACATCGCCTCTTCTGCCGTCTCACCATCATCGACGCCGCCCTGAGGAAATTGCCATGAATGTTGTCCGAATCGTCTGGCCCACATGACTTGGCCGTATCTATTACAAATTATTATGCCCACATTTGCGCGAAAGCCGTCGCTATCAATCACATGGACTCCAAATAAGGATAACTTTTAATAAACCGATTGTTTCACAAAGCCAGTCTCTCAGCAAACCTCTATTTACAGCTATTTTTTGGATAAATACCCTCAACTTACTACTTTATCAACAATCCAAGGGTTTCAACCTTGGGGATATCCACATTTTCTGTGGATATCTCTGTTTGAAACTAGGGTAAACTAGGTATATCGTTCAAAAAACATCAAATATCGTTCATGACAGCCTGCTTATTTAAATAAAATAAAAAATTTAAAATCATAAAGTTACATATAATCAGCGTAAGAATATGTGACTTAAAAACTAAAAAGCTCACTTTTTGACCTAATGCAAATTATGCGATTTCATCCGAGTAACAACTAAATGTTATACACAGAGCTCTCCCAAAATTACCCACACTCCCGAGGAAAAATGCCCCTTTTAGCCATTGACTCACGATTTTCAATCGGTTAAAGCCCACTGCATTGTGAGTTATCCATAATATCTGTGGATAAATATGTGAGAAACGCAAGGGAAAACCGAGAGTAACTTTGAACACTTTCGCAGGTATTGGAATACAAACTGACAACTAACATTAAAATCATGCACTTACAGATTTATCTGTGAGTACAATCTTATCCTTTTTTGAGTGCTTAATTTTTAACCTCTGTTGCTAAGCACCTATTTTTCAGTAAAATTCGCCCTATGAAACCGATAATCCCTCCTCAAAATCTGAGCGAACTGCTCGAACGTGCCAATATGATGGCTGGCATCTCTTTGGCCCAAATTGCAGCCCACCGCGGGATTACTGTGCCTAAGGATCTGAAACGAGATAAGGGCTGGGTCGGACAACTCATTGAAATGGAGTTAGGTGCAACTGCTGGCTCAAAGCCCGAGCAGGATTTTCTCCACCTCGGCGTTGAGCTAAAAACCATTCCCATCGATAGCAAAGGCAAACCACTGGAAACCACCTATGTGTGTGTGGCCCCGCTAACCAATATCGAAGGCTTAACTTGGCAAGACAGCTTAGTGTGTCACAAGTTACAGCGTGTGCTCTGGGTACCCGTTGAGGGCGAGCGGCATATTCCTGTGGGAGATCGTCGAGTCGGCACCCCCATATTGTGGGAGCCCGATCTCCAAGAGCAAAGGTTACTGCAACAGGATTGGGAGGAGATAATGGAACTTATCGCCTTAGGTAAAGTGGAAAAACTCACCGCAAGGCATGGCGAAGTGTTGCAACTGCGCCCTAAAGCAGCCAACAGTAAGGCGCTGACCCAGAGCATTGCCGAGGACGGTAGCCTTAAAATGACCAATCCACGGGGTTTCTATTTAAAGACCGCTTTTACCGCCATGCTATTAAATAAGGTATTTGGTTAAATTTTCGTAGCTATATAGCGTTGGATTGATCCAGATCACAAATATCGCTGGCACTCTAGTGATGATTTTCTATAAACTACGGCATCCTGAAATATATGGTCGTATTCGGATACAAAACCCGTTGTGAGAGCACGTAGACAAGCGAAAAAACTTCTTTTTGCGATATTAGCTTGGGCGATAGCCATGGCTGCGTTCGTGTTTTTCCGATATGCACAGTCGCCAGAGTTACCACAATGGGCTGTCGGTTCGGCCGATCTCGCGACGCTTGCCGTCTACATGGGCATCATTTTTGGCAGCCTACATTGGATGTCGAACCTGATCGCCGACTTCAGCGCCATCAATCGTCTTCCCTATGTTTTCTCAGTGATTTTTAAAGGTTTGTTCCTGTTACTCGGGGCGACGACCTTAGCCTATATGACCCAGTTCTTGAATATGTGGGCCATTGAAAATCATATGTCGACCCTAAGGCAAATGCTCACGGCGCATATTCTCTATAGTCCGTCCTTCCAAGCTCTCATCGTCTATTTAGTGGTCGTACGGGTCAGCTTAGCCTTTGTCGAACAAATGGCACTCTTAGTTGGGCCGCGTATTCTGCTCAATATTGGTTTAGGTAAATACCATAAACCTAGGTACGAACAGCGTTTATTCCTTTATTTAGATATGGTTGCTTCGACAACCCACGCCGAATCCCTCGGGGATTACCGTTTTAGCCGTCTCATTCAAGACAGCTTTAGTCTGCTATCCGATACTGTGACCAATAACGAAGCCGAAATTTATCGCTATATGGGCGATGCCGTCTTGATCCACTGGCCGTTAGAAGAAGGCGTGGTGCACGACCGCTGCATGAATATCTATTTTGAATTTAGCCAGCAGTTAAATTGGCAGCGACGTTACTTTGAAGAGCACTATGGCTTTGTACCCAAATTTAAAGCGGCGGCACACTGTGGACAAGTGGTCGCTGCAGTGGTCGGTGTGCAAAAACAAGAAATTAGCTTCTTTAGTGATGTGCTAAATACCTTAGCCAGACTTCAAGATCAGTGTAATCCACTGGGGCAACGCATGTTGATCTCAGGCGCGCTGGCGGGCCGACTCGACAATCCCAATAGCGAATACCGCTTAACTAATTTGGGTCCAGTCAAATTAAAGGGGAAACAACACTCGATTGAAGTGTTTGGTGTTTCCCCTCTCTAAGATCCTAAGCTTTAACTTACAGCGATTATTCCATTTCTTTGGTTAACAGCTTTTGAATAAGCAAACCTAAGGTACGGAAGGTCAAAATCCGGCTGGTTGTTTGTCGCCAAACTAAGCCGATATCGCGGTAAGGCGCTTCACCTGGCGGAGTCATCACCACCAGATCGGTATCATTTAAGATGCCAGCATCAATCGCCATTTGCGGTAAGAAGGTTGTGCCCAGCTTGCTATCCACCATTTGTACTAAAGTGTGCAGACTGGTTGCGGCAAAGGGATTCACCTTAGCGCTGTCACCTAACTGACAAGCGGTAATCGCATGCCCTGTAATACAGTGTTCACTCTGTAGTAGGAAGATACTCTCATCGGGCAAAGTCTGATAGTCGATAGGCTGATGAATGCCACCCACTAAATCTTTATGGATCACCATCTTAAAGGGGTCTATCCCGACTTTCATGCTGTGGTAACCACTGGTATCCACAGGCAAGGCGAGGATCAGTAAATCCAATTCCCCTTTGCCTAAGGCATCGAGCAAACGCTCAGTAGTATCCTCTTTGAGTAATAAACTCATCGCCGGATAAGCTTGCTGACATTGCTTAACCACGCGACTTAATAAAAATGGCGCTATCGTTGGAATACAGCCTAAGCGGATATCACCAGTCATAGGTTCGCCCTGGTTTTTAACCAGTTCGACTAAATCATCCACATCCGTGAGGATTTTGCGGGAACGCTGCACCACTTCTTCGCCGATAGCGGTGAACATAAAGGATTTATGATCACGTTCAATCAATTGATGGCCAAGCTGTTCTTCAAGATTCTGGATCCCGCTCGACAGCGTTGATTGACTCACAAAACACACCTTAGCGGCGCGGTTAAAATTCTGCTCTTGGTGAAGATTCACCAAATAGAATAAATTCTTGAGGCTAGGTAAATTTTTCATTTAATCGATTGCCACTAAGGTTATGAATTAATAAATTTCATCAACTCTAGCATAAGTTATCAACTAAAACGCGGCTGAATTACTCAATAGTGTGAGCAAAATCGATTTTCAATCAAAGGAAAAGGTAGGAGATCGCTTACAGCGTACAAACGGATGGAATAAACACTGGAAATAAGACTTGGAGGTGCAACATCGCGCTGCACCTCTAGGCGACAAACTAAGCTTTAGCCTGTAGGAATTGCTTTAACTGCTGGAGATCGGCACTTGCAAATTCAACAATTTGCGCGACCCAGGTTCCATGCTCGGCTTCCCAACGCGCTTCTTCACCATGTTGGAGTAACTGGGCAATTTGCTGAATACGTTTTAAACCTACTGAGCCCGCCGCACCTTTAAATTTATGGGCCTCGGAGCATAAAGTGTCCTTATCGGCAGCTTCGTTAGCCTTGACTAGATTCCCTACATACTCAGGCATTAATTGCTCAAACAAGACCACACTCTTTAGCAGAGTTCCGGCACCAATCGCACTACAATACTGTTCTAACGTATTGAGATCTAGGATTGTTTCTAATTCAACTGTGGCCATCTAGGCCTCCCTTAAGTAGTCCAATGCTTAAAACACGTTTATGACATGATACCCACTAAAATTGTCAGTGCAACTTATAGCAGCATTTGTGGTCAAATCGCGGTTTATTTAACAAAATTTCAACTATTTCAAACACTCTCAGCGATAAATCGAGATCAACTGAATCCCTTCAAGCGATATAGTCATTATGGTCGCGCTAATGCCGCGCCTTGTCCACCCTTACGCGCAAGATCCTCAACAATTGCCACTAACCCATTCCAACGATAGCCGCACCAATCAGGCGCGAGTAGTATCGGTTTTTTCGCATAGGCGGTCACCCGATGAAAAATCACCTCTTTCGGTGTATGCCGAACCAGTTCACCGACACAAGCCGCATACTCCTCAATACTGAGCAAGGGTAAGCGTCCTGCACGCCAAGCTTTCGCCATCGTACTACCCTCGACGACATGTAATGGATGTAGCTTTAAGCCGTCGACGCCCTGCGCCAGCACCGCTTGCAGTGTCGCCATATAATCGAGGTGAGTTTCACCGGGTAAGCCTAAGATAAGGTGAGTACAAACTTTTAGGCCTCGGCTTCTGGCCCGTGCAACTGTATCGCAATAACAAGCAAAATCGTGCCCACGGTTAATCTTATGCAAGGTGCGATTATTGGCAGTTTGCAATCCAAGCTCCAACCAGACATCGACGCCCTTTTGCTGATAACTCGCTAATAAATCTAACACATTATCTGGCACACAGTCGGGGCGAGTGCCGACACACAGGCCCACAATCTCACTGTCCTTGACCGCTTCATCGTATTTAGCCATCAACACTTGATACTCATCATAGGTACTCGTATAGGCTTGAAAATACGCGATAAATTTATCTGCGTTCAGCTTAGGTTTCGCCTCTTTATAACGGGCTTTCCCCTGCTGTAATTGCTCACTAATGCTGAACGTTTCCGCCTGCTGATAACTAAAGGAGGCCACATTACAAAAGGTACAACCGCCACGTCCCAGAGTGCCATCACGGTTAGGGCAAGTGAATTTGGCATCGATAGTCAGCTTGCGTAAGCGCTCGCCGTATTTAGCCTTACACACGGCACCGAATGTGTTTACGTATGCATCGAGCCCCATTAGCTCGTCCGCCAAATTTCATGTCGTTTCATTAAAATTAACCAAGATAAAATCACAAAAAAGAAGGAGTAAAGACGTGTGTTTAGATGAAAAAACTCATGATAAACAAAGCGAGCATGGTTTTCTTGGTGGTAAATCAAACTCCCGTTAGATTCACAGCGTCAAAGCTCAAAACCTGAGTCATTGCTCACAGTGTCTTTACACTCCGTGATTCCACTCACAGGCAAACGGAATAACAATTCACTTATTTTATATTTTTATACAGACACTGTATTTGCAATAAAAATCACTATTTCTAAATCAAAAACAATCGATTTCAATGTTACATTTTAGTAACCCTATCGTTTTTCATTTTTTAAAATTCTTTTTATTCATAACGTTATACAGCACTTTAATCAGTTAACGTTAACGTCAAGTAATTATGTTTTGTGTATGAAACATGAATTAATACCCACATTTTATGCAAATTTTTGGTTTGACCTTTAGTTAATCTCAGGATAATTTGGGTGGTTCGGGTGCATATCTATAGAAAGTCTTTACATTTCTCCCGAGTAGTAATTTCGTTGAGGTCAAGGGAGGTTTTTGTATGAGCTTATATCATCCCAGTTTTGAGCGGGACAATTGTGGTTTTGGCTTGATTGCACAAATGGATGGCGAAGCCAGCCATCGTATCGTGCGCACCGCCATCCATGGCCTCGATCGCATGAAACACCGTGGCGGTATCGCCTCTGACGGTCGAACTGGGGACGGCTGTGGTTTATTAATGCAGCTACCATTGCAATTCTTTGAAGCCATTGCCGCGGAAAATGACTGGCACCTGAGCCGTAAGTTCGCCGTGGGCATGTTGTTTTTAAGCCAAGATGAAGAACTGGCCGACCAAGCCAAGTTTATTCTCGAACGCGAACTCGAGCGTGAAACCTTAAGCATTGCCGGCTGGCGTAAAGTCCCCGTCAATCCTGAGGTATTGGGTGAGATAGGTAAATCAAGCCTGCCGCAAATCTATCAAGTACTGATCAACGCCCCTATTGGCTGGCGTGAGAAAGATCTTGAGCGTCGCCTCTACATGGCTCGCCGCCGTTTAGAGCAACAAATTACTGACGATAAAGACTTTTATGTCGCGAGTCTTTCAGGCCAAGTCATCGTCTACAAAGGCTTGATGATGCCTGCCGACTTGCCCGCATTCTATCCCGACCTTGCCGACATCCGTTTGAAGAGCTCTATTTGTTTATTCCATCAACGCTTTTCAACTAATACTTCACCTAAATGGCCACTCGCTCAGCCCTTTAGATATCTTGCCCATAACGGCGAGATCAACACTATTACCGGTAACCGCCAATGGGCGCGTGCCCGTGCCTACAAGTTTAATTCACCACTATTGCCCGACTTACAACAGGCAGCACCTTTTGTGAATGAAACGGGCTCCGATTCATCCTCCCTCGACAATATGCTCGAGATGTTGCTCTCGGGCGGTATGGACCTATACCGCGCCATGCGTTTGCTTATTCCGCCTGCATGGCAGAGTAACCCAGAGATGGATGATGAGCTAAAAGCCTTCTATGACTTTAACTCCATGCATATGGAACCTTGGGATGGTCCTGCGGGTATCGTAATGACCAACGGTCGTCACGCCGCTTGCGCAGTGGATCGTAACGGCCTGCGTCCATCACGTTATGTGATCACCAAAGATCGTATCCTCACCCTCGCCTCCGAAGTGGGCATTTGGGACTACGCCGCCGATGAAGTGATTGAAAAAGGCCGCGTCGGCCCTGGTGAGCTGTTAGTGTTAGATACACTCAATGGTCGTCTGTACCAGTCATTCGAAATCGATAACGATCTTAAGCGTCGCCACCCCTATAAAGAGTGGATGGCGAAAAACAGTCGTACTCTGGTACCAGCCGAGCAGTTAGCAACGGAGCAACATGGCGCCAGCGAATTAAGCCCTGAGCAACTGCTGCAATACCAAAAGCAATTTGGTTACACCCGCGAAGAGCTTGAACAAGTGATTTGGGTGCTGGCAAAACAAGGCGAAGAAGCGACAGGTTCCATGGGCGACGATACGCCAATGGCCGTATTGTCGAAAAAGTCACGCTCGCTCTATGACTATTTCCGACAGAAATTCGCTCAAGTCACTAACCCGCCTATCGATCCACTGCGTGAAAAGCACGTAATGTCTCTGGCGACCTGTATCGGCCGCGAGCAAAACCTCTTCAACGAAACCACTGGTCATGCCTATCGGGTGATGTTCAACTCACCGATATTATTATTCAGTGATTTCAACCAATTACTCGGATTAGATAGCACTTACTATCGCGCCAATATCGTCGACTTAAACTACGATCCGAAGGAAAGCTTAGAGCACGCTATCCGCCGCATCACCTCGGAAGCCGAGCGTTTAGCTCGCAGTGGCACCACGCTGCTGATTTTATCCGACCGTGCGATTGATAAATCGGCGCAGGTGATCCCAGCGGCCATGGCAGTTGGCGCAGTACAACAAATGCTGGTGAGTAAGAGCCTGCGCTGCGATACCAACATCATTGTTGAGACCGCCTCGGCCCGGGATCCGCACCACTTTGCGGTGCTGCTCGGTTTTGGTGCTACGGCGATTTATCCGTATCTAGTGTATGAATCAATCTCTGATCTGGCGAAACGCCATCAGTTGACTGATACCACGGCGCTGATGCTGAACTTCCGCTACGGCATCGAGAAGGGCCTGCGTAAGATCATGTCGAAGATGGGGATCAGCACCGTCGGTTCCTACCGCTGTAGCCAACAGTTTGAGGCCATTGGTATTGCCAGCGATGTAATTGAACTCTGCTTTAAAGGCGTGGTGAGCCGTATCGAAGGCGCCAGCTTTGAGGATATCGCTCAAGATCAAGCGCTGCTGCATAAAGCCGCTTACCGCGCCCATGTGCCACTGCCACAAGGCGGTTTACTCAAATACGTAGATGGCGGTGAATACCACTGCTTCAACCCAGATGTGGTCAACACGCTGCAGGCGTCCTTAATCGACAAGAATTTTGCGACCTATAAGAAATTCGCCGAATTAGTCGATAACCGGCCGGTTGCCACCCTAAGGGATTTGATTGGCATTAAAGCTGACCAAGCCGCAATTGAACTGGATAAGGTCGAAGCTGCTAGTAACTTGTTCCCACGTTTTGACAGTGCGGCCATGAGTATCGGCGCCCTAAGCCCCGAGGCCCATGAGGCATTAGCCATCGCCATGAACCGTTTAGGCGGCCGCTCCAACTCGGGTGAAGGTGGTGAGGATGCTCGCCGCTTTAACACCGAACGTAACTCGGCGATTAAACAAATTGCCTCGGCACGTTTTGGCGTAACCGCCCATTACCTAGTCAATGCCGATGTGTTGCAGATTAAAGTCGCACAGGGCGCGAAACCCGGTGAAGGCGGACAACTGCCAGGGCATAAGGTGAGTGTAGAAATTGCAGGGCTGCGCCACGCGCGCCCAGGTGTAACCTTGATTTCACCACCACCGCACCATGATATTTATTCTATCGAAGACTTAGCCCAGCTGATTTTCGATTTAAAACAAATCAATACCAAGGCACTGATCTCCGTGAAGTTAGTGTCTGAGCCAGGTGTCGGCACTATCGCTACAGGTGTGGCAAAAGCCTACGCCGATATGATCACTATTTCTGGCTACGATGGTGGCACGGGCGCAAGCCCTATCACCTCGGTGAAATACGCCGGTAGCCCATGGGAACTCGGCCTTGCCGAAGTGCATCAATCTCTGGTGGAAAATGGTCTACGCCATAAGATCCGCTTGCAAGTCGATGGCGGCCTAAAAACTGGAACCGACGTCATCAAGGCGGCCTTACTCGGCGCCGAAAGCTTTGGTTTTGGGACTGTGCCTATGATTGCCTTAGGTTGTAAGTACCTGCGTATTTGCCACCTGAACAACTGCGCTACCGGTGTCGCAACTCAGGACAAGAAACTGCGCGATAACCACTACCACGGCTTACCAGAGCGAGTGATGACTTACTTTGAGTTTGTCGCCGAGGAAGTACGCGAGTGGATGGCAACGCTAGGAGTCAGCAAGTTCGAAGACTTAGTGGGCCGCAGTGAGTGGCTACATACCTTGGAAGGCCAGACCGATAAACAACGCGGACTCGATTTAGCGCCGATCCTGTATCAGCCTAAGGTCAGAGCCAGCACCTCGCGCACTTGGCAGGAAACCAATCCACCAGCGGATTTAGGCTTACTCAACCAACATCTGCTCAACGAGTGCCAGAGTGCGGTCGATAAGGGCGAGTGTTTCGATGCCGCTTACAGTATCAACAACACCGACCGCTCAGTGGGCGCACGCCTGTCGGGCTATATCGCGACTACCCTTGGGGTTAAAGGCACTAAGGCACCGATTAAACTCAGCTTTAATGGCAGTGCCGGCCAAAGTTTTGGGGTATGGAACAGCCCAGGCCTAGAGCTCAAGCTCTGCGGTGATGCCAACGACTACGTCGGTAAAGGCATGTCGGGCGGCAAGATTGTGATTTATCCACCGCTAGGGAGTCCGTTCCAGAGCGAGCGCAGCGCGATTGTCGGTAACACTTGCCTGTATGGCGCGACTGGCGGACGCTTCTTCGCTGCGGGTCAAGCGGGTGAACGCTTCGCGGTACGTAACTCGGGCGCCATTGCCGTAGTTGAAGGCTTAGGCGATAACGGCTGCGAATACATGACCAGCGGTATTGTAGTTGTGCTCGGAAAAACTGGGGTGAACTTCGGCGCAGGGATGACGGGCGGCTTTGCCTATGTCTTCGACCAATTTGGCCGCTTTAACCGCCGCGTGAATAACGAGCTTGTCGATACCCAAAAACTCGAGTCGCCTATTCATCAACAGCATTTGAAAGGCTTGATTGAAGAGCATGTGGCCGAAACCGGCAGTGAGCACGCGAAGATGATCTTAAGCGACTTTGCCAACTGGTTAGATTGCTTTGTTTTAGTGAAACCGAAAAATATCGCCGTTGCAGATCTGCTCAAATTAGAGCAATCGAGCCCGGAACTAGCAGTTAAAGCGGGGTAATAGCAGATGAGTAACGATTTTCAATTTATTGAAGTGGGTCGCAAAGACCCAACTAAACACCCTGCAGCAAAGCGTTCGACTCAGTTTATTGAGATTTATCAGCCCTTTGCTCAAGCTCAGGTGACTGAACAGGCGGACCGTTGCCTCGATTGCGGTAACCCTTATTGTGAGTGGAAATGCCCGCTGCACAACTATATTCCCAACTGGCTAAAGCTGGCACAGCAGGGCCGGATTATGGAGGCGGCGGACTTAGTCCATGAGACCAATACCCTCCCCGAGATCTGCGGCCGCGTCTGTCCACAGGACAGACTCTGTGAAGGGGCTTGTACCCTAAACGCCGACTTTGGCGCCGTGACTATCGGTAATGTGGAGAAATACATTACTGATACCGCCATCGCCCAAGGCTGGCGTCCGGATATGAGTAAGGTCACGCCACGCAAGGAAAAGGTCGCGATTGTGGGCGCAGGCCCTGCTGGTTTAGGCTGCGCCGATATTCTTGCCCGTAATGGGGTTAAGGCTGTGGTGTTTGATAAGTATCCCCAGATTGGTGGCCTGCTAACCTACGGTATTCCCTCCTTTAAGCTGGATAAAGCCGTGATGGCAACTCGCCGCACAGTGTTAGAAGGCATGGGCATAGAGTTCAAGCTAGGCGTAACTGTGGGTAAGGACGTTGCCTTTAACCAACTGCTTGAGGAATACGATGCAGTCTTCCTCGGCATGGGAACTTACACCGCCATGAAAGCGGGCCTTGAGGGCGAAGATGCCCAAGGCGTGTACCAAGCCCTGCCTTACTTGATAGGTAACACTCATCACCTGATGGGCAGCAGTAATCCAGACACCCCTTACCTCAATCTTGCCGGTAAGCGCGTGGTGGTACTCGGTGGTGGTGATACCGCCATGGACTGTGTTCGCACCGCAGTTCGCCAAGGTGCCAGCAGTGTGATTTGTGCCTATCGCCGCGATGAAGCCAACATGCCAGGTTCGCGCCGCGAAGTGCAAAACGCCCGTGAAGAGGGAGTGAACTTCCTGTTTAACCGTCAACCCGTGGCGATTAAAACCCAGGATGGCAAAGTGGTGGGTGTGGAATGCGTTGAAACCCAAATGGGTAAAGCCGATGCGAGTGGCCGTCAACGTGCTGAAGCAATTGAAGGCAGCGAACAGTTACTCGATGCCGATGCGGTGATTATCGCTTTCGGTTTCCAACCTAGCCCTGCGCCTTGGTTTGCCGATTACGGCATTGAACTCGACCAATGGGGCCGAGTAAAAGCCAGTAAACAGGCCGATAACCCATTCCAAACCACCAATCCAAAGGTATTTGCTGGCGGCGATATGGTCCGTGGCTCGGATCTGGTTGTGACCGCAATTGCCGAAGGACGTGAAGCCGCGCAAGGTATTCTTAACTACTTAGATTAATTGTTTTTTGTTGTACCGCTGTACCTGTGAGTCTCGGACTCGTACCCACGAGTCCACCATTTGCTTGTGAATTTTGGCGCACCTTAGGGTGCGCATTTTTTTACCTTCCACGCGTTTTATCCCACCCCAATCAAGCAATCGCAATCCCACAATAACGTCAAAGCATAACTGTGGTATATTAGCCGCCATTCTGTTATCCCACTCTTTTAGTGGCATCACACATTCAGTTGAATCAAAAGGGTCTCCCATGAAAATTGGTATTATTGGCGCAATGGAGCCAGAAGTTGCCCATCTTATTGCGGCTATGACAAACGCCTCATCGCAAACGATTGCGGGTATTGAATTTATCGCTGGCACCTTAGCAGGCAAAGACGTTGTAGTGACACGCTCTGGTATTGGTAAAGTCGCCGCCAGTATTGCCACCACGCTGCTGATTGAGAAATACGCCCCCGATGCGGTAATCAACACAGGTTCTGCGGGTGGTTTTGTCGATTCACTGTCGATTGGCGATATCGTGATTTCATCCGAAGTGCGCCACCACGATGTGGATGTCACCGCATTTGGTTACGAAATTGGCCAAATGGCGCAGCAACCTGCAGCCTTTATTCCGGCGCCATACTTAGTCGAAGCGGCCAATAAGGCCATCGCACAATTAGGCGAAGTGAAAGCGATTGAAGGCTTAATCTGTACTGGCGATAGCTTTATTTGCGACCCAGTACGTACCAAGACCATGTTAGAGCACTTCCCAACCATGGCGGCCTGTGAGATGGAAGGCGCAGCAATTGCCCAAGTGTGTCATCAGTTTGGCGTGCCATTCGTGGTGATCCGCTCGCTCTCTGACAACGCCAACAACGACTCACCGGTCGATTTTGATTCTTACATTGTGAAGGCAGGTTACCATTCGGCACTAATGGTGATGTTGCTGCTTGAGCAATTAGATCCAAACTCAGTAAAGTAATTGACTAAAGCATGATTGCGGAAAGTACCTGATGCACAGTTCTTTTTATCAACAACTTGTCGAAATTGATGGCGCTTTGTTTGAGGGCTTCTTGGTACTTTTCTTTGCTTTATTGCTGGCGCGTTTAGCGCCATTGCCAAGGGAAATGCAACCACTGATTTGGTTTAGTCACTTAGCCAGACAGCTCGCCGCCAAAGTCAATCGCCCCGGACGCGCGCCCAGCCAACAGGCAACCGCTGGCTTTTTAGCCATGTTGCTGCTGGTATTTCCTTTTTGGGCGATTATCACTTTTTTACTCGAACTCGCCGCCTTCCCTTGGTTCTTTGAGTTTTTAGTTCTGTATCTGTGTTTGACGGATGCAGGCTTTAGCCAAGTCGCCGACGAAATAGCTAAAGCATTGAAGCGCGAGGATAATGCCAGCGCAAAAAAGCTATTACAGCCGTGGATTGTCCGTGATACGGATAGTCTGTCGGAAGTCGGTTTAACCAAGGCCACGATAGAAAAGCTCGCTACCGCACCGATTTACGGCACGGCATCGACTATCTTCTTCTTTGCGATCGCAGGCGCCCCTATGGTGCTGGCGGTCAGAATGATTAAACAACTCGAACTCAGTTGGCCGCCCATTCAACCTAAGTACCAACACTTTTGCAGTTCGGTACACGTTATTTCTACGGCGCTGCTGGCGATCCCCGCTTGGTTATGGAGCCTGTCGATTGCGATTCAGGGTGGCCCCAAGGCTTTAGCAATGCTGTTTCGCACCTCTAAAAATCATCCTGCCCTGCGGGGTTATGTGATGAGCGTGTCCTTAGTGGCAAACATTTTACGCATTGAATTGGGTGGACCACAGAAGTTTTCGGGACAGCGTATTGATGTGGCTAAGATTGCCCATGGGCCACAGCCACACCAAGAAATGATTGCCCCCGCGGTAAAACTCACATCGCGGGCCTGTGCTATCTGGTTTAGCTTTATTACCTTACTTCCTATCATTTGGGCGGGTTTACGCTGGCTACAAACCCTGTGATATGATGCCTTTAATCTTAACATTGGGTTAAAGGCTGACTATCTTGTTCGAAAACATGCATGTTTCATTAACAACTCCCGCCTTGTTATTTCCGGCAATCTCACTGCTATTACTGGCCTATACCAACCGTTTCTTTGCATTGGCAGCACTGATACGTCAGCTCAGTAACGGTGATAAACCCGTGCATAAGGATCAGATTAAAAACTTAAGCCAACGGATCCGGATTATTCGCCGCATGCAGGAGGCTGGCGTATCCAGCTTTGCCCTGTGTGTGCTCTGTATGATTTTTATCTATATCGGTTTTAATAAGACGGGCTCGGTGATCTTCGGTGCCAGCTTACTACTGCTGCTCTATTCACTGATTTTGTCTGTGATAGAAATTCGTATCTCTGTGGACGCGCTAAACATCCACATCAAAGAGATGAGTAAATGAGCCACTGGATTTACTTCTTCGATTTATGTGGCACGGCGGTATTTGCCCTTTCTGGCGCCTTAGCCGCAGGGCGTCACCGTATGGACCCTTTTGGCGTTATCGTACTGGCCTCGGTGACTGCGGTCGGCGGTGGCAGTATTCGCGATGCGCTGATTGGCGCCACGCCCGTGTTTTGGATCCGCGACCCTAACTACATCATTGTCATACTCGCCACAGTCCTAGCTTGTTTGCTGTTGGTGCGCCGCCCCCGCAAGATGCCGCAATATACGCTGCCGGTCGCCGATGCCTTAGGTTTGGCCCTGTTCACTGTGATTGGTGCCGAAAAAGCCCTCAATATGGGACTCAGTGGCATGATTGCCGTCGTGATGGGCTTGATCACGGGCGTTGGAGGAGGCATTATTCGAGACTTCCTGTGCAGACAAATCCCTATGGTGTTACGCACAGAAATCTATGCCACAGCATCGATTATTGGCGGCATAGGTTATACCGTAAGCCTTGCCTACGGGATGGGCGAAAAAACGGCGCTATTTTTAGCCATGACCAGTGCCTTAATCATTCGCCTATGCGCCATCAAATGGCATTTATCGTTACCCGCCTTTGATCTCAAAACCAAGAGGGAATAGTTTGCGAATATTGTGTCTTTTAGTCTGTCTTATTTGGGTTCCGGCCTTGTTTCCTGCGTCTGTACACGCTAACTCAGGGGAAATGCCAGCAGAACAGCAGTTAGCCGTAAAATACATGAACGCGCTAACCGAGCACGACTATCAAACACTCGGCAAATTCTATAACCGTGATACCGTCTTCTTCGATAAAACCGCCAATCGTAAATACACGGGTGGACGGTTTATTATCGACTTCTTTGAGCGCGCCCACGAAGGTGTGCTCGAATATGATTTCAATATCGAGCATATGTATAACGCAGGCTCCCTCGTGGTGATGATTGGTAACTATCACTTTAAAGGGCCCGGCGAGCAGTTTGGTAAACCCGGGAAAATTATTGATGTCGCCATTCCAGGAGTCACCAGCCTTAAGCTCGATATGCGTAATCACAGGGTCACAGAGCATGTGGATCTGATTGATTACCAGACCATGTCAGACCAATTAGCGATGCAGTAGTCACAAAATTTAGCTTTTATTGAAACTTGAGCCCTCAAAACGAGTCGAAACCTGCAATGAGTCAATACGACTGAGGTGCGGCGTCCTATGCCCACGGGTCGTTTCGTTTCAATGAGGTTTGTATGAAGTTGTTTGGACTGATTGCCCTACTCGCCCTGAATGGCCTAATGCTCGCGCCCCATGCACAGGCGCAGCAGCCGATTATTGTGTCCTACGCGGTGCAACCCGTAAGCCATTTCAACCAGCAACTGCGGGCCGCACAAGAGCAACATCAAGCTTGGAGCGAAGATCCCACCGCCATCAGCAGCCAATATGCGGGTAAAAAATTTACCCTTGTTCGTACTCAGCCCACCAAGGATGGAATATTTACCTATCAAGTGAGCGAGTTGTCACAGCAGCACCCACAAATGCTGTTAATTTTGTCGCTTAAGAAGAATGCCCAACGCTGGCAAGTGGATTCAGCCCAACTGGCGTGGAAGTGTCGCGATGGTCAGCATTTCGGTACCGACAGATGCAATATCGGCGAGCATGAGGCCAGCACAGCACCTTAAGCACTGTCTCATATGCACAGTCTCTTAAGCTATCGAGATAAAATGCAGTTATAAAAAGAGCGCCCTTAGGCGCTCTTTTTACTGCTTGGTAAGTACTTATTAACCTTCTAAGCACTCACTGGCTGTCGTCACATGGTGACATCCGATTCGACTTAAACCAGAGTCACTTTCGCGAACTTACGCTTACCGACTTGGAATACGGCAACCGTGCCAGCGCTTAAGGTCATACGGCTATCGTCAACCTTCTCACCGTCCATCTTCACCGCGCCTTGCTTGATCATACGCATCGCATCGGAAGTCGAACCCACTAAGTCGGCATCTTTAAGTAAGTTAGCAATCGCTAAGCCTTCACCCGCCGCTAATTCAACCTCAGGGATATCATCTGGGATAGCGCCCTTTTGGAAACGGTCGATAAAGGCTTGATGGGCACTCTCGGCCGCCGCTTGGTCGTGGAAGCGCGCGATGATTTCCTTCGCGAGCGCAATCTTGGTATCACGCGGGTTAGCACCGTTGGCGATATCTTGTTTGAACTGTTCAATCTCGGCCAAAGGACGGAATGACAGCAGCTCAAAGTAACGCCACATTAATTCGTCAGAAATCGACATGATCTTGCCAAACATTTCATTGGCGGGCTCACTCACACCAATGTAGTTGTGCGCCGATTTAGACATTTTCTTCACGCCGTCTAAACCTTCAAGCAGTGGCATCATGATCACGGCTTGTGGTTTTTGGCCTTCGGCTTTCTGTAACTCACGGCCCATCAACAGGTTGAACTTTTGGTCGGTTCCGCCTAATTCAACGTCGGCCTTCAGGGCTACTGAGTCATAACCCTGTAAGAGTGGGTACATAAATTCGTGGATAGCGATCGACTGACCCGAAGCATAGCGCTTCTTAAAGTCATCACGTTCCATCATACGGGCGACGGTTTGCTGCGAGGCTAAACGGATCATCCCCGCTGCGCCTAATGGCTCTAACCAGCTCGAGTTGAACTCGATACGGGTTTTTGCAGGATCCAGAATTTTATAGACCTGCTCTTTATAAGTCTCGGCGTTGGCTAATACTTGCTCACGGGTGAGGGGTGGACGCGTGCTGTTTTTACCACTTGGATCACCCACCATACCGGTAAAGTCACCAATTAAGAAAATGACTTCATGACCTAACTCTTGGAATAATCTTAATTTATTTAAAATTACTGTGTGTCCAAGATGGATATCCGGTGCGGTAGGATCAGCGCCTAACTTGATACGAAGTGGACGTCCTTCTTTGAGTTTTTCCAGCAGATCCGATTCGAGTAGGATCTCATCGGTACCACGTCTAATTTCTGCTAATACTTGGTCTAAATCAGCCATCTCGGCGGGGACTCCTAAGGCCATGATCATAAAATGAGGAGACTTATGTTACTTGTTAGCCACCACAATTGAAAGTGTGTACACTAACGGGATTATTCAAGCCTTAGGTAATCGGTATCGGCGTCACATGGGAAAGGTTATAACGTTATTTAAATTGCTGCCTAAAAAGCATCAAATTCTCCTCAGCATTCTTTCTGTTATCACTACGATAACCCTGCTCTTTCCCTCTGAAGAAGCGCAAGCTTCAAGACAAACTCAAGGTGTCGCAGACCAAGCTCAAGTCAATACCCGTTACGATGTTCCCTTAGCCTTTCGCTCACCAGAGCGTCCAGAAGGTGTTGAGGGCCAATCGCAAGATGCATCTACCAACGCCACGCCGTTATCTTCGGCCGACGCCTTAGCCGCAGGCAATGTACCCGCCAGCGAAACCTTAGAGAGCGCCCACCATAGGGACGTTGAACATTTTAATGTGAAAAATGGCGATACCTTAGCCGCAGTATTTGAGCGCGCTGGACTCACCAGCAAAGATGTGTATGAAATTACCCTGTTGCCACTCGCCAAACAGAATCTGTTAAAAATCATCCCAGGCGAAGAAATCGTGATTTCAAAGGATGCTAAGGGCGATTTAACCGAAGTCCGCTATCGTGTCGATGCGGTATCGACTTTAGTGATCACTAAGGATCAAGATAAGTATTCCGAGAAAATCTCCGAAAAGGACATTGAAATACGCACCCAATTCACCAGTGCGAAAATCAAGAGTAACTTCTGGAATGCCGCCGTCGATGCGGGTTTAAACGCGAACCAAATTATGCAGCTCTCGACCGTGTTTGGCTGGGATATCGACTTTGCCTTGGATCTGCGTGAGGGCGACAGCTTCGCCATTATCTACGAGCAGGAATATGCAGAAGGCGAGTTTTTACGTAATGGCAATATCCTCGCCGCCGAGTTTATCAACCAGGATGAGCGCTACACCGCGGTTCGTTATACCGACGGCAACTACTACTCCGAAAACGGCACTAGCATGCGTAAGGCCTTCCTGCGCTCACCGGTCGACTTTAAATATGTCAGCTCTAACTTCAACCCGAAACGTCTACACCCTGTGACGGGGCAAGTTAAGGCTCACCGCGGCGTTGACTATGTTGCCGCCATTGGAACCCCCATTAAGGCGGCGGGTAATGGCCGAGTTATCGAATCCGGCTACAATCAATTTAACGGTAACTATGTGTTCATTAAGCACAACGATACCTACACGACTAAGTATTTGCATTTGACCAA
Organism: Shewanella seohaensis; assembly: GCF_023283775.1. Taxonomy (NCBI): domain Bacteria; kingdom Pseudomonadati; phylum Pseudomonadota; class Gammaproteobacteria; order Alteromonadales; family Shewanellaceae; genus Shewanella; species Shewanella seohaensis. The sequence goes on from NZ_JAKILE010000006.1 coordinate 124,057, forward strand.
ACGCAACGTCAGTAAAGGGGCCAGCGTTAAGCAGGGGCAAATTATCGGCACCTTAGGTAAGACAGGACGCGTCACTGGCGCTCACCTACACTATGAATTTATCGTTAATGGCGTGCACCGTAACCCAAGAACGGTTGATTTACCTAAGGCCGAATCGATTGCCCGTAAAGAAAAGCCACAATTCGATGCGCTCAGCAAACAGTTGATGGCCAGCATTTCACAGAACAAGCAAACCCAATTGGCGATGCAATAACGACGGACGGATCCCCTCACATGAACAAGGCTTATTATATTGGACTGATGTCTGGCACCAGCATGGATGGCGTCGATGCGGTGTTAGTCGACTTTGCGGGCGAGCAGCCGCAACTTATCGCAACGCATACCGAGGCGATTCCAAGCCATTTGCTTAAGGGATTGCAGCGTTTATGCCTGCCCGGCAATGATGAAATCAACCGCCTTGGTCGCCTTGACCGCAGTGTGGGTAAATTATTTGCCCTCGCCGTCAATAACTTGCTTACCAAAGCCCAGATAGCCAAGGAAGATATCATTGCCATTGGTAGCCATGGCCAAACCGTGCGCCACATGCCAAATCTAGAGGTGGGTTTTACCCTGCAAATTGGCGATCCGAACACCATAGCAACCGAGACTGGCATCGATGTGATTGCCGATTTTCGTCGTAAAGATATTGCCTTAGGTGGCCAAGGCGCGCCGCTAGTGCCCGCCTTCCACCAGCAAACCTTTGCCCAAGTGGGTAAAAAGCGCGTGATCCTCAATATTGGCGGCATTGCCAATATCACCTATCTGACCGGGAATCGTGAAGAGGTACTAGGCTTCGATACTGGGCCAGGCAATACGCTGATTGATGCTTGGATCCAGCAAGTGAAAAATGAGCCCTATGACAAAGACGGTGAATGGGCTGCTTCGGGCAACACCGACCAGCAGCTATTGACACAATTGCTGTCGCATCCTTATTTCTCCCTCGCCTATCCCAAGAGCACCGGGCGTGAATTGTTTAATCAAGCTTGGTTAGAACAGCAATTATCAGAGTTTAATCAATTGGATGAAGAAGATATCCAATCGACATTACTCGATTTAACCTGCCACAGTATCGCCCGCGATATCCTTAAACTCGCCCCAGTGGGAGAGTTATTTGTCTGCGGTGGCGGCGCCTTTAATACCGAGTTAATGCAGCGCTTAGCAGCGCTACTGCCGGATTATCACATCGATACCACCTCAGCACTCGGTGTCGACCCTAAATGGGCCGAAGGCATCGCCTTTGCGTGGCTCGCAATGCGTCACAATTTAGGTTTGCCCGCTAACCTACCTGCAGTGACAGGCGCTTCGCGCGAAGCCGTATTAGGCGGACGCTTTAGCGCTAAGTAAAACTCAAACCTACTTAAGTAGTTTGTGTTTAAGCAGTATGATGTCCCGCTGCGGAAAGCCATCGAGCGTCATCACTAAGCGGTTTGACTCCGGAATATAAGTCATGGAACCAAAGCCGCTTAGGCTAGAGCGGGGAACCCTTAGGAGTGATGTCAGCTGTTGATTGCTCGCATCCCAAAAATTCAGCCGCTGCTCGTTACCATTGCTCGATTTAAAATACACTCCGTGTGCAGTAAGCACCCAGTTATTGCCCGCGCGAAACACCTTCCCCGGGATAATCTCTTGCACCTGTTCGGGCTGCGTGAGGTCAATCTGCCAGAGTCCATTCATTCCGTAGCGACTAAATACAAATTCGTTGGCCGATTTTGCAAAGCCCACCGCCATACTCAGCGGACTTATCACCTTAGGCGCACTATTGTCCAAATGGAATTCTGTGATGCCATCGCTGGTTGATGCCAACACCGCCGTCCCCTTCCAATTCCAGCTGGGGCGGCCATGATTGTGATAACTCGAGGCTAAGGCGGTAATGTTCTTATTGGTTAAATCTAAAATAAAAATACGATTACCTTCGTTGCGATCGTCGGGGGCGATAAAAGCGATTTTGCTACCATCGGGGGACCAACGCGGATAAGCGACACGCGACTTAAGCTGGGTGTGTTGCTCCAGCTTTTGCCCTTTGGCATCCGAAGTCCAAATCTCGTTATAGCCCGTATCGCTGGAGACAAATACTATCCGTTTCGCCTCAGGGGAATAATCGGGATTGCGGTGGCTAATGCCGGAATACAGCAGCGGAAACAAGCTGCCGGGCACGGATTCACCGAGGGAAAAATACGCCATCTGGAATTGACGACGATACTGGTGATAAACCAGCTCGCCCTCATCGGATACGCTACTGGGATAGCTCATGCCCTCCACATCGAGTGGGCGAATATGGGCCGTTTCAATATCGATAGTAAAACCGTTGCGACTGCCAGAATCTTCGGTGGCAAAAACCAGCGACTGGCTATCAGGCGTCCAACTCAAGCCGCGAATATCTTCTAACCCATGGGTTAAACGTGTTTCATTGGCACTGGCTAAGTCGCGAATAAAAATATCCTCAGAGATATTACTAAAGCGCCTCGCTATCGCGAGCCAGCGACCATCAGGGCTAAAGGCTAAATCTCTATCCTCATAATTACACTGGCTTTCGCAGGATAATCTTTCAGCCTTAGCGTCCGCATTTGCCAAAGCTAAACGGTAAATTCCCCCCACTTTATCCGCCTCGTGGGAGGAGATATAAGCAAGATATTGACCATCGGGAGAAATATCTATGGCCGCCATATCGCTACTACAGGGCGCTAAGGCAAGGGTCTCGTTGGTCGCAAGAGTCAACTGAGTGATATGGCATTTCCCCGTGCCATGGATACGGGAGGCAAAAAACAACTTAGTGTCATCTAAGCTCCACACTGCACGAAGCTCTGCCGATGTGGAAGGTGTTAACTGGCGGGCGGGGACATCTTCACGTTTAAAATCTTTAAGATACAGACTGGATGTCACTCCGGGGCGACTCGCACCATACACAAGCCAACGCCTATCGTGGGACAGCCTAGGGTAACGCTCAGAACCCGGATCCCGCGTAAGCACTGTGATTTGGGTTTCCGTCATGCGCTGTTTATCTTGATACAGATGCACGCCCATAAAGAGACCGGCCACTAGCATGACCGCCCCCATCAAACTCGCCATCCAATACAGGCGTCGTGTGGTGTGCTGTAACTTCGCCTCTGTGGTTTGAAGCTTATCGTCATCTGTCTCATCGGCAATGTCATACACTGGCGGTAATAACAGGCGATAACCGGCTTTACGCACGGTTTCAATCACGCCGCCTTCAAGCTCGAGGGGCGATAATTGCTGACGTAAATGCCAAATAGCATTCGTGAGTGCCTTAGTGCCAACGTAAGCATTGCCTTCCCAGACTTTATCGATCAGCTCGTCACGGGTCACAACATGAGGATGACGCAGGGCGAGATAGCTAAGCACTTCAATAAACTTAGGTTGAAGTGACACCTTAGCCGATTCCTGTTGAGCACTTTCCTGCCCCTGCGTTTGAAATGAAATTGAGTTATCGGAAGGGTCAATGCGACAGCTTCCTAAGCAAAAACTCAACTTACTCTTATCCTTCATTTTTTCTCACACCTGCGTTATTCATCTTTTTATGGTTAGGGTAATGAGTACAACATCTTGGCTAGATACTACCTAAGACTGAGCCTGGTTAGCAAACGAATGATTTAAACTAACTATTTAAAATTCAAAACATTAGCATGCAAAAAATCTAAAATAGAGATTTAAACAATATAGAAACGAGCCAAAGCCGATTGCGACCAAGCAACAGATTGATTACAACTGCATGACCAATAACAACATAAACCTCAACGTCTTACACCTGTTTACCAATGCGTAGTGCGGGCGTGAGTCACATCTTAGGGACCTAGATATGCTTCGCTTTGCCTTGATTTGCACCGGCATGATGTTGTGCCCGCTGTTTGCCCCAAAAACCTTAGCGCAGGACTACCAGAAACCGTCTCCCGCATTACAGCAAACCATCAGCCACAGTAGCAATCTCACGACTCGACTCTCAAACGATCATCAATGGCTGGCATTACTCAGCCCGATTTCGGCGCCGAGCATTACCACGCTGGCCCAGCCAGAGCAAAAGTTGGCAGGATTACGTATCGCCGCCGAGCAATATTTACCGAGCCGCATCACCCAGCGCTATCACCAACTCAGGCTGATTAATATTCAAGACAAGCGGCAGCGACTGATAAGCTTGCCCGGTGGCCACGATATCACCGAGCTGCAATTTTCCCCCGACAGTCGCTATCTCTCCTATGTGAGCCTAACGCCAGAGGGTGGTTACTTATATGTTTACAACCTCGCTCAAGATAGCCACAAGCGCCTGTCAGACAACCGATTGAATGGCACGATTAGCCTTGATTATCAGTGGGCTAACAATAACAGTCTACTCGCTCGCTTTGTGTTAACCTCCAATGCCAACACAAGCATGGCTCAGGCCGTTTACGCACCGAAAACCAAGGAAACCTCAGGCAAACAAAGCCCGCAGCGCACCTATCAGGACTTATTGAAAACCAGCGCCGACAAACAACGCTTTAGCCAACTGACGACCAGTCAATTGGCCCGAGTGGATTTAGATGGCAAGCTGACAACTATCGCCGCACCGGGTATTTTTGAGGATTTTTCGGTGTCACCCGATGGGCGCTATATTTTAACCCATCAGCTGACCACGCCCTTCTCAACCCAAGTAAAGTATTATGATTTTCCAACCTTAACAGAGATTTATAATCTTGATGGCCAACGTATTACGCAACTGCACCACAGCCAGAGTGGAGAATCTAAGCCCCAAGGAAGAGACTCAGTGCTCCCTGGCCCACGCCAGTTCCATTGGGTTCAAGGGCGAAGCGCAACCTTAGCCTTTACCGAGGCTCTAGATCAGGGCGATAGCCAGCAGGAGGCGCCGCTACGGGACAGTCTATGGCAACTCGATGCCCCCTTTCCCCCAAAGGCTAAACTCATCGCCAAAACCCCTTGGCGGATCATCGATATCGACTGGGCGGAGAACAACATCGCCCTAGTGACCCAGCGCAATAGCAAAGCACAGTTACTGCGACTGAGTAGCCTAGACACCCGCCTTGGAGAAAGTAGCCTACAAACGTTGAACGAGCGTAATCTGCGCGATAAATATCAAGAACTTGGAATATTCCCCAGAGAATACACCCAAGGCAAAGGGCATGTGATCCGCGTGCAGCAGGCGCAAACCACAGGGCTTATTCACTACGGCCAAGGGGCATCGCCACAGGGGGATAAGCCCTTCTTAAAGCGTACCTCATTAGTGACGGGTGAGTCGTCACTGCTTTGGCAATCGCCAGCCCAGCAATTAGAGTCGGTGCGCTATGTGCTCAATCTTGAGCCCTTACAACTGATTATCAACCGTGAAAGCCCAACTGAAGCCCCAAGCCTTGTCTTAATCGATGGCGCCAAAGAAAGTGTGCTCTACCAACAGGCCGATGAACTGAGTGCGTATCGGGGAATGCAGAAGCAGCTTATCACCTACAAAAGAGCCGATGGCGTACCCCTGTCTGGCACTCTCTACTTACCCGCCAATTACACCAAGGAGCAAGGCACCCTACCCGTGTTAATGTGGGCCTATCCGCGGGAATTTAACGATCCCGATGTTGCGGGCCAAATTAGCTTTAGCGCCAATCAATATCCCAGCATCAGCCCTAGGGGCCCAATCCCATTAGTCGCCGAAGGCTTTGCGGTGTTTGATAAAGTCTCTATGCCCATCATCGCTCAAGGGGGTAAAGAGCCCAATGACAGCTTTCGTGAGCAACTCGTTGCCAACGCACAGGCGGCTGTCGATACATTGGTGGATTTAGGCATTGCCGATCGCAAACAAATCGCGGTGGGTGGACACTCCTACGGGGCCTTTATGGTGGCAAACTTGCTCGCCCATACGGATTTGTTTTATGCAGGCATTGCCCGAAGCGGTGCCTATAATCGCAGCCTCACTCCTTTTGGTTTTCAAAATGAGGAGCGTTACTACTGGCAAGCCAATGATATTTACCAGCAAATGTCACCGTTTAATTACGCTGATAACATCAAATCACCCTTGCTATTAGTTCACGGTGAGATGGATCAAAACTCAGGCACTTTCCCGCTGCAATCTGAGCGTTTGTTCGATGCTATTCAAGGCCTTGGCAGTAAAGCAAGATTAGTTATCCTGCCATTTGAAGGACACAGTTATGCGGCTAAGGAATCCCTAGAACACTTGCTCTGGGAACAAAGCCAGTTCTTAAAGGCAAATCTGCCGTCCACAAACCTGTGAGCCAATAAGCTAAATAACGCTTAGCATTCCACAAGTACATCCCATCAAAGGATTGGCGGCATAACAAGCCGCCAATCGCTTAACAAGTTACTGCTATCACTTATCCCTAAATACTGTGTTTATTCAGTATTCAAGAGAGTATCTCCCCTCACTGATGCATCGAACCTCTGAATCTTTAGCCTTTGTCTCTTAGAGCTTTTGACTCTTAGGTCTTTTGACTATTCCCAGTTAGTCGATTGACTTTATGCTCTGTTTTTCTCACTCAAGGCGCACCGAAGAGCATTCGCCTATGTGAGGAGCTTATATGTAGCGCGCGAGCAAGGTTCTTGTGTTAAACGCCTTTGTTAAGTGATTGTTTTAAAATATTAGTCTAAACACCAGAATTAAGAGTTTAAGTTAATTACCGTAGTCTAAAACCAGTAAAAGCTTAGTATCTGCCTACCCAGTTTATGGCTTGCTACGTGCACCAAACCTATTGCGTCGAACTTATTGCGATGAACTGATTACGATGAACTGATTGATATGCGCGTCTAACGGTGATTGGCAATAAAAAAACCGCATGCAGGGAGCCACATGCGGTTGAGCAAACTTAAGTGGTTAGTATCAATTCAACGATATTAGAACTTAAGCTCTGCACCTAGGTAGGCATAGCGACCAACACCACCGCCATAGGCGCTGCTGTAGTTACCATTACCCGTTTCGACTAAATCACCAGTATCCGCCACCCAAGGACCCTGATTGTCGAAAATATTACGCACACCGCCGTATAAACGTAATTCAGCCTGACTCACGTCCATAGTGTAAGACACCGACAAATCGTGGGTGATATACGAGCTGTAGAATAGGAATGCCGGCGTTTCTGGATTGGCTACCGCAGTGGCATCGCCAGCATCGAGTTTGGCTTGGTTTTCGGCTTTCAGCACGTTCCACTCTTCAACTCTATCGTGGCTATCGACCATGGCGCTCTTATACTTAGCGCTCCAACGTACACGCCAATCATCATTGCTCCAGGTTAATGAAATGGCACCTCTGTCCTCAAAAATCCCGCTGGCAAGCTCACCCACGTAGTCATCTTCAACTAAACCATCGGCGCCGTAGTAGCTAGTGCTGAATTCCAACACATGGGTCCAATTCGTTTTTAAGCTGAGCTCACCGTAACCGTCTAATTGCCACTCGTAGGCCATGGCGATATCAACACCACGGGTGACAATGTCATTTAGGTTCTGTTCCTGTTGGATAACCTGGGTGATTTGCCCTTCAGTATCGCGGCTGATGACCTGACAGTACTCGTTATCGGCGCCATAGGGATTACTCGAGTTATAACATTCGGCCAGAATATCCTCGTTGCTTAATGAACCAATGGCGTCGGTAACTTTGATATCGTAATAATCGACCGCCAGATTAAAGCCTTCGAGGAAGGCTGGCGCCATGGTAAAGCCTAAGGTATAGGTATCCGCGGTTTCCTCAGTGAGGTTTTCGTTACCAGCGTTCGGCGAATATTTAGAACCGCCCTCATCCTCAAAGATACCGTTAGTCGCAATTGCGGCAGCAATACCAGGGTCTTGGCGACAACTATCATGCCCCGCCCCTGTAGAGGTTGCTGTTACCCCATCACAAATATCGCGAATACTGTCGTAATCTCCACGGGGTGGAGAGATAAGCTCAGTAATATTCGGCGCACGTTGCGAGCGAGAGTAGTTAGCACGTAGGGCATAGTTGGCAATCGGCTCCCACAGGAGCCCCGCGCGATAGCTCGACATTAAGTCGATGTTTTTCTGGCTGTAATCGGCAAGACGCAATGACAAGTCTAGGTCGAGCCTATTAGCAAAAGCTTCATCCCTTAACAAAGGAAGATTCGCTTCACCAAAGGCTTCCCATACGGTCACATCCCCTTCAAAGGGCGGCACATCGTTAAACGTTATCGCATCGCCACGCATCGCTTTATCGGTATCGACGGCTTGAGTATCACGGCGATATTCGACCCCGAATGCCGATTGCACGCCACCCGCAGGCAATTCAAACAATTCACCTGAGATAAATCCTAGGGCATTAAATTGTGTGATATCCGTGTTGATATAGGGATTGGCGCGGATATAGTCCGCCCCTTCCTTACTGATTGAACCTTCACCAAAGATATTGACGGGAACACAGCCCTCGGCCCTTGCCTCTTCACTGGCACATTGGATAGTTACACCATCGGCGGCATATTCAGCATCCAGAGCATATTGCAGACGACGAATACTGATCTCATTGCTGCGGCGCTGACGCTGTTCAAACTTCCCGTAACCCAGTGAGGCATCCCAGGTCCAAGTTTCAAATAAGTTGCCCTGCAATCCCGCCCAAGTACGCAAAGTAGTACGCTCGTTATCGCTCTCGACGGGTCCAACTTCTTGGAAGCGGCGATCCCAAGTGATGCTCTTGCCTGCTGTTGCAGCAATTTCGGCTGGCACATAAGGATTGTTTGGTGAAATACTGCCCGCAGCAATAGTGCCAGGAAGACCCGTTACAGGGTCGATATACAGTTCAGTGTCGTTATAATCTTGGCCTTCGGCATCGGTACGACGAAACGCGTTATTGCGGCTAAACTGCACTTGCACATTCGCGCGCACATCGTCACTGAGGTCATAGTTCATTTTGACCGCCGCGGCCAAGGTATCCTCAGGGACCTTTAATAAACCTGTGGTGTAACCGTTATAACCATCACGCTCTTCTTTAAAATCAGTTTTAAGCTCAGTGCCATCGTACCACCAAGAGTTTGATTTAAAGCGGCCACCGACGATGTCATTGCTGCGCTCGCGCCAATCGTCTCGGGTAATATCGCGCATACACTGGTCGCCATCGACAGTGTTCATGGCATTACACATTTGCTTTTCATCGTAGGCAAAACTTGACTCGTACAGGGCTCTTTCCCTGTCGGTCGCAAATAACCCATGTTGCTTATCGTAAGTCGCACTGGCGAAGATATAACCTTTATCGCCATTAAAATCAGTGCCATAACCTACATCGACTGTGGTTTCACGACCACCACCTTCGGTGGTTTCGCCGCCACGGGCGTTAATCTCAAAGCCCGTCTTGTTCTGTTGAGTGATAATGTTCACCACCCCAGCAATCGCATCGGAACCATAGACAGCCGACGCCCCGCCGGTAATGATTTCGACCTTATCGACCATAGCGGCAGGAATGGTGCTTAAGCTGACATAGTTACCGCTATAACTGTTTGATACAACGCGACGACCATCGATCAAGGTCAGGGTACGGTCTGTACCTAGGTTACGTAAATCAATGGTTGAAAGACCCGTATTTTGCACGCTTGATTGGCTATTAGTACTGCTAACGCCTTCTGCTAATGCAGGAATTTGGTCAACTAGAATATCCGCCAATGATCCAATACCGCTATCGGCGATATCTTTCGCATCTAGGCCCTGCAATGGAGTGCTAAGTGAAAAGCTGTCACGCTTAATCCGCGAGCCCGTGACTGTCACTTTTTCGATGCTTTCTTGTTTATCCGCTACCTCGACTTCAACCCGATTAGCGCTTTCATTCACCGCATTCACTTCAATCGTATCGGCAGCCCATGCTACCGAAGGAGCAATGCCAAACATCGAAGCTTGAATTGCCAAGGTCAATAATTTCTTCTTCATCCTTCCCACCTTCACTTTTACAGCGCAAGCCATTCTTGTTGTTATTTGGAGCTGTTACTTGTTCTCGCCAAAAGTGCATTTATCGCTGCGATGTATCGTCAAACCCGTAGGCTTGCCAATCAGCAACAGCAAGAAAACACAATTAACATTTCAGCAACCAAAACGTTGTACTTTGCCGAGTGAAGGGCGGCAATGATATGCCACTCGTTTCTTTGCCCGTTTTATATCTATTAAATATCTATTCTTTAACTTTCAGTATATTAACCACATAAAAAGAGAATAAACCGACTATTGAATCCTCAAAAAACATCGCAGAAAAATCCCCAATACCAACTGTTTTTCATCAATACGACCTTGGTAAATAACCAACTAAAATGACGAATGTGCCCAAAATAAGCCGCTCATTGGCGCATGAAGCCACGTATCAAAAATGCACAATGTAAAAATCCATCTATGCTTGATCACAGTTGTGTCATCTAAACTCGCTAAAGTGATTGTTAACTAAGCAGTAAATACACAACCGACTCACTGTCAGGGCCGTACAAGGCCTGCACACTCTGGGCGCGCAAACATATCAATTAAGGGAATGGTTATTTATCTAGCTCGACTTAACCAGCAAGATAAACAAAGGTTTATGCAAAGAACGCGAAGCGTATGTCGGCATAAATCGTCTGAATAGGAAATCAATCAATGAATATGTCACAAAAAATGGCGGCAGAATTTTTGGGCACTCTGTGGCTCGTTCTCGGCGGCTGCGGCAGCGCAGTGCTGGCGGCGGCCTTTCCAGAAGTCGGGATAGGCTTACTCGGGGTGGCGTTAGCCTTTGGTTTAACAGTTCTGACGATGGCGTTTGCCATTGGTCATATTTCAGGTTGCCACTTAAACCCCGCCGTATCCTTTGGACTCTGGGCTGGCGGACGTTTTCCGGCATCGGAACTGCTACCTTATATCATTGCCCAAGTGGCAGGCGGTATTGTCGGTGCAGGCGTATTGTACGCCATAGCATCAGGGCAAGAAGGTTTTAGTCTCGCGGCGGGCTTTGCTTCTAACGGCTTTGGCGAACATTCGCCCGGCGGTTACAGCATGATGTCGGTGTTGATCTGCGAAATTGTGATGACCTTGTTCTTTTTATTGGTGATTTTAGGGGCGACCGACGAGCGAGCACCTAAAGGCTTTGCGCCCATTGCGATTGGTCTGTGTTTAACTCTTATCCACTTGATCAGCATTCCCGTGTCAAACACCTCGGTCAATCCGGCCCGCAGTACTGGCCCTGCGCTTTTTGTCGGCGATTGGGCCGTATCGCAACTGTGGATTTTTTGGGTCGCTCCTATCCTTGGTGCCATTCTAGCCGGCGTGATTTACCGTTATTTCAACGCTGCTAAGTAATTCCCCCGCTAGCAACAGCGCCCTCGCGGCGCTGTTGTGCTTTTTCAAACCCCGCTCTAATGTTACCATCTTGCCAACTGGTGAGTTTTGCTGTGCTGACGCTATACATGAGTCGCACGACAGGCTTCGCCCTATTCACGCATAAGAGATATTTTCATGAGCAAGACAGTTAAAACCTTTGCAGAAGCCGCTGGCATGACTCCAGAAGGTCGTTACGATTACCTCGTTGAACAAGTTAAACAACACAAAGTGTTATGGACGCTACAGGACCAAGATGGTTGCGTCATGCTGACCACTGAAGATGAAGATTGCATCCCAATGTGGCCAACCGAAGAAGCGGCCGAGTCTTGGGCGGTCGATGACTGGAGCGAATGCCAAACCTTAGCGATTCCCTATGATGAATGGCATGAAAGATGGGTTCCTGGCATGGAAGACGACGATCTGTTTGTTGCCGTATTCCCAGTACAGGATGACTTAGGTGTGGTCATTCCACCCTATGAATTAGATCAACGTTTAGTCACTAAACAAAGCCACTAATCAATAAGGGCAAACCGCAATGTCGCTGAGCGAGCAAGAATCCTCTTTGGCAACTCAGGCTACGCCGCCCTTGGCAAAAGCCCGTTTACCTAAACGCTTAATTGCCTTACTGTTACTCTATGTTGCGGCATCGGTTAGCGGCTTAATTGCCAAACAAGGGGTGCTTTTCTGCCTGTTAACCCTATTGATGGTGCTCGGGATTATCGGTCGCCAAAAGGCAGGGCTGATTATGTTAAGGGGTTACACCTTAGTGCAGTTGGCGCTAGTCAGCATGTTACCTGTGATCCTTTATGATCCTGACAATCTCGTGGCTGGACCAACCACGGTGCACCTTGGCGAGTGGCAAGAAAAGCTGCCCGATTACGTGATTTTTATCGTGTTGATTGTCTTATCTTTATTGCAGGTGTGGGTGGCATTCGATAAGAAAGTGAAGGCTTGGTTTAAACCCAAGCTTAATCTGAATATTATGAATTAATTCCAAAGCAAGGCGATTACGCCTGGCTTTGCCAGTACTTGCAACACAGGAAAGACCAACAAAAAAGCCGTCATCTCGACGGCTTTTTTATCTTCTATATCAGTTCACTACATGCGTAGAACAAACTTAAACAGAGAAACTTGCACCACAACCACAAGTCGTTGTCGCATTCGGGTTCTTCACAAAGAAACGCGAACCTTCGAGGCCAGAAGTATAATCCACTTCACCGCCAACGAGGTATTGTAAGCTCATGGGATCGACGACCAATTGGACGCCTTGCTTCTCAACGGTGAAGTCGCCTTCGTTGACCTTTTCATCAAAGGTAAAGCCGTACTGAAATCCAGAACAACCACCACCCGTCACGTACACACGTAGCTTAAGTGCAGGATTTTGCTCTTCTTCCAACAAGCCCTTTACCTTAGCGGCTGCCGCATCGGTAAATTTGATAGGCATTGCTGCGTCAGCTTGATCAGTCATTACTACCTCTTACATCAGTTTTCTGGGGCAAATTATCCGTTACCTGACTATTTTGTTCAAGTATTACCCGCGGTTCTTTTTCACCCTGTAAAAGCTCAGGGACACTATAGACATGTTCTGTCTGTGAATTTTTGGTCCAGCGGCTCGAAGGCACCACAACTTTGACTTTAACCTGCACTAGGTTAAATCCCGCAGGCACACTCACTTTGGTATCTATGACCTGAAAATAGCGAAAATCAAACTCGAGCTTAGAACCCGTGAGTTTGTTCACACTTAACTCAACGGATTTTCCGTCTTGCACGCCGATAAGGGTGATTTCGGTACGACCTTGAATCGCCTGCTTACGCTTTTGCAGTTGAGTCAAAATCAGCTTGAAATTGTATTCATCCGCTAAGGCGCCCGGCGTCATTTCTAAACCGTGAATAGCCACCCCTTCGGCATTGTCATCCGGCGACATGATACTGCGATAAAAGGCTAATTCGCGCTCTAACTCTTTTTGTTTTTTCATCTGCTGCGCAAACATATCCTGCATTTGCGCATTGGCTTCACGCTCGACAGATAATTCTAAATTACGTGTCGCAAGTTCCTGGGTTTGCGCCTCAAGTTCAGCGGTGACACGTTGCAGTTTACCGCCGCCAATATGCTTTACGACGGGCTCGTCACTGTTGAGCACAATAAAGCTTACCCAAGCGCCTAACAGAAAGGCCACTAAGACTAAGGACAATAAATACTTGGTCGATGGACGATACTTTAGATCCATGACTTGCAGCCGATCTAGCCAACGATGATAATTTGGCATTAGGTAACAGCCCCTTATATAAAATACAATCAACTCAAGAACGAGTTCGATACAATACAACTCAGGCCAATGCAGTGCAATTAACGATAAATAAAGCCGCGATTCAAGACGCCATCAGCACAGCTAAAAAGTACTTAACTAACGAGCTGCGTGATCATTTATCCCAAGCCAAGATCAGTGCGCAACTTTGCTTACTGGCCTTGCTATTCGCCATTTTCGCCTCCTGCGTGATCCTGTTGTTTCGACTCTTACTCCTGTGGGCGAACCATTACACCCAAATCGAGACGCTGGATTTTACGGGTAACGTCGCCGACTGGCGAGCCCTGTTGCCACTTTTGGGCGCCTTGTTGATCTGGATAGTCGCCAAACTCGGCTCCAAACGTTACAAGCGTATGGGGATTGCCTATGTATTACATAGGGTTAAATTGCACTATGGCAAAATTCCACTGCAATCTGCTGCGGGGCAATTTTTTCAGGCGCTGTTTGCCTTAGGTACTAATTTCTCGGTGGGCCGTGAAGGCCCCGCCATTCACCTCGGTGCAGTGAGTGCCAGTGTTTTAGCCGAAAAATTTAATCTTCCCGATAATAGCGTGCGGATTATGTGCGCCAGCGGGATTGCCGCAGGGATAGCCGCAACCTTTAACGCCCCGCTAGCGGCAGTAATATTTGTACTCGAAGTGATAGTGCGCGAGTACAAGGTGCATTACTTCTTCCCCATAATGCTGTCCGCCATTTGTGGTGCGGTTTCCAGCCAGCTGGTTTTTGGTAATGTGCACGAGTTTGACCGTATTCAGGTGATCCATATTCCATTAGATCACTATCCCATTTTAGCCTTGGGCGGTATTGCACTGGGCTGCGCAGCCGCCTTCTTCAATTTCGCCCTCCTTAAAGTCACCGCCACCGGACAAAACTGGCCACTGATTTATCGACTATTACTGGCGGGCAGTATCACTACCCTGATTGGTTTAATCTTGCCACAAGCTCTCGGCACTGGGGATTTAGCCATCAGTGAAGCCATTAGCGAGCACCCCAGTTTATTGCTGTTAATCGCCCTGCTTGCGGCCAAAATTATCGCCACCATAGCGGCAATTGGTCTTGGGATCCCGGGCGGCTTGATTGGTCCACTCTACGGCATTGGCGCCTTAATTGGTGCCATCTTAGCCTTAGTTAGCGCCATTCTATTCCCTTCGATTGCGCCTTACGTTGGCCTCTATACGGTTATCGGCATGACGGCGATGATGGGCGTTTGCCTCAGTGCACCGCTCGCCGCCCTAGTGGCGTTGCTTGAGATGACCAATGATGCCAGTATCATTCTGCCAGCGATGTTTGTAACCATTCCCGCCTTCTTGATTGCCTATCAAGGGTTTAAAACCAACTCTATCTTCTTCAAGCAGCTAGAGATTATGGGTTTAGGTTATAAAGTCGCCCCAGTGAATTTGGCGCTACAGAAAAAAGGCGTGCGCGCCCTGATGGATAAGCGTTTTGTTATCGTCAACAACAACGACGAGCTGCTGCTCGAAGTGTTAAAGCGCGCCGAAGGTCGCCCAGTGTTAGTGCGTAACGCCGATGGGGTGATCGAAATGCTCAGCCTCGAGATGCAATCCTACGATGACAACATCACCCTCTCGCGCCATCCGATGCAGGGGCTGAGTGACACTAAAACCCTCGATGAGGTGTATAACTTGTTGTCGCCCAAACGCAGCGGTGAGGTGTTTATCTACCAAGATACCCCAGACAATGTGGTGGGGGTGGTCAGTTGGTCGAACCTACAGCAGGAAATTCGCTCCGGCCAAGTCTAATCCCTGCGAAGATGGGCTTTGATTCACAAAATCCTGTATTAGCTGCCTAAAAAATCTATACGAGGGGGCGGCGACTATTTCGCTGCCCCAGTGCATCTGTTACAATCGCGCCTCAGCCACCCTACATATACACCAGGGCACAAAGCGCAACCTTGCACTTTAACGCCCCCTAGCAATTGGAAAACAGGCTGATGAACCAGTTCGAAGGATCTCATATCCTCTCCGTAAACCAGTTAGATCTTGATTCAATCCAAACTATTTTTAATGTTGCCAATCGTATGATGCCCTATGCACTTCGTGAGAAGCGCACTAAGGTGCTCGAAGGCGCCATTTTAGGTAACCTGTTTTTCGAGCCTAGTACCCGTACCCGCGTGAGTTTTGGCTGTGCCTTTAACTTACTCGGCGGCCATGTGCGTGAAACCACAGGCATGGCCTCTTCGTCCTTATCTAAGGGCGAGTCACTGTACGATACCGCACGTGTACTCTCGACCTATTCCGATGTGATTGCGATGCGCCACCCCGACTCTTATTCAGTAAAAGAGTTTGCCGAAGGTAGCCGCGTGCCGGTGATCAACGGTGGTGATGGTTCGAACGAGCACCCGACTCAAGCCCTGCTCGATTTGTTCACCATTCAAAAAGAGTTAGGCCATGCTGGCCGCGGTATCGATGGCATGCATATCGCCATGGTCGGTGACTTAAAATTTGGTCGTACCGTTCATTCTCTGTCGCGCCTACTGTGCATGTACAAGAACATCAGCTTCACACTGATTTCGCCTGCTGAGTTAGCAATGCCTGACTATGTGATCTCCGACATTGAAAATGCTGGCCATAGCATCAAAATAACAGACCAGCTTGAAGGCCACTTAGATAAAGCCGACATTCTTTATCTGACCCGCATTCAAGAAGAGCGCTTCCCATCCCAGGAAGAAGCGAACAAATACCGCGGTAAATTCCGTTTGAATCGCAGTATTTATACCCAACATTGCAAATCTAACACTGTGATCATGCACCCGCTGCCGCGGGATTCGCGTGCGCAAGCTAATGAGTTAGATAATGATTTGAACAGCCATCCTAATCTCGCTATCTTCAGACAGGCGGACAATGGACTGCTAATTCGTATGGCACTGTTTGCATTGACACTCGGGGTTGACTCGCAACTCGAAAAATATGAGTGTCCCGTTAATTGGTATTCACGTAAAGCCGATCGCTAATCGGCTACTTACTTTAAGGACTTAACATGACCCGTTCCGAAGCGCTATTTGAACAGGCTAAAAAAACCATCCCCGGCGGTGTTAACTCTCCGGTTCGTGCATTTAACGGTGTAGGTGGTTCGCCGCTGTTTATTGAAAAAGCCGATGGCGCTTATATTTACGATGCCGATGGTAAAGCTTATATCGACTATGTTGGCTCTTGGGGCCCGATGATCCTCGGCCACAACCATCCAAAAATCCGTGAAGCCGTATTAGCTGCGGTGCACAATGGTCTGTCTTTTGGCGCGCCAACCGAACTTGAAGTGCAAATGGCCGAGAAAGTCATCGCCATGGTGCCTTCTATCGAGCAAGTGCGTATGGTGAGCTCAGGCACTGAAGCCACCATGAGTGCGATTCGTTTAGCGCGCGGTTTTACCAATCGTGACAAGATCTTAAAGTTTGAAGGCTGCTACCATGGCCACGCTGACTGCCTATTGGTTAAAGCTGGTTCTGGTGCTTTAACCTTGGGTCAACCAAGCTCTCCAGGTATTCCTGAAGATTTTGCTAAGCACACCTTAACTGCTGTGTATAACGATCTCGATTCTGTTCGTACGTTGTTCGAGCAATATCCAACTGAGATTGCATGTATCATCATCGAGCCTGTGGCAGGCAACATGAACTGTATCCCACCTATCCCAGGCTTCCTCGAAGGTCTGCGCACTATGTGTGATGAGTTCGGTGCGTTGCTTATCATCGACGAAGTGATGACAGGTTTCCGTGTATCTCGAAGCGGTGCACAAGGCCACTATGGCGTTACTCCAGACTTAACCACACTGGGTAAAGTGATTGGCGGAGGCATGCCAGTAGGTGCATTTGGTGGCCGTAAAGAAGTGATGCAGTTTATCGCTCCGACAGGTCCTGTGTATCAAGCGGGTACCCTGTCAGGTAACCCAATTGCGATGTCAGCAGGTCTAGCGCAAATGGAAGCCCTGTGTGAAGAAGGTCTATACGAAGCGCTGAGCGCGAAAACCAAACGTATCGCCGAAGGCTTTAAAGCGGCTGCCGACAAACACGGCATCCCAATGGCCATCAACTATGTCGGTGGCATGTTCGGCTTCTTCTTTACTGAACAAGAGCAGATCACGCGCTTCGACCAAGTGACTAAGTGCAATATCGAACACTTCCGCACTTTCTATCACGGCATGTTAGATGAAGGTGTTTACTTAGCACCGAGTGCCTATGAAGCAGGCTTCCTGTCGATGGCCCATGGCGAAGAAGAACTGCGCCTCACGCTAGAAGCGGCGGATCGCGTATTAGCTCGTATGAAAGCGGCAATGTAAGCGATAGCTTAAAACACTAAGGGACGCATTTGCGTCCCTTTTTATTGCTTGGCGTTAGCGTTGGCTATTGCATGAGCCTTGGCCCCATCAATAGCTATCGGAACGTTTAGAACCTAAAGCTGATTTAAATACCACCGCCGCGACGAGGACCTGTAAGGTCAAAGTGATATGGTCAACCATCAGGCTAGGATTATGTAATATTCCCAATGCGATCAGCTGCTTGCCACTATATGTTAACCATACTAAAGAGCCTAATAACATCAGACTGCGGAGCACAAATGTCATTTTGCGTTATCCTTAAGATACAACATCCAGTGTCTTAATTACTAAAGAGGCACAAGATACAGCTCACTTTCTGTCCGGTCAATATTTTGACTTGGTCATTTTTGTGACACAGCTAAAGAATACCGCACTCAGCCCCCTAAACAGCACAAAATCCGATCCTTCACCTCTGTGACTGCATTTTCACACAATATTTCCTTCATAAAGAAAAATTAATTGCGGGATCGGCAAAATAACTGCTTAGACTTTAATCGTAGATCTTACTTTACAGTCCTCCGGCAATCTCGACCAAACAAGATAATTAACTGCTCATTAAAAATAAAACAGTGTTTAACGCTAAAAAATAATCATTTTCACTGAGACCAATATCACAAAATGACGCAAATCCGAGTTACAGCTAACAGTTGCGTTATTCACCCCATTATGTTCTGATCCGCACGCATTAACACGGCAAGCTTAATTTAGCCTTGATAATGCCACTCAATAGCTCGCCTTTGGCTTGCCACGACATTAAAACAGCAGTTGGAATTGCAGTTATGTTATATACCTTTCTGATCATACTGGCGGTGCTCGCATTGCTCAGTATTATTTTCGAAGAAGTCACCCACCTTAATAAAGCAAAAACCACCTTATTCTTTGGCTGTATTTCCTGGGTAGCACTGTTTATGGCTGCCGGAGACGCCAACCATGAGAAATTGGTTGCCCATCAACTCAATGAAAACTTGCTCGAAATTGCCACCCTGTGGCTGTTTTTGATGTCGACAATGACCTTTGTGGCCTATCTAAACGCCAAAGGTATGATCCAAATTATGGTGCAGAAGCTGTTCCCACAGAAGGTTTCTGTACGTTTGTTAATGATCCAAGTGGCCTTATTCGCGCTTATCCTGTCGGCTTTCTGTGATAACGTCACCGCGACTTTAGTGTCTTTAGGCTTGTTAACGACCTTTAAGCTCGAAAAGCAAATGCGCCGCAGAATGGCAGTGTTGATTATTTTCGCCGTGAACTCTGGCGGTGTCGCCCTGATCACCGGTGACGTCACCACCCTGATGATCTTCTTAGGCGGCCACGTACATATCTCCGAACTGTTGATGCTGTTTATCCCATCTGCCGTGAGTGTGATTTTACTGGCGACGTTGTTCTCATTAAAGGCTGAAGGCGTGGTTTCCACCACCCCGATTAAGCACAGCTATCAAACCGTGGATCTGCTAATTGCCTTAGTGTTCTTCTGCACGATTCTGATGACCATGCTGCTGAACATTCTGTTTGGTATTCCACCGGTACTGACCTTCTTAACCGGTCTGTCGATTATGTTCCTTATCGGCCACACCACCCGCAGTGATAAAGAAGAAATCAAGATCCTCGAATATATTCGCCAAGTCGAATACGACACCCTGTTGTTCTTCTTAGGGATTTTACTGCTGGTTGGTATGCTTAAAGAAATCGGCACCTTAGATATGCTGACCGAAGCTTACAGCCTGTTTAATCCAAACATCTCTAACTTCGTTACAGGTATGGGTTCAGCCCTGATCGATAACGTGCCATTGACGGCTGCGCTGCTTAAAGCAGAGCCAGTACTCAACACCCCAGAATGGTTAGGGTTAACCTACAGTGTGGGCGTGGGTGGTTCATTGTTAGTGATTGGTTCGGCTGCGGGTATCGTCGCCATGAGCAAAGTAAAAGAACTGACTTTCGTAAGTTATCTGAAATATGTGCCAGCCCTGTTCCTGTGCTACAGCATTGGTTACGCCCTGACCTTATTCCTGGCGTACAACTTCTTCGCTTAACCTTTGATTTTAAGCGATAAAAAAGGCGCCCATCGGCGCCTTTTTTGTTTGCTACAGCACAGTTAAATAGCGGGCACCCTAAACTGCGTGCCTTGGATTTCGAGCACCACATCCCGTGGGCGAATCGCAATAATCTTTAACTTGCCTCCAATCTGGTCGCCTTCCTGTAACTCGGCGCCATCGACATTCAACCAACGCTGACTCGCATCCGTCGAGTAAACGTGGGCAACAATATTAAATTCAGGTACTTGGAGCTGCAATCCCGCGGGCAGTTGCCCATATTTAGGAATATCGTCGTTTTCAACCTTAGGAATAGGATCAAGCTTGGCCTCAGTTACCGGCGTCTTAGCCGCCTTCACATATTCCACATCCTTGAGCGCATCCTGAAAATTCGCGACTAACTCATCCTCTTTGCGGCTCTGAGCCGTCTCTAAGCCCACATCGGCCGCCGCGGCATTAACTTGCTCACGCAGCGCCTCGAGTGTCGCTAAGCCCTGACGATTCGCATTAGCGCCCAACATAATAGGCTCTGACTCGCTCGTATTCTGTGGCGCAACGTCTTCGACAGAGGGTTGCTGCGTTCGAGTCGTTTCATCTAAGGCGGCAGACGTCGCCAGATAGTCATCGTAGCTAGGATCCGCACTCGCAGAAACGGATGCTGTGGTAGATAGAGCCGAACTCATGTTGGGGTTCTGATAAGGCTGCACGTTTGCAGGCGCCTCATTTAATACCTGCTCCCTCGGCAGTGCCACTTTGCCCGCTAATCGAAACCCTGACGATTCTACAGAGGTTTGCTCTGGTGCACCTGTTTGCAACGCAGCGCGAGTAACTGCACCTGCAGAGGCGCGAACACCTTCGGCAGATGGCTGCACAGTGGAGGCTGTCTGTGGCGTGTATTCAGCCTTTGTATCAGCCATGCTTGGATTGATACTGCTAGGCGCCAAATTCACTATCGACATCGCATTTTGCTGTTGCCAATTCGCCACGCCCCACGCCACACCCACACCCAGCGCCACCGCGACAGCGAGTAAGGATAATTTTGCCACGGGAAATGCAGATTTACGCGCCGTAGGATAACTTGCCCTCGGCGTTAATACCGCATCGGGTAAGGGTGAAGTTTGTTGCTGCTTATTACGGGTTACCGCATCGAGTAAAATGGACATTAACTCTGCGCTCCCTTATCGGTGAGGCGCGGTCCCTGATCACTTAAATACAAATTTAGTCTCACTAAGGTTTGATTACCTGCAATCCCGTCGGCCTTTAAACCATGTTGGCTTTGGAAAGCTTTCAGATCGTTCTCTAATTTCAGATCGAATTGAGACACCCGGCGCGAAGGTCGGTTAGCCACATGGGCAAGGGCGTTTTCAAGCCATTGTAATTGCCCAGGACTCGACTTCTGACTGATTTCCAGCATAGGCAAGTTAGGGGCCTGCCAGAGAATTTCAAAGGTGCCGCTAAAGTGTTGATTGAACCAGGCTCTATCGACCCAAAGCTGCTGCTCGCCCAACTGCATCAATAGCTGATCACCATCGACAGCAATCACAGCACCATAAAAATCTTGTTGGTTATCATCCACTAAATACACAACCGCGGGATAATTGAGCCTTGTGAGCGACATCCAATTACCCTGTTGCTGATAGCAGGAAAGCCCCTGCTCCAGCGCCGACTGACACGCGGTTAGGCCTTTAAAGGGGACTTTACCCCACACATTAAAGAGGCCTGCAAAGGCGGTATCGATACTGCGACTTTGTTTGATGGCCTCCTGCAATACCCGCGCACTCGGATCCGCCGCCGCAAGCGTTTGCGGCTCGCTAGCCACTGACGCACTCTGGGTTGCAGCCTGTGTTTGCTCCGGCTGAATACTATTAGCTTGAGTCGCGACTTGAGTCACTGCTGGTGTCGTTTGGCTCGCTTGTGTCACTGGCGAACTGGCCACATTGACAACCGCTGGACTTTCGGTAAATAACCAATAAGACACGCCGAAAGCCACAACCAATGCCGCCGCAATAGCGCTCGGCCACAAGAATTTATTTTGCTGTGGTTCTTCTTCGCCTAATACTTCAGCCGCCGCTTGTCTCACCATATGGTGATCGATTGGCACCTTAGATTGTGCGTAACCCGCCATCAAGGCACGTTCGCACAGCAAGTTAATTAACCGCGGAATGCCGCCACTGTATTTGTGCAGCACTTTAATGGCTTTACGAGTAAATAATGGTTCGAAACGACCCGCCACCTGTAAACGGTGCAACACATAGAGTGCGATTTCATCTTCATTAAGAGGCAATAGATGATAGCGGGCAGTAATACGCTGGGCTAACTGTCTAAGCTCTTGCCGTTTAAGCAGCAATTGCAGCTCAGGCTGACCAATTAAGATCACCTGCAGTAGTTTTTTCGTATCGGTCTCAAGATTGGTGAGCAGCCTTAATTGCTCTAATACTTCGGCACGCAGATGCTGCGCCTCATCGATGATGAGTACGGTATTGCGGCCTTTCTCATGATTAGCCAGTAAAAAACGACTCAAATGGTCAGTGAGTTGTTTAAGGGTTGGGTTTTCACCATAGCTAATCTTCAATTCATCACAGAGCGTGGCGAGTAACTCCAGTTCCGTCAGCGAAGGATTTAAAATAAATGCAGTGTCGGTATTATCGGGCAATTGCCCAAGTAAACAACGAGATACTGTCGTCTTCCCCGTGCCGACCTCCCCCGTCAACAACACAAAGCCCCCAGTTTCACCCAGTCCATAGGTCAAATGGGCTAAGGCCTCTCTGTGCCTGTCACTCAAAAATAAATAATGGGGATTGGGTGCAATCGAAAAAGGGTTATCACTGAGTCCATAAAAGGCCTTGTACATACCACCAATCATCCTAAGCTAAAAATAACGCCCCACGTTAAAACGTCCCAATGATATTGTCAAAACATCCGCAACATGGATGTGACATCCCAATAAATATCTGCATCCAAATTCGCCTCGCCATCGCCTCATCATGTTAAGCTAGCTTTATGACACACTAGCTAAAATATTCCTGTGAAAATTTATTTAGTGGGCGGAGCTGTACGAGACAGCCTGCTCAATCTCCCAATAAAAGATAAAGATTTTATGGTTGTCGGCGCAACTCCGGAGCAAATGCAGCAGTTAGGCTATCGCCAGGTGGGTAAAGACTTCCCGGTCTTTTTGCACCCTAAAACCCAGCAAGAATATGCATTAGCGCGCACAGAGCGCAAAGTCGGCCTCGGCTATGGTGGCTTCAGCTGTTACGCCAGTCCAGATGTCACCCTCGAGCAAGACCTGCTGAGACGCGATTTAACCATTAATGCCATCGCCCAAGATGAGGCGGGTAACTTGTACGATCCTTACCATGGCATCGCCGATATCAACGCGCGTAAGCTGCGACATGTGTCAGCCGCCTTTGCCGAAGATCCGCTGCGAGTATTAAGGGTTGCCCGCTTTGCCGCACGTTTTCATGACTTAGGTTTCGAGATTGCCGATGAAACCATGGCGTTAATGCAGCACATGAGCCAAACCGAGGAGTTAACCGCCCTTACCCCAGAGCGCGTCTGGCAAGAAGTCGATAAGAGTCTTGGCGGCCCTCATCCAGAAGTCTTCTTCGAAGTGCTACGCCAATGTGGCGCCTTGAAAGTCCTCTTTCCCGAGATTGATGCGCTTTTTGGTGTGCCACAACCAGAAAAATGGCACCCAGAGATAGATACGGGTTTGCACACTATGTTGGTGTTAGCCCAAGCCACCGCTCTGACAGAGGAAAAAGCCGTGCGCTTTGCCGCCCTAGTGCATGACTTGGGTAAAGCATTAAGTCCTAAAGAACATTGGCCTAAACACCATGGTCATGGACAAAAAGGCTTGCCCGTCATTAAAAGTCTGTGTGAACGCTTGCGGATCCCCAACGAGTATCGCGATCTGGCGCTCTTGGTGAGCGACCTACATCAGAATGTGCACCAAGCTTTTGAGTTAAGAAGCGAAACCATCATCAAACTCTTCGATAAAGCCGATTTTTGGCGTAAACCAGAACGGCTGGAGCAACTTCTATTAGCCTGCATCGCCGATATGCGTGGCCGAACCGGATTCGAGCATCACGCCTATCCACAAGGCGATTATCTTTCTGCTTGTTTTTTAGCCGCTAATACGGTCGATGTGAAGGCTATTATTGCGGCAGGTTTTCAAGGTGCACAGATAAAACAGGCGCTCAATTCGAAGCGGATAGAGGTTGTTGAGCAAGTGAAACTCAACTGGCAGCAATCCCAAGCCAAACAAACGCCATAAAATTGTAATATTTTTGTAAATTCGACCACGCTTTCTGGTAAATACAGTGCCATTTTTCGATGAAAAAGGCCGATATAACCGCGAAAAAACGCTTTTAAAAAAAATTTATATGTCTATAGTGGTTAAACGCATTAATATTCGTAGCAAATTAAAATAGCTATGTCATAATTAGGCAGTTTCGATTCCAAAGTGACGAAACATTCAAATCCAACCTATTTTAAGGGATTTTTTACAATGAACAAAAAAGTACTGATGATTGCTGGTTTAGCAATGACTGCCCTACTAGGTGGTTGTGCAAACACTACTGCTCTGGAAGAAAGCGTTGCAACTCTGGGCAACAAAGTTGATCAATTGTCAGCTGATGTTAGCTCTCTGAAATCAGAGCAAAGCAAACTGTCTGCAGACGTTAAAGATGCTAAAGCAGCAGCTATGGACGCACAAGCAGAAGCTAAGCGCGCTAACGACCGTCTAGACAACGTTGCTTCTCGTTACAAGAAGTAATGATAAGTAATTAACCTGTAATTCAGCAGGTTAGCATAAAAGGCTTGAGAGAGATGAAAGCGAATAGCACATCCATCCAAGCCTTTTTTTATGGCCTCAGTTAATCCAAGCACCCATCTTATCTTTTAAAGTCATCTCCAATTTAAGCCTACACTTTCTCGGCTCTTTAGCCCTTTACACTCATCATCTCTTTAAAACTCATTCGGCTTAACGGCAATGCCAGTTCAAAACCGAAGTTCATCGCTCATTTGTTTTAAGTGGATTTGATTTTTAATCTCATCCATAAACTGAGATTTTAAGTTTTCTTAATCCCCACGAATCTTTTGCTTAAAACTTTATTTTTGCCCCAGTGTTATCGTCGGCATTTTAAAGAAACTGCAACGCGACAAACTGAGGCTATTAGGGAAACAAAGGCAATAAACTGGTAATAATTGTGAGAGACAAAAGTGTAATAAAGATAAAGTTTAAGGGATGCCGTTTCGCATTTACATTAAAACAACATAAAAAGCTCGATTAGTATCATAGACTTGCGTAATTCACTCTATTCAAGCCCCCAGAAACGCATTCACTAAGCCAATGAATAGATTAAAAAACATCCTATTCAATTATGTATTTTGGCCTATTAGGACTCAATTAAAGACTTTTGCGCTAAGACCAAAACAAAATCAATTTCCAGCGTATCGAAGGCTTTCGTCCGAATAAGGTGTTTAACTTGTTCAGAGGCTCGCCACGCATAGGGTGTCATATCCAGCAAGACCAGCGCTTGCTCACCCGTAACGGACAAACTAAATTGCAATTGCTGCTGTTCTTTGACAATTAAACCCGAAGGTAAGTTAATTTGGGGCGTTTTTTCAGTCAGTTCCGGATAAATACACTCCCTGATTTGCCACAAATGCCGCGCACCCGGGATCACCTGTAACATCAAGCCTTGCTCTTTAAGGACTCGAACGCATTCCTTCCCCTTCAACGGCTTATCGACCACAGTGATAAGGTCAATGCAATTGTCAGCAAAAGGCAGCACTTTTGAGGTGCTTAAGCACAGCGCGGCAGGGGTTTGCGCTTTGGCCGCAGCAAAAATAGTATTTTCTGCGTCCGCTACGCCACTGTACTGGACGTTTAGCTCGTTTGTGAGTTTAGGTAGTACAGAAGCTAAAGCACGCAGATAGAAGCCGTCAGCGCACTCGTAGTCCAATAGGCAATTATCCGCTTTCAGATGAGGGGCGAGCATCGCCGCCATTTTTTCAACCAAAGGTGAAAAAATTCCCGACTCAAGCAAGAAGCGCTTTGCCCGCACTTGCTGACGGGAGTCGCCAGTCGGCTTTTGCCGTGCCGGTTTAGTAAAAATCCAATAACCCGCTTCGCTTTTATCAAAATGGTGCTTGTTCGCACAGTAAAAACCTTGGGATGCCTGATGCTGCATCAGTGCCGAACCACAGGTAGGACATTGAAATTGAAGGCTCATAACTTACTCCGTTAACGAAAATCCGCGCCTAAAAACACAAAAATCGGGTACTAGACCCGATTTTTTAGCCATGACGCCCCTGTATTATAGGAAGATAAATCCACATAACACAGCACCGAGGATGAGGCGGTAAATCACAAATGGCGTCATACCCATACGGCTGATGATTTTTAAGAAATAGTGAATACACAGATAAGCGGCTACAAATGAAATCACAGTGCCGAGTGTCAGTGCTTGATAATCAATGGGAAGCGGGCTTTCAGCCAAATCTTTACCCACTAGAATAGCCGCCCCCAAGCTAACAGGCACAGACATCAAGAACGAGAATCGCGCTGCGGCATCACGGCTAAGGCCTAACATCAGCGCCGCCGTCATCGTCGCGCCCGAGCGTGAAGTACCAGGGATTAATGCCAGCGCCTGAGCAAAACCAATTAATAACGCCTTGCGCCAACCCGTTTGATAAACAGTTAAGTCACGGCGTGACATCTTATCCGCCCACCAGAGCAGCAAACCAAAGACCACAGTCGTCACGGCGATAACACCAGCGCTGCGCAGATGGGTTTCGATAAAGTCTTTGGCCATAAAGCCAAAAAACACTGCGGGTAAAGTGGCAAGAATGATCCACCAGGCTAACTTACTGTCATCGGAATGCTGACCTTTCACCATGCTGGCAATCCAAGCCTTGAACATGGCCCAAAGTTCCTTGCGAAAATAAATCACCACGGCGAATAATGAGCCCGTGTTCACGGCAACGTCGAAGGATAAGCCTTGGTCTTCCCAGTCTAAAAGCTGTGCGGGTAGGATAAGGTGCGCCGAACTAGAAATGGGGAGGAACTCTGTTAATCCTTGAATTAACGCTAAAATAATTACCTGAAACGTATCCATGACAATCCTATCAATCAATTAAAAAGTGAGCCCATGAGGCCATTCAAAGGCTACCGGCCACAGCTTTTGCGACGCTTTATCATATTCATCCCACATTACGGCATAGGTTTTCTGCTGCAATGGGTGAACCAAATTGGGGGCGATTTCCGCTAAAGGCCAAAGCACAAAAGCATTAGTGACAATTTCGGCGCGGGGCAGTACCACAGGGGTCTGACAAACGACATCATCGTAAAGCAATAGGTCAATATCTAAGGTTCTTGGACTAAACTTTTTGGCCCCCACCAACCGGCCGTGATTTTGCTCGATTTGCTTAAACTGCGCAACTACCTCAGCAATATTCAGGCTCGTTTGTGCACAAGCCACCATGTTTAAAAAGTTAGTGCCATCAAACCCTACGGCTTCACTCTCATACATAGAGGAAAGCTGTAGTGGACCAAAGTGCTCTCGTAATGACTGCAAGCCCGCCTTCAGATAGCGAGAAGGTTCTATATTACTGCCTAAACTAATGTATATACATGCCATACCAATGTCCGAACCGTCCGCCTAACTAAGCTAAAACCCGAATCTAGAGTAACGACTAGCGTGAGCGTTCAATCTCAACCCCAACGGCAGAAGCTGAAGGCACGGCGCCGGGTTTCATCACCACGACTTTCACCCAATTGACCTTAAACTCGTTGAGCACACATTCGGCCACTCGCTCGGCAACGGTTTCGATTAACTCGATGGGCTTTTCGGTAACGAGCTGAGTCAGGCGGTTCGACACCGTTTCATAGCAGAGTGCGTATTGATAGTTGTCAGTTGCCGCAGCGGCCTTATTGTCCCAAGCCATGTCGAGATCCAAAAACAGGCTCTGCTGGATTTTCTTTTCCCATTCATAGACGCCAATCACAGTATCAATACGTAATTGTCGAATAAGCACTTTATCCATACTAATTCCTACTAACTCATGCCAATGAGGTCTGATAAGCTAAACGCGATAGAGTCTGTATAATCCGCCGTTCGATGGAACGACTAATTTACTTTCTACTCGGACCAATCCGAAGTAGGATAACGCCCAAATGGATTTGTTCGTTCAGAAACTATCGCAACTTGATAAGTCGCGTTATCGCTATCGCTTATGACTGAATGCTTGCCAAGAGGCTGTTTAATTGTGGCGCGATAATACCTTAAGACGTGTAAGGAAACCAATGTGAGTCAATTAACACTGACACTTTTGATGATTGTGGCCGCCTATTTAGCCGGTTCTGTCTCAAGTGCTGTGCTAGTGTGTAGGATGAGAGGCCTACCCGACCCAAGATTGCAAGGCTCAGGTAACCCCGGAGCCACCAACGTGCTGCGCATTGGCGGCGCAAGCTCGGCTGCCATGGTGTTATTTTTCGATATGCTTAAGGGCGCCTTACCCACTTATCTTGCCTATTTAATGGGAATTGACGCCATATCCCTCGGCCTGATCGCCATCGCCGCCTGTCTTGGGCATATCTATCCGATATTTTTTGGTTTTAAAGGTGGCAAAGGCGTGGCGACAGCTTTTGGTGCCATGGCACCGATTGGCGATGACTTGGCCATCTGCTTGATG
Source organism: Shewanella seohaensis (assembly GCF_023283775.1). Taxonomy (NCBI): domain Bacteria; kingdom Pseudomonadati; phylum Pseudomonadota; class Gammaproteobacteria; order Alteromonadales; family Shewanellaceae; genus Shewanella; species Shewanella seohaensis. The sequence goes on from NZ_JAKILE010000006.1 coordinate 152,729, forward strand.
GCTTCTTGGGTTGTCTTAGTCCTGATCAGCCGCTACTCTTCCCTCGCCGCGATAATCACCGCCCTACTGGCACCACTTTATACTTGGTGGCTAGATGACAGATTTACGATTCCCGTCGCGATGCTCTCAACGCTGATTATCATCCGCCATAAAGAAAATATTCAGCGGCTGCTGAAAGGCGAAGAGTCTAAAGTGTCACGTAAAAAGCGTCCTAAAACACCTTAGGCAAGCAGCACCTTAGTCACGTAATACCATAGTTATGCAAAACACGACTCACGCCTAGAATGGCTTGATAACGCATTCGAAAAACCCATATTCGAGTGACCAATCCAAGAGAACAATAAAAAACAGCGCATCATGCGCTGTTTTTTATTGTTCTTATTTGGCTCGTGATAACTTATGCAACAGGCGGTAAGGTATCGAGTGGCCATCTCGGTTGACCTTTGACCGCTAAGTCTTCCTGTTGCCCCGCCTTTAAACGCTGCAGTCCAGCGAAAGCAATCATAGCGCCGTTGTCAGTACAAAACTCACCACGTGGATAATAAACTCGGCCACCGATAGAGGTCATCATCTCGGCCAAGGTTTCCCGTAGGCGCGTGTTGGCACTTACGCCACCCGCGATCACTAAACGGTTATAGCCAGTTTGTTTTAACGCACGGCGACATTTAATCGCGAGCGTATCAACGACCGCTTCTTCAAAGGCGCGGGCGATGTTGGCGCGGGTTTGCTCATCGTCGGGCTCGGCGGCAATGGTATTGGCGGTGAAGGTTTTCAGGCCTGAGAAGCTAAAATCGAGTCCGGGTCTGTCGGTCATTGGGCGCGGAAATTGATAACCTGCTGGCTCACCTTTGGCGGCCAGTTTTGCAAGCCGTGGACCGCCGGGATAATCCAGCCCCATCAACTTAGCCGTTTTATCGAAGGCTTCACCGGCGGCATCATCCACCGACTCACCTAAGACTTCATAAAGGCCGATACCATCAACCTTTACTAACATAGAGTGGCCGCCAGACACTAACAGTGCCACAAAAGGAAACTCAGGCGCATCGTCTTCCAGCATTGGCGCCAACAAATGCCCTTCCATATGATGCACACCTATGGCGGGTTTGTTCCAAGCAAAGGCAAGTGAGCGGCCAACACAAGCACCCACTAATAAAGCACCGATAAGGCCAGGGCCTTTGGTGTAGGCAATACCATCTAAATCGGCAATTTCGGTATTAGCATTCTTCAACGCTTGGCGGATCAGCGGGACAATTTTGCGCACATGGTCACGGGAAGCCAGTTCAGGCACAACCCCACCATAATCCGCATGCAACTTAACCTGACTATATAAAGCATGGGAGAGCAATCCCAGCTTATCGTCATAGACGGCAATACCTGTCTCGTCACAAGATGTCTCAATACCTAGAACCCGCATGGTGCCTCATATCCAAATTACCAAAGGGCGCTAATTCTACCTGTATGATGACAATTACTCCAGTCGCCGATCATCATATTCCCCTAGCCAAACCCGCCGCAAAGGATTAGGGCTTTACAAGCCTAGTTGTCTCGGTATAAAATTCCGCACCATTTTAAATACACTTGGTTCAAGCAATTGAACCACACAACCTACACCTAAGGGGTGATGGCGTATGCCAATTATTAAAGTACGTGAAAACGAACCATTCGACGTAGCTCTGCGTCGTTTCAAGCGCTCTTGTGAAAAAGCTGGTATTTTAGCCGACGTGCGTGCTCGTGAATTCTACGAGAAGCCAACTACTGCACGTAAGCGCGCAAAAGCAGCTGCAGTTAAACGTTTAGCTAAAAAGCTTTCTCGCGAAAACGCACGTCGCGTACGTTTATACTAATCTCTTATGAGCCTAATTGATCAGCTAAAAGACCATATGAAACAGGCCATGATCGCCAAAGAGAAGGCGAGATTGAGCACTATTCGTATGGCACTTGCAGCCATCAAACAGATTGAAGTGGATACCCGCGAAACTCTGAATGATGAGCAGGTTATAGCTGTCTTAACCAAAATGGTGAAACAACGTCGCGATTCGATTGCTCAATATGAAGCAGCGGGTCGTAGCGAGTTGGCCGCAGCAGAAGCAGAAGAGATTCAAGTTATTGAAACTTTCCTGCCAACTCCCCTCTCTGAGGCGGAAATTGCCGCGTTCATCGATGCCGCTATTGCTGAAATAGGCGCATCCTCCATGGCGGATATGGGCAAAGTAATGGGAGCATTAAAACCTAAAGTTCAAGGACGTGCAGACATGGGCGCTATCGGCGCTATGATCCGTGCAAAATTGCAATAATTAGCGTTTCAATGTATGAACAAGCCGTGCCTATGCGCGGCTTGTTTGTTTAAATTCGCGCAAGGCGAGATTTTAAGCACTCAATGGCAATACCTCGTGATTTTATCAATGAGCTAATCGCTCGCACCGACATTGTCGAACTTATCGACCGCAAGGTGCCCTTGAAAAAGGCGGGTAAAAACTACTCGGCCTGTTGTCCTTTTCATAGCGAAAAATCACCTTCGTTTACCGTTAGCCGCGATAAACAGTTTTATCATTGTTTTGGCTGCGGTGCCCATGGCAACGCCATCGATTTTGTCATGGAGTACGACAGACTCGACTTTGTCGATGCAATCGAAGATCTTGCCGGACAACTGGGCTTAGAAGTCCCAAGGGAACAAGGCACGGGTAAACGCCAAGATGATGGCCTAAGCCGTGATCTATACCAATTAATGGAAGAAGCGAGTCGCTTTTTTCAAACTCAGTTAAGACAACACCAAGATAAACAAAAAGTCATCGACTACCTCGCCTATCGCGGATTATCCGATGATATTGTTGAGCATTTTGGAATTGGTTTTGCGCCCGACGGTTGGGATGGCTTATTAAGCCGCTACCGACACAGTCAAGATGCACAAGATAAACTCCTGACCGCAGGCATGCTGATCAGCAATGACAACGGTAAAAGATACGACAGATTCCGTGACCGCCTGATGTTTCCTATTCGCGACCGCCGTGGTCGTGTGATTGGATTTGGTGGCAGAGTATTGGGAGATGGCACCCCCAAGTACTTGAATTCGCCAGAAACGCCCATATTTCATAAGGGCAATGAACTCTACGGTCTATACGAGCTAAAACAACGTCATCGCGATCCCGATAAGGTACTGATTGTCGAAGGCTATATGGACGTGGTCGCCCTCGCCCAATATGGCGTGGATTACGCGGTTGCCTCACTAGGCACCTCGACGACGGCAGAGCAATTCCAGTTGTTGCTACGTAGTGCCAAGGAAGTGATTTGTTGTTATGACGGCGATAGAGCTGGCCGTGAAGCAGCCTGGAGAGCCTTAGAAACTGGCTTACCAATGTTAAAACCAGGTAATACCGTAAAATTCGCGTTTATGCCTCAAGGTGAAGACCCAGACTCTTTAATACGGCAAAAAGGTAAGGAGCAGTTTGAGCTGTTAATTGATAATGCTCAACCGCTTGAAACGTTTTTATTTGATACATTGGCGCAAAAATATTCCAATGACAAAAAACTAATTGCTGAAAAAGCAAAAGCAATGATCGAAACAGTAAAAGACCCATTGTTACAAAATATATTGCTACATGGGTTAATGAAAGAAGTGCAAATGCAGTCAGTTGAAGAACTTAAACAAAAACTTCAAATTAAATTTGCAACTCATTCGATAGAAAGAAAAGGACTCAAAGGACGCGGTACACCATTGCGACTTGCCATCGCCTTGTTAGTGCAGCATCCCGAGCTGGGAGTGGGATTATCCCCACAACCGGCATTAAACCATCTGCAAATGCCAGGCATCGACTTGCTGCCATTGCTGTTGGAATTAACACGAGAGCATAGGTTAAACAGCGCACAACTACTTGAGCAATTCAGAGACAGCCCCCACAGCGGGACACTGCATAAATTAGCCCAATGGGACCATCAAGTGGCGGATGAAAACCTGCTCGAAAAGTTTAAACAGACCCTGGTTTGGTTGAACAATCAATATATTGAACAACGATATCAGGAATTGAGTCTAAAACAGACCCATACTAAGGAAGAGAAGATCCAGCTGCAGAAGCTGATCTCAGTCATGAAAGGACTAAACTGAGGCAAAAATGTCCTCAATCAGTATCCCAGTGACTAGCACAGGTAAGTGCACATGGCTATAATTGACGATTTGCGCGGCACTTAGCACAAGCTAACTGTCCGTCGTTGTAACAGTTTCCCAACTTGGATGATATCTATGGATCATACTCCGCAGTCGCAACTCAAGCTGTTGCTTGCCAAAGGTAAAGAGCAAGGTTACTTAACCTATGCAGAAGTGAACGATCACTTACCTGCAGACATGGTCGATTCTGACCAGATCGAAGATATTATCCAGATGATAAATGACATGGGTATTCGGGTGTTCGAAGAAGCACCAGATGCCGATGACATGATGATGTCGGAAGACAACACAGACGAAGATGCAGCGGAAGAAGCCGCAGCCGCCCTTGCCACAGTAGAAAGTGAGCTAGGCCGCACCACAGACCCAGTGCGTATGTACATGCGCGAAATGGGTACCGTTGAACTGCTGACCCGTGAAGGCGAAATCGTTATCGCCAAACGCATCGAAGAAGGCATCAACACAGTTCAAAGCTCTGTCGCAGAATACCCACAAGCGATCGCCATGATCCTTGAACAGTACGACCAGTACGAAGCCGACGAACTACGCCTGTCTGATATTATCTCTGGATTTGTTAACCCGGACGAAGAAGACTTAGGTCCAACAGCGACTCATATCGGTTCTGAATTATCGGAAGAAGATCTCGATGATGAAGATGACGATGAAGACGACGAAGACGAGGACGGTGATGGCGACGGTGATGACGATGGCAACAAGGGTCCCGATCCTGAAGAAGCACGTGAACGCTTTAGCCAATTAAGAACCGCCTACGAAAACGCGCTTAAGATCATCGATGCCAAAGGTCGTGAGCACCCAGAATCGATTCAAGCACTGTTTGAAATCGGTGAAATTTTTAAAGAGTTCCGCCTCGTACCTAAGCAATTCGACCGCTTAGTGAAAAGCATGCGCACTATGATGGACCGCGTGCGCGTTCAAGAGCGTCTACTGATGAAGCTCTGTGTCGAACAGGCCAAAATGCCGAAGAAGAACTTCGTTAAATTCTTCACCGGTAACGAAACTAATTTAGATTGGTTCGATGCAGAAAAGAACTCAACCAAGCCTTATGCCGAAGGCTTAAGAATGGTTGAAGAAGACGTACAGCGTTGCCGTAGCAAGCTGGCAGCCATCGAAGAAGAAACCGGCTTAGTGATTGCCGCCATTAAAGATATCAACCGTCGTATGTCAATCGGTGAAGCCAAGGCTCGCCGTGCGAAGAAAGAAATGGTTGAGGCAAACTTACGTCTAGTAATTTCTATCGCTAAGAAATACACCAACCGTGGTCTGCAATTCTTGGATCTTATCCAAGAAGGTAACATCGGTCTGATGAAGGCTGTAGATAAGTTCGAATACCGTCGTGGTTACAAGTTCTCGACCTATGCGACTTGGTGGATCCGTCAGGCAATCACCCGCTCAATCGCGGACCAAGCCCGTACGATCCGTATTCCAGTACATATGATCGAAACTATCAATAAGCTGAACCGTATCTCTCGCCAAATGCTGCAGGAAATGGGTCGTGAACCCTCACCTGAAGAACTGGCAGAGCGTATGATGATGCCGGAAGATAAGATCCGTAAGGTACTGAAAATCGCTAAAGAACCTATCTCCATGGAAACCCCAATCGGTGACGATGAAGATTCGCATTTAGGTGATTTTATCGAGGATACCACCCTCGAATTACCACTGGACAGCGCCACCAGCGAAAGCCTGAAGAGCGCCACCCATGAGGTATTAGCAGGCTTAACGGCCCGTGAAGCGAAAGTACTGCGTATGCGTTTTGGTATCGACATGAATACCGACCACACGTTGGAAGAAGTGGGTAAACAATTTGACGTAACCCGTGAGCGTATCCGTCAAATCGAGGCGAAAGCCCTGCGTAAACTGCGCCACCCTTCACGCTCGGAAATCCTAAAGTCGTTCTTAGACGAATAGTCAACCGAAGCCTAGATGCTAAGCCCCGCCTCGCGGGGCTTTTTATTGCCCCCATTTACATCCCCTAAAATCCCCGCTGAATTTCTATCGTTAAGCTCTCTTTCAAAATCAAATGGTTAAAAATCACTTTCCCATTCAGACGACATGAAATCCCTAAGTAAAAACCACAGTTGATTAACAGATAACCACTTGAATCAATTCGGTGAATTTCATCAAAAAACACGGGTGACAAGCGCAAACAAGCTTAGTATACTGCCACTCGCTTTAGGTAATGACGATTGCCTTTAGTCGGCCCCTTAGCTCAGTTGGTTAGAGCACACGACTCATAATCGTTAGGTCCACGGTTCAAGTCCGTGAGGGGCCACCACCCAATTCAACAAAAAAGCCCATTTAATTATGGGCTTTTTTGTGTCTGTTATCTGTCGACACTTATTCATCCCCACGCGCTTCATTTCCGATAACTAACTCAAACGCGATTTCGATTTGTCTCTTTAGGCTATTGCTAGAATAAGATTAAAAATAAAGGCGCTGAGTGAAGTCCACTTAAGCGCCTTGATACCTTTCCCTTGCGCACATTGTGCAAGGAATTTCGATTTAGGTCTTTAACTTACCTAATTGTTGATGCTGCTGTTTCACCAGTTCGGCGAGGACTACACTGCTTTGCTGCGCTTCACCCGCAAGACGCGCCAGCTCCGAGGCCGAATCGGAAATGCCGGTGATATTACGATTAACTTCTTCAGTTACCGCGCTTTGTTCTTCCGCTGCGGCGGCAATATGCGTCACCTGAGAAGAGATTTCTTCTATCTGACTGACCATAGAGTTAAGCGAGGTAAGCGCTTGCTCGGTTTGCGACACGGCCATTTGCGCACGCTCAGCACCTTTATCAATAATGCCAGAGGCACTATTTACTTCTTGCTGCAGGGCATCAATTAATACGCTGATATCATCGGTCGAACTTTGGGTTTTAGAGGCAAGCGCCCTCACCTCATCGGCCACCACAGCAAAACCCCGCCCTTGTTCACCGGCCCGCGCCGCCTCAATCGCGGCGTTCAACGCCAGCAAGTTGGTTTGCGCGGCAATCGAGCTAATCACCTCGAGAATACGGCTGATATTGGTGCTGCTTTCAGCCACTTTGCTCACGGCAACTTTCGCCTGCATCGACTCCTGCGACATTGTGGTTACGTATTCCATGGCCTTAGTCAGACTCTCTTCGCTGAGACGTACATTACGGGACATGGCTTCGGTTTCCGCAGCCGTTTGCTCAGAGGCTTTGGCCACTTCAAGCGCCGTGGCACTCATCTCATTGACCGCGGTAACCACGCTCTCGATTTCGCCATACTGACGATGGACACTATCGCGGGTCAATTCCGCAATTTGCGCCGAGGAGAGACTTTCCTCCTGGGTGCGTCCCGCGAGCGTTTTTAACTCGCTGATCAAGTCTTTTAACTTATGGATAAAGGAGTTAAAGCCTTTACCCAGTGCAATCAGTTCCGCATGGGCATCAACCACAATGGATTGGGTTAAATCACCATCGGCACTGGCCAAGTGTTCAACACGGCCTTGGATCATCCTCAGCGGCGCAATAATGCTGCGGATCACTATGCTGATGGTAACCACGGCAAGAATAGACACGGCTAAACCGACCATCAACAAGATACTGCCAAGGGATGTGGCCATTTCATCCATTTTGTCGTTCAACTCAATGGAGCTCTTAAAGGCTTGAGCTTTAGGGACTTGGATGGCCAATGACCATTCCGCTTTCGCCAGTGGGATTTTTATCGGATAGGCCACGATAATCTCATCATCGCTCGCCATGTAACCGCCATTTTTATGTAACGCGACTATCTGTGACGCAAGTTTAGGGTCGATAGATTCGCTCAGAGGACGCGCTTTTTTGCTGTAATGGCTCGCGGCGACCACTAAACCACGGGTACTAAGTAGAGTCACTTTAGCTTGACCGCCATAGAGACTCTTGGAGAGCTTATCAATCAGCGCTTGAAACACCGGCAAGTTCACGTCGACGCCCACCACCCCGATGAACTGTTTATGTTTCACCACTGGGACGGTTAAGGATGTCATCAAAGCCGTATTACCAGGGCTGATTTCATAGAGATAAGGTTCCATTAAACAAGGTTTTAGGGTTTCCTTAGCACAGAGGTACCATTCGGCTTCACGGATCCCAAACTCGTTTAAGGTCGTCACATATTTCTCAGCTGAATCATCCACTTGATGATGTTCGACCGTACCATCATCGTTGCGAGTGTAATACACCTCCAATGCCCCCGAGGATGCGACGCTGTGGCTAACCTCAACATTTAAAAATTCACTGTCGAGCCCGTCGTAACCATTAGGCTCAAACTGCGCATACATGGAGGATATCTGGTTGTTTTTCTTTAATACCGCTGCCACGGCAAGCTCTAAACGGTCACGCTTTAATGGCAGATCTTCCGCCGTGCTCTCCAACATGCCGGAAAAGGAAAACGGGATCCGATAGGCTTCATTGATAAAGCCCGCCACCATCTCACCATATTCGCCCGCACGGGCTTCGAGTTTGTCACGGGTTTCGGTTTGTAGTGTCTCTTGAACCTGATTAGACAGCTCGGTGTTTTGGTCCGAAAGGGTCCACCAGAGGCTGATGGAGAGAATGGCGACAATTGAGAGGAATAAGGCGGAAGTGATCCACAACAACTTAGTACTGATGGACAAATGCTTCATCGAGTAAACTCCAAAAGATAGAAGGTCAAGAGCCTAATTATTTTGATCTAGTTCATTTTTATTTTTGCTTCTCAGTTTAAAAAATAGCACTCAGTCACGAGATTACCAGCCTTTAAGATAGTGAATTGTTAAGCGTAAGTAAAACTTTTAACTGACTCCTTTTCGGCAAATCGTGGAATTATTTCAGTTAGCTGAGAGTTTGATATTTATCGTGAAACGACATGCTCTGACATGACTCAACTCACAATAAGGCCGCGAGTTGAGCACTATTTTTTTACAAAAATTAATTCCAGATTAAAAATGACCATTTCATTTGTAACAAAGTCTATTCTGTAGCGTTGTGGCATTGGTTTGCACAGACTATCGCCTTATACTCTTGGCCTCTAACACAAAACAACAATAACGGAAGCAAGCTTTATGACTCTTGGTACCAATCAGGTAAGCAAGACACATTCGTTTATGACTGTGTCACTTATCGAATTATGGGAACGTTTTGGTTATTACGGCATGCAGGCGCTGATCGTGTACTTTATGGTGCAGCGTCTTGGCTTTGATGACTCCCGTGCAAACTTAGTTTGGAGTGCCTGTGCGGCGCTAATTTACGTGTCGCCGGCCATCGGTGGTTGGGTTGGGGATAAAATTCTCGGCACCAAACGCACTATGCTGCTCGGTGCGGGGATTTTGTCGGTAGGTTATGCATTGATGACAGTGCCGACCGAAAACACTTGGTTTATGTTCTCCGCACTTGGGGTGATAGTGGTTGGTAACGGCCTATTTAAACCCAATGCGGGTAACTTAGTCCGTAAGATTTACGAAGGTGACGATTCTAAAATCGATAGCGCCTTTACCATCTACTATATGGCGGTAAACGTAGGCTCAACCTTCTCTATGCTGTTAACGCCTTGGATTAAGGATTATGTTAACGCGCAATACGGTAATGAATTTGGCTGGCATGCTGCCTTTGCCGTGTGCTGTGTGGGCTTAATCGTCGGCTTAGGCAACTATGCCCTGATGCACAAGAGCCTCGCCAACTATGGTTCAGAGCCTGATACTCGCCCAGTCAACAAAAAGAACTTGGCTATCGTTTTAGTATTAGCGGCGCTTTCCGTTGTTGCTTCTGCCATTATTCTTGAATATGAAGATGTTGCTCGAGTATTCGTGTATGCCGCGGGTGTGGCGGTATTAGGGATTTTCTTCCACTTAATTCGTACCAGTGAGCCAAGTGAGCGTGCGGGCCTTATCGCGGCGCTAATCCTCACTGTGCAGACGGTATTCTTCTTTATCTTCTATCAACAAATGTCGACCTCTCTGGCCCTGTTTGCGCTGCGTAACGTCGATTGGGATTTCCAAGTCTTTGGTACCCATTTGTGGACTTGGTCTCCGGCACAGTTCCAAGCATTGAACCCTATCTGGATCATGGTGTTAAGCCCAGTGTTGGCTTGGAGTTATTCATGGGCAGGTCGCAATAATAAGGACTTTTCGATTGCCGCTAAGTTCGCCTTAGGTTTTGCGGTTGTCGCGATTGGCTTCTTTATCTATGGTTTTGCTGGCCAATTTGCCGTTGAGGGTAAAACCTCTTCTTGGGTGATGATTTGGGGTTATGCCTCTTACTCACTCGGTGAACTGCTGGTGAGTGGTCTTGGTTTAGCCATGATCGCCCGCTACGTACCGGCTCGCATGGGCGGCTTTATGATGGGTGCCTATTTCGTGGCATCGGGTATTTCTCAGTACTTAGGCGGCGTTGTAGCGAACTTTGCCAGCGTGCCGCAGGACTTAGTCGACCCGCTGCAAACTCTGCCAGTTTATACCAATCTATTCAATAAATTAGGTATTGCGGCCGTGGTCTGTACTTTTATCGCCTTAGCCGTATTACCGCTGATGCGCCGTTTGACCGAAAGTCATCACGCCCATAACAGTATTGATGATAACGCGGCGGCCTCACTACGTGATGTGAAAGCCGAGCAATAATCCTTCACTCACATCAGTCATATGTGAGCGATAAAAACTGCCGACAAGCCACGCTTACGGCAGTTTTTTTATACCTTTAGGTTACTGCTCATCACCAAACAATCTGAACTTTCTGTGCCGACTTTTCATACATCGGCTTGGGATAAGGCTTTCACCCCTGTTTACAAAACTAAGATGTTCGGTTCCAATTTTAACTCAGTGTTAAGCTCAAGCCTTGAGCTTGTTTATCATTGATACGTCACCATATCCTAGGGTAAGACTCCATCAGCACTGACAGAGCTATCGCTTTAGCACCCACCATATTCATCCGTGGGCGGCCAAATAAAGCTGCTGCCACAGAGCTGACTCACGCAAAGAGGCGCTTAATTTATGGCTACATCATCCACATCAACCTCATCTGCCGCCCCATCGCAGGCTGTACCTGCGGCTAAATCTCCCCTGGCGGAGATTCCCTTTTCACTCCTAGAACTCGCCCCCGTACGTCAAGGTGCCAGCATCGGAGATACGCTACGCGCCAGCCTGCAATACGCTAAGGTTGCCGATGACTTAAGCTTTAATCGATTCTGGTTTGCCGAGCACCACAATATGCCCGGTATCGCCAGCGCCGCGACATCGGTATTAATTGGCTATATTGCCGAGAATACTAAACGCATTCGCGTTGGTGCGGGCGGGATTATGCTGCCCAACCATGCGCCCTTAGTGGTTGCCGAGCAGTTTGGTACACTCGAAAGTCTTTATCCTGGGCGTATCGATTTAGGGCTTGGCCGCGCTCCAGGGAGCGATCAAATCACCAGCCGCGCCCTTAACCGCGATATGAGCCGCGCGGAACAATTTCCCGCAGAGGTGAGCGAGTTGCAAACCTTACTCGGTGACTACAATGGCCATCATCCCGTCAGAGCGATTCCCGGCGAAGGCACCCATGTACCGATTTGGCTACTCGGCTCTAGCCTGTTTAGCGCCCAGCTTGCGGCGCAGCGCGGCTTACCCTATGTCTTTGCAGGGCATTTTGCGCCAAGATTCCTCTACGATGCGATTGAGATTTACCGCCGCGACTTTAAGCCATCTAAGGTGTTGGATAAGCCCTATGTCATGCTTGGCCTGCCGCTAATCGCTGCCGAGACGGACGCCGAAGCCGAATACCTGAGTACCACCTCCAAACAACGGGTACTTGCGCTGATCCGTGGTGAAGCGCTGTGGTTAAAACCGCCCGTAGAGAGCATGGATGGCCTGTGGAGCGAGCAGGAAAAAACCTATGTCGATAACTTCTTAGGGCTATCAGTGACAGGCGGCCCCACCAGCATCAAGCACCGCTTAGAGATGATAGTGAAGGAGCTGGGTGTTAATGAGTTTATCTTTACCAACGATTTGTATGATCAGGACAAACGTGAGCGCGCGCTACAAATCCTGATGGAAATTAAAAGAACTTAAGCGTTAAACCACGCCATAAAAAATCCCGCCTAAGCGGGATTTTTTATGGCTATTAACCTTTTAACACGGCATCGAAGCAGGCTTTCAGAATGCCCAGCCCCGCTCCTAGCTGCTCGTCTGGCACTGTCAATGGCACCAATATACGCAGCACGTTTCCGTAGGTGCCGCAGGAGAGGAGGATCAATCCTCGGTTTCTGGCCTCGGCTAAGATTTGGGCACAGTACTGAGGAGCAGGTTTACCATCCTCCATCAATTCAATAGCGATCATCGCCCCTAGACCACGCACATCGGCAATTTGTGGATGTTCAACCTGCATAGTATTTAATGCCGACTTAATGCGCTCGCCAATTGCATTGGCACGTTCAAGCAGCTTTTCCTCTTCAAACACCTCAAGTACGGCGAGCGCCGCCGCACAGGCCAGCGGATTACCGCCATAGGTGCCACCAAGACCACCGGGACCGATGGCATCCATGACTTCAGCTTTACCCGTAATACCAGAAAGAGGGAAACCACCGGCAATGGATTTAGCAAAGGTCGTGATATCGGCGCTTACACCCATTTGCTCCATGGCGAAGAAGGTCCCGGTGCGACCCGCCCCCGTTTGCACTTCATCGGCGATCAACATAATACCTTCACGGTCGCAAAGCGCGCGTAAACGCTGCATAAAGGCTGGCGATGCAGCATAGAATCCACCTTCACCCTGCACAGGCTCGAGGATGATGGCCGCAATATCGCTTGGCTCGGCATCGTTTTTAAAGATGCGCTCGATAGAGGCCATCGCATCATCATCTGACACGCCGTGCAGCGCACAGGGGAACTCGGCGCGGAACACATTAGCCGACATTAATCCCATACCTTTACTGTAAGGCGCGACCTTTCCCGTTAATGCCAGCGCCGCCATAGTGCGACCATGGTAACCCGAGGTAAAGGCAATCACGCCCGCCCGCTTAGTGTATGCACGAGCCACTTTAACCGCGTTTTCAACCGCCTCTGAGCCGCTGGTGAATAAGGCCGTCTTCTTGGCAAAATCCCCCGGCACTAACTGATTCAGTTTTTCACAGACTTGAATATAACTTTCGTAGCCAAGCACCATAAAACAGGTGTGGGAGAAGTCCTCAAGCTGCGCCGCAACGGCCGCCTTCACCTTGGGATGTAAATGCCCAGTGTTAAGCACAGCAATACCACCCGCAAAATCGATAAACTCCCGACCTTCAACATCCCACACGGTCGCGTTTTCGGCGCGAGCAGTAAAAACAGGATGTATTTGACCAACACCGCCTGCGACTGCGGCTTGGCGACGTGCCATTAATGAATCATTGGTTGTGCTCATTTAGTATTCCTTGCTCGCGTGCCTAAATTGGCTATACACAAATGTCGATAACAATGCCTATGCCCAAAGGGCTACCACTGGCGGTCTATTCCAAACTGATGCTTAAACAGACATACAGATATATTTGATTTCTAAATATTCTTCGATGCCGTACTTAGAGCCTTCTCGGCCAAGTCCTGAGGATTTCATTCCGCCAAACGGCGCGACTTCAGTGGAAATCAACCCAGTGTTGACGCCCACCATGCCATATTCCAATGCCTCGGCCACTTTCCACACGAGTGAGATATCACGGCCATAAAAATAAGCCGCCAAGCCAAACTCGGTATCATTGGCTTGCTTAATCACATCGTCCACATCGGTAAACTTAAACAGCGGCGCCAGTGGACCAAAGGTTTCTTCACGGGCGACACGCATACTGCTATCGACATGTGTCAGTACAGTTGGCTCGAAGAAGTTGCCACCTAAGCTATGGGGCTTGCCGCCCGCAACCACAGACGCCCCTTTACTCAGCGCATCCTCAAGATGGCTCTGGACTTTTTCGACCGCCGCACTATTGATGAGCGGTCCTGTAGTGACGCCTTCAGTAATCCCCTCACCTACCTTTAATTTGCCCACCGCAATACTGAGCTTGCGGGCAAATTCGTCATACACGCCCGCCTGAACATAAATACGGTTAGCGCAGACACAGGTTTGCCCAGCATTGCGATACTTAGCGATCATGGCGCCTTCAACCGCCGCATCGATATTGGCATCGTCGAATACGATAAATGGTGCGTTACCGCCTAATTCTAAAGATAATTTCTTCAGAGTCGGCGCGCATTGCTCCATCAACTTAATGCCCACTTGGGTCGAGCCGGTGAAAGACAACTTACGCACGACTGGATTACTACACATCTCATTACCAATGCCGATAGCATCGCCAGTGATCACGCTGAACACACCTGCGGGGATCCCAGCGCGCTCGGCAAGTACAGCCAAAGCTAATGCGGTAAAAGGCGTTTGCGGCGCAGGTTTCACCACCATAGTACAACCTGCTGCCAGTGCTGGTGCGGCTTTGCGGGTGATCATCGCCGCAGGGAAGTTCCAGGGGGTAATGGCCGCAGTCACGCCCACGGGCTGCTTGATCACCATGATGCGTTTATCGCCCTGATGCCCAGGAATCGTATCGCCATAGACGCGCTTTGCCTCTTCGGCGAACCATTCGATAAAGGAGGCGGCGTAGGTGACTTCCCCCTTAGCTTCGGCGAGGGGTTTGCCCTGCTCAGTGGTCATCATTAGCGCTAAGTCATCACTGTTTTCATTGAGTAATTCAAACCAGCGACGCAGCTTAGCACCTCGCTCTTTTGCGGTAAGTGCTCGCCATGCGGGCAAGGCTGCTTCGGCTGCCGCAATCGCCGCTTGCGTTTCGGCTTGCCCCATCACAGGGACACTGGCGATCACCGCGCCCGTCGCGGGATTGGCGATAGCGACGGTTTCTTTTGACTGCGCATCACACCACTGACCATTGATATAACATTGCTGACGCAGCAGACTCGGGTCTTTTAACAACACAGGAAATTCCTCTCGCGGCGAGGTAATGCCTTACCTCGTATAAAAAATTCAAATAAATTAGATACCTAATTTATCTCTTAGACTGTAATACCATGCCCCCAGCGCACTAAAAGGCACACGTAAGGCGTGACCGCCGGGGAAGGGATAATGGGGCAGCGCCGCAAAAGCATCGAAACGCGTGGCTTGACCATTGAGCATTTCGGCAATTAGCTTGCCTGCCAAGTGGGTATAAGTGACGCCATGGCCACTACAACCCTGTGAATAATAGATATTTTTACCAATACGGCCGACCTGTGGTAAGCGCGATAAGGTCAATAAAAAGTTACCCGTCCAAGCGTAATCAACCTTAACCCCTTTTAACTGTGGGAAGGTTTTGAGCATATTCGGGATAATCAGGGATTCGATATCCGCAGGGTCGCGGGCACCATAAACAACACCACCGCCGTAGATCAGACGCTTATCGCCAGACAGCCTGAAATAATCGAGCAGATAGTTACAATCTTCGACGCAGTAGTCTTGGGGTAATAGGCTTGCTGCCAGCTCTTCGTCCAAGGGCTCAGTGGTGATCACCTGAGTGCCGCATGGCATTGATTTAGCTTGTAATTCAGGCATAAGTTTACCGAGGTAAGCGTTACCCGCCACCACCACAAACTTGGCTTTTACGCTGCCCTTAGCGGTGTGCACCACAGGGCTATCGCCTTCATCGACCCGCAATACAGCTGAGTCTTCAAAAATCTTTCCGCCGAGGGATTCTACCGCGCGGGCTTCACCCAAGGCTAAATTCAGCGGATGAATATGGCCGCCGCTCTTATCTAACATACCGCCGACATAGCGCTCAGTATTTACCACAGAGCGAATGCTGTTTGCATCGAGCAGCTCCAGCTTGCCCACGTGACCATGGCTTTCCCATAACTGCTTTTGATGGCGTAAATGGCCCATTTGCTTTTCGTTCATCGCCGCAAATACACCGCCATCCTTTAGATCACAGTCAATGTTGTACTTAGCAATACGTTCACGGATGATGCGTCCGCCCTCGAAGGCCATTTGTCCAAAAAGCTTGGCTTGTTCTTTGCCGACGGTTTTTTCAATGGTATCAATGTCACGGCTATAGCTGTTGACGATTTGTCCGCCATTACGCCCCGAGGCTCCCCAGCCAATTCGCGCCGCTTCGAGCACCACCACACTAAAACCCAATTCGAGTAAATGCAGTGCGGCAGACAGGCCTGTGTACCCCGCGCCAATCACACAAACATCGGCTTCAATCGATTCCTGTAAACGCGCGCGCTCAACCTTATCGTTGGCCGATGCCGCATAATATGATCCAGTGTGAGGTATGGCTGACATGATGTTCCCTTGATTTTTATGTTCATTATTTTAAACAACTATCACATCCTACACCTTCAAATCGGGAAACACTAGCCATAAAAGCACAATAATTTACACAATGTTTGATATTTCAAACATGGTATCCTTGATGCCTGAAACGGATTCGAAAATTGACTGTGGAGGCACAGATAAGAAGACTTGGAGGGCAGAGAGAAGGATGACCTCGGCAATCAAGGCCATCCTTTTCGCGAGAGAATGACAACTCAGTATTTGTTCGCTCTGTGTTTGTTCACTCTGTGTTATAGCACCACTTATTAGTTCAGCGGCATACGCTCACGTTTTTCGGCGCGTCTTGCCATATACCAAGACAAGAAAGCGATTAACGACACACATAGAATGATCAGTGTCGCCAAGGCGTTGATCTTAGGCGATACCCCCAAACGCACCGAGGAGAACACCACCATAGGTAAGGTGGTCGCGCCTGGGCCTGAGGCAAAGCTTGCGATCACTAAGTCATCGAGTGACAGACTAAAGGATAACAACCAACCCGCCACTAATGCCGGTGAAATCATGGGCACAGTGATCAGGAAGAAGGTCTTAAGCGGCGTTGCGCCTAAATCCATTGCCGCCTCTTCGATTGACATGTCTAACTCACGCAATCTTGACGACACCACCACAGCCACATAGGCCGCACAGAAGGTCGAGTGTGCAATCCAAACGGTCACCATGCCGCGCTCTTTTGGCCAACCTAAGAGATCCGCCATATGCACAAATAATAGTAGCAATGACAGACCCGTGATCACCTCAGGCATAACCAAAGGCGCAGTGATCATGTTCGACAAAGTGAGCTTGGCCCAAGAGCGCTTAAACCGCGTCATCACAAAGGCGGCCATAGTACCGATAATCACCGCCATGGTTGAGCTGTAAAACGCAATCCTAAGGCTGGTCCACACCGCATCGAGAATTTGCTGATCGGCAAATAACTCGCCGTACCATTTAGGTGAAAACCCGCCCCACACTGTCACTAACTTAGATTCGTTAAAAGAATAAATTACGAGGATCAGCATAGGTGCGTACAAGAAGAATAAGCCGAACCACAGCATCACCGAAGAAAAACTCAGCTTTTTCATAGGTCTTTCTCCAAACTACGCGCCTGATAGCGATGGAATAAGGTAATAGGAATAATCAAGAGTGCCAGCATCACAATCGCCAGTGATGAGGCCACTGGCCAGTCACGGTTATTGAAGAATTCCTGCCACAGTACTTTACCTATCATCAGAGAATCTGGGCCACCGAGCAGCTCAGGGATCACAAACTCCCCTACCGCAGGAATAAACACCAGCATAGAACCTGCAATCACCCCGCTCTTCGATAACGGGAAAGTGATTTTCCAGAAGGTATTTAAACGGCTCGACCCTAAGTCAGATGCAGCCTCAATCAGGCTCATATCTAACTTCACTAAGGTCGCGTACAAAGGCAAAATCATAAAGGGCAAATAGGCGTAGATAATCCCGATATAAACGGCGATGTTAGTGTTTAAGATTTGCAATGGCTCAGAAATAACTCCTAACCACATCAATGTGTTATTGATAATCCCCGTGTTACTTAAGATCCCCATCCAGGCATAAACGCGGATTAAGAACGAGGTCCAAGAAGGTAACATCACCAATAACAACAGCACGGTTTGCAACCTTGCTGGCGCACGGGCGATGGCATAGGCCATGGGATAACCAATGATCAAACAGCCAATGGTCGAAATGAGCGCCATTTTTAATGAACTGAGATACGCGGTGTAATACAGCGAATCATCGAGTAACATCAAATAGTTACCTAAATGCAGGAAGATGTTTAATACATCATCCGCATATTGGAAGGTCGCCTCGTAGGGCGGAATCGAAATCGCCGCCGTCGAAAAACTGATCTTAAGAACAATGGCAAAGGGCAAGGCGAAGAACAACAACAGCCAAGCATAGGGGAAGCTAATCGTCCAGAAACGTCCCTTAAGCCATTTTAGTTTTGACTTCATCTTCATGATCTTAACACCACGCCACTGGTGTCCTCCCAGCTGATGAACACTTCATCATCCCATGTCGCATGGTCGGCACGGCGTTCACGGTTGGTCATACTGCATTGCACTATTTGGCCGTTCTCGAGGCGAATGTAGTACACCGAAATGCCACCTAAGTAGGCGATGTCATGCACTATGCCCTTGGCCCAGTTGTACTCGCCCTCAGGTTGCTCACGGCTGATAATGGTTTTTTCGGGGCGTACCGCTAACCACACATGCTTTTCCTCGGCACTGGTCGTTACCCCGTAACCCACATAGAAAGGCTGAGCTAAATCATTGGGTTTAATGATGAGGTGGTCGACTTCGTCCACTTCAATCTCACCGCCAAAGAGGTTCACTGAACCGATAAATTCGGCAATCATGCGGCTGTTTGGACTCTCGTAAATGTCCATAGGTGAACCAGTTTGGGCAATCCAACCGTCGCTCATAATCGAAATGCGGCCCGCCATGGTCATAGCTTCTTCCTGATCATGGGTCACCATTACACAGGTCACGCCTACACGCTCAAGAATTTCAACCACTTCTAACTGCATCTGAGTACGCAGCTTTTTATCCAGTGCGCCCATAGGTTCATCGAGTAGCAATAACTTAGGACGTTTCGCGAGGGAGCGGGCTAACGCCACCCGTTGACGCTGACCGCCGGAAAGCTGATGCGGCTTACGTTTGCCATATTGCTCCATATGCACCAACTTGAGCATTTCTTGCACCCTTTGCTCAATTTCCGCTTTGGGCAACTTATCTTGCTTTAAACCGAAGGCGATGTTTTGCGCGACCGTCATATGGGGAAAGAGCGCATAAGACTGGAACATCATGTTGATGGGACGTTCGTAGGGGGGCAAATCGGTAATGTCTTCACCGTCGAGAAAAATCCGTCCCGAGGTCGGTCTTTCGAACCCCGCGAGCATACGCAATAAGGTCGACTTCCCTGAGCCAGAGCCCCCAAGTAAAGCAAAAATCTCACCTTTATTAATCGTCAATGATACGTCGTCAACCGCGCGTACATCGTCGAACAATTTACTGACCCGCTCAATCTTAAGCAGGACTTTTTCTTGCGTCTTTGTAGTGGGTTTGTTGGTGACGCCCGAGGTGCTTGCCATAGTACTTCTCCACCCGAGTATTGATGCGACAAGGCGTTCAATACTTGAGATTTACACAATGAATTAATGAATAGAGATAAAATCTGTAGGCCGAATGCTCAAGGAGCAAGGCAATGTCTGTGCGATTAAAAGGGGCAAGCAATGCTTGCCCCATCTCGATTATTGGCCAGACTTCACTTTGGTCCAGACGCGGGTTAATACGCGTTGGATTTTTAATGGACGGATTTCGCCAATATACAATTTATCCAACACTTCTTTTGGCGGATAAATCGCAGGGTCATTGCGAATCGCTTCATCAACTAAAGGCTGTGCTGGGTCGTTAGGGTTCGCATAAGCCACATAGTTAGAGATAGGCGCAATCACTTCAGGGCGGAGTAAGTAGTTGATAAGTTTGTGAGCATTTTCAACGTTAGCCGCATCCGCAGGGATAGCTAACATATCGAACCACAGGTTCGCGCCTTCTTTTGGAATCGAATAACCAATCTTGTTACCGTTACCCGCTTCATCGGCACGGGCCGCAGCTTGGAATACGTCACCAGAGAAGCCGAACGCCACACAGATATCCCCGTTCGCGAGATCAGAGATATAGCGTGATGAGTGGAAATAAGTCACGTAAGGGCGAATTTTTTCGAGTAATTCACCTGCTTTTTCATAGTCTTCGGCTTTCGTGCTGTTAGGGTCAAGACCTAGGTAGATCATCGCCTGTGGCACCATATCATCGGCCGAATCCAGCATAGCGAAGCCACACTTAGAGATTTTTTCAGCATATTTTGGGTTAAAGATCAGCTCCATTGAATCAAATGGCGCATCTTCACCTACCGCGGCTTTCACTTTATCGATGTTGTAACCGATACCATTGGTACCCCAAAGGTAAGGTACGGCATATTGGTTACCAGGATCAGCCTTCTCTAACTGTTTCATCAGATCGGCATTGAGGTTTTTAAAATTGCTGAGTTTAGAGCGGTCTAGCGGCTTGAATGCGCCAGCCTTAATTTGTTTAGCGAGGAAATGGTTAGATGGAACCACGATGTCGTAACCACTGCGGCCAGACAGTAACTTGGCTTCCAGCACTTCGTTACTATCAAACACATCGTAAATCACCCGAATGCCCGTTTCTTTCTTGAAGTTTTCTAAGGTATCTTCGGCGATATAATCAGACCAGTTATATACGCGCACTACTTCTTCAGCTTGAGCAGCAACGCTTGCGAGCGCGCCCGCGGTTACTAAAGCCAAAGTCGTCATCTTATTAAATAGCTTCATGCTTTCTCCTTTCTCGGGTAGCAGAATTGCCTTTAACAATTCTGAAATTGTGTCACCGACCATCTGCTCGGTTATTGTTGTTATTCTCGACCAATGCTACACCTTAAAAACCGCATCGGCAGTCTCTACAGCACCATAATGCCTTCATCTCTAGGTGGCTGCAATGAATGGGAGTATCAGATTTCATGCCAAATTTGTCGATTTGCCCACTTGCATTAACAAGCAAAAAAAAAGACTAGATATTTGTACGCCCTACATCTTGCAACATTCAGGCAAATGCCTCAAGCCCCTAGAAAAACCGCTGAAACCATCTCAGGAAAAACTATTTTAAACCTTAACTAACAGCGAGTTACAAACCGTTTCATTCAACTTAATTTATGTATTAGCAACCAAGGTACAAAATCATCATCGCTTTGAGTTCATTGAATGAGATTTCACAGCGCGACTCAGTTACCGTAAAGCATACGTAAGCATTTCAATTTAAAAGCACTCTGCACCAAAGTTAAGCAAACTCACCGAATTGGTGCAGAGCATTTTTACTGATTGTTCAAATATTCCCGCTATCTTGACCCTAAATCCGTTAAGGCCGTGACAGTTTTGAACAAAAACAGTGCAAATTACACACTGAGTAACAGGAACTCACGCTCCCACGAACTCACGACGCGGCGGAAGTTTTCGAGCTCGGCCTGTTTTACCGCCACAAAGCCAGTGGTAAAGGCTTCACCTAAATATTCCTTACAGGCATCGCTCTCTTCCATCGCCGCTAACGCTTCTTCTAAGGTCAACGGCAGGCAATGTGGATTGTTGCTACGGCTTTCGTTCGATTTCCCCTGCACTGGCGTCGAGGGTTTTAACCCTTCCACCATACCGATGTAACCGCAGAGTAAGCTCGCTGCGATGGCTAAATAGCAGTTTGCATCCGCCCCAGGAATACGGTTTTCAATGCGGCGGTTTTGCGGTGAAGACTCAGGAATACGCAGGCCGCAGGTTCTGTTCTCAACGCCCCATTCCAAGTTAACTGGCGCAGAGGTGCCCGGTAAGAAACGACGGAACGAGTTGGCATTAGGTGCCATCAACGGCAAGAGTTCAGGAATAAACTTCTGTAAACCAGCGATATAACTTAGGAATAATGGGCTTTGAGTACCGTCTTCATTGGTGAAGATGTTTTTGCCTGTTTCCTTATTAATCACGCTTTGGTGAATGTGCATGGCACTGCCTGGCTCATCGGTCACAGGTTTAGCCATAAAGGTGGCGCACACATTGTGCTTTAATGCCGCCTCACGCAGGGTGCGCTTGAATACAAACACCTGATCCGCAAGAGATAATGGATTACCGTGGCTGAAGTTAATCTCCATTTGCGCTGGGCCGTCTTCGTGGATCAGCGTATCGATATCTAAACCTTGCAGCTCACACCAGTCATACATATCTTCGAAAAGCGGATCGTATTCGTTAGCCGCATCAATCGAGAAAGACTGACGTCCCGCTTCGGGTCTGCCCGAGCGACCAATTGGTGGCTTAAGGGGTAAATCGTGGTCATCGCTACGGCTGGTAAGATAAAACTCCATTTCAGGTGCAATAACTGGCTCCCAGCCTTTTTGCTCGTATAGCGAGAGCACTTTCTTCAATACGTTACGTGGCGATAATTCGATGGGATTGCCCATTCTGTCGTAGCAATCGTGGATCACTTGCGCTGTGGCTTCAATGGTCCAAGGCAACATAAATACGGCATTTTCATCAGGGACACAGACAAAATCGATGTCGGCGTCGTCGAGCAAACTGTAATAAATATCATCGTCGACAAAGTCACCAGTAACGGTTTGCAGCAACACGCTTTCGGGTAAGCGCATGCCTTTTTCGTCGAGGAACTTATCCACTGGGGCAATTTTTCCGCGGGCGATACCTGTCATATCGCTGATAACACATTCGACTTCTGTGATTTTTCGTTCTTTTAAAAAAGCGATTAGCTTATTCATTTTATTTCACTCGAGTTGTAGCCCTACGACGGCATGCATCACCAAAGGCATTGAATATAGAGAGGAAAAATGGGTTTTCACTCACCTTCCATTCAGGATGCCATTGCACACCGAGGGCAAATTCATTTGCGTCTATAACGGAGAAGGCCTCCACTAGACCATCTGGAGCATAAGCTTCTGGCCGCAACCCAATCCCAAGACGCTCTACGCCCTGAGTATGTACAGAGTTTACCTCTGCCGAGTTACGGCCCCAGGCCTCGTAAATGACCCCCCCAGGCTCCACAGTAATACTGTGGGATGGCCCATATTGCACCTCTAATGAGGCCTCTTTATCTTCTCTGTGTTCAATAAAACCGCCCACTTCGTGCAACTTCTGATGCAGACTGCCACCAAAAGCGACGTTCATCTCTTGAAAGCCACGACAAATCCCAAGCACAGGCACACCCGCCGCAATGGCCGCACGAATAAGCGGTAAGGTGGTGGCATCGCGTTTGGGATCGTGGTGAGTACCGATTTCACTCGGTTCACCCGCATAGAGATGGGGTTCAACATTCGAAGGCGAACCGGTAAAGAGAATGCCATCGAGACTTGCCAGAATCGCCTCTATAGGTTGTTCAGCACCTAATGAGGGGATCACTAAGGGCCAGCCCTTAGCACCATTCACTACACCTAAGAGGTATTTTTCACCAACAATATTAAAGGGATGTGATCCCAATTGTTGATTACACGCAATAACACCAATAAGGGGCAACTCGACAGACATAACTCACCTTCACCTTGAATGACTGCATAATGAACATGTTAAGTTTTGATGTTCATTTTTTCACACAGTACACCGAATTTTAACCTCAGGCAAGAGGTTAAACACTTGTTAATGATCGTTTAGTTGCAAGACAGCATTTTGGGATGTAATACAGGAAATTAGGGGGTATTGTGTTGCCTAAGGGTAACAGAATCGGCTTATAGCGGTTGTTTATGATGAAAATTAGGCAAAGATAATCAGAGCTGATTTAGAGTCATTTGAAAAATATTATTTACACTTTGAAAAATATTTTGTAATCCAAAGCCAGTTTGATGCGAGGTAGATAAGGGGGAAATCTCAAGATGGCGCCATCCTAGACAATCTAGGACAGCGCTCTGCGACTAGCTATGCGATTAGAAATTCGCTGGCGTTGTTGCACTGACCAGTCGACAGGGTTCATCGAAAGGGTTACGAAATCTATGGGGTAATTCACTGTTAAAATAGTAACTATCACCCGCTTCTAAGATATATACCTCATCGCCAACGGTCAGTTCGAATTTGCCTTCGATCACCATGGCCGCCTCTTCACCTTCGTGTTTCAGCATTTCCTCGCCCGTATCCGAACCCGGTGGGTAGGTTTCACTCATCACCGACATGGCACGATTGGGAAAGTCGCGGCCAATCAACTTAAATTCTAACGGCCCAGTACCTATATCGAGGAGTTCATCGGAGCGATAAACCACTTTTTGCTCACTCTCAATCGAGGCTTCAATCGAGAAAAAATCCACTAAAGACATAGGGATACCCGACAATACCTTTTTCAAAGAACTGACGGACGGGCTAACACTGTTTTTTTCGATCATTGAAATTGTACTGTTAGTCACACCAGCACGCTTAGCCAGCTCACGCTGGGATAAGCCTTTCATTTTTCGAACAGTTCTGAGACTGGCTCCAATATCCAAATTTCGCATCTCCCCAAAGGATCGGTTGCCCCGATAGATGAAGAACAGGTTGTTCAGGATAAACATCATCCCAAACACATTTTAGCCCTAAAAGCGTGAGTTTAATCGCTTCCATTGTATTCTATCTAAAAAGTGTGTTAAATAAAATGCACACTTTTTAGCAGTATCACAAAAGTGTGATGAGTATACTGGGACAAGCCCAATTTACAATAAAAACAATTTTTTGGAGCTCAAATGACCACCAAACCTCCCGTTCATAGTGAACAATATCCCCAGTCTTATTATGTTGATACTGCAAAAGAAATTTACGCTCATCCCCAACTTGAGGGCAAGGTAAGCACCGACGTTTGCATTATCGGCGGTGGTTTCAGTGGTATTAACACAGCTATCGAACTGCGGCAAAAGGGCCTAAACGTGGTGCTACTCGAGGCCAAGCGCATAGGCTGGGGAGCCTCAGGGCGTAATGGTGGTGAGCTGATCCGCGGTATTGGCCATGATCCTGCGCAATTTATCAATGAGATAGGCCAAGAAGGCGTGAGCGCCATTGAGCAAATGGGGTTTGAGGCGGTAGAGATTGTGCGAAATCGCATCCAGACCCATCACATCGATTGCGATTTACAAATGGGCTATTGCGATCTGGCAGTTAAACCTCGGCATATGCTCGAACTAGAACAAGAGTTCGACCATCTTAAACACCTTGGATATCAGCATGAAATCAAACTATTAACTCAGTCTCAGCTCGGAGAGGTTATCGGCTCAGACTTTTACCAAGGCGCCCTAGTCGACATGGGCAGCGGCCATTTGCATCCGCTGAATTTGGCCTTGGGCGAGGCTCGTGTCGCCCGTGACTTGGGCGCTCAATTATTTGAATACAGCGCCGCAGAAAAGATTATTCCTGGGGATAAACCGCGAGTATTAACGGCAAAAGGCGAAGTGACTTGCCAATATCTGGTGCTCGCAGGCAACGCTTATATTGGCCATAAACTGAATAGCTACATAGGCGGAAAAGTCCTGCCCGCGGGGAGTTACTTGCTTGCAACCGAGCCACTGACAGAAGTGCAATGCCAAAGCATTATCCCGCAAAATATGGCCTTTGCAGACATGCGAATCGCCTTAGATTACTTCCACTTATCGGCGGATAGACGCTTACTCTTCGGCGGACTTTGTACTTATTCAGGCAAAGATCCTAAGGATATTGAAGCAGCGCTCAGGCCGAACCTCGAGAAGGTATTCCCACAGTTAAAAGGCGTACGCATCGATTACGAATGGGGCGGCATGATAGGCATTGGCGCCAACCGTATGCCCCAAATCGGTCGCCTCCCCGATTCGAGTAATATTTTTTACGCCCAAGCCTACGCAGGCCACGGCGTCAATGCCACCCATATGGCTGCCAAACTGCTCGCCGAAGCCATATGTCAGCAGGCGGGATATTTTGATGTGTTTGCCAAAATCAAACATATGACCTTCCCCGGCGGCCCCACATTCCGCTCGCCCATGCTGGCTGCGGGTATGCTGTACCACAGGTTTAAAGACTTATTCTAAGGTTTGCCCTGTCGTTGGATATGCGAGCAAGCTATCCAACGACACTAAATGGCGCGGACAGAGTTAAGGCGTTTGCGGCGCCTTGACCACAGAATAAAGGGCACCGAGCCAAGATAATGGACTATTAGCGCCACCAGCACGCCAAAGCCTATCCCACTGGTGGTTAACGGGATGCCCGGCTTAAAGTTAACTATGGTTTGCTGTAAATATTCAAAACGAGCTGGATTAAACATATAGGCGGTTTTCTCGAAGAGATTCCCCTGCGCAAAGGTCTGCATTCCCTGCTGCAGCGCTTGATAAAGGGCTAGCGTCTGGCGCTTTTGCTCGGCATCCGCCCTAACGCTAGGCTCCTCGTTTTGCAAATGGCGGGCAATCATGGTTTCTACATCGCCGTAGTGATATTCCTTCGCCGTGGCCTCATAGCCCTCAACTTGCCATTGAGTCGAGGTATAGAGTCCCGCCAAAAATTGCTGATAATGATCGGCTAATTGGGGAAGTTGCAGCGCCATCACTAAGATAAAGCCGAAGATCAGCTTATCGAACAATCGAGTTATCATGGTAAACTCCTTGATAAGTCAAAGGATATATCACTGCCAATGGAGTGCTGCAGGGTGTCCTGCATAGCACTCCAGCTATCAACGCTTATTGCGCTATGGGTAAATCGCTGCGACTGCCCCAGTCGGCCCATGAGCCATCGTAGAGCACAGCATCGGCATGGCCAGAAGCGAGCGACGCTAAGATTAAGATACAGGCGGTAATGCCCGAACCACAGCTGAAAATCCTTAACGGTTTATCACCAGCAAGCCCTTGAAACAGGGTTTGTAATTCGGCCGAGCTTTTGATTTTGAAGCCATCGAGCACCTCTGCAAAAGGTAAATTAACCGAATGGGGAATATGCCCACTACGCACACCTGGGCGTGGCTCACTCACTTGGCCTAAAAAGCGGGCGGCGCCGCGGGCATCGATAATCGCGCTGCCGCTATCATCAAGCTTGGCAAACACGGCCTCGGCATCCATCACCTTGGCAGGCTGATATTCCAAAACGGCAGTGAGTTCCTCACTATCGCTTGCACCATAATCTATCCCTTCTTCCTGATAGCGGGATGAGGTGACTCTGTCTTCAGCCATCCATTGGGGTAAACCACCGTCGAGCACATACACACGGTGAAATCCCATCACCTTGAATATCCACCAAGCGCGCGGAGCTGAATAAATCCCTTGATTATCATAGATAACCACCACGCTTTGTGAGTCTATTCCGAGCTTGGCAATGCCTTCGATAAACTGTTCAAACCTTGGTAAGGCGTGGATTTGAGTGGACGTTTTATCGCAAAAATCCGTTTCGACATCAAAACGCCTTGAGCGCGGAATGCACACAGGTTCGGAATAGATGATAGGCTCTTTGCCCAACACCACGGCCATGCTGGCATCGAGTAACACGAGATCTGGCGAGGTGAGGTGCTCTTCGAGCCATTGAGTACTCACGAGAGGATATTCCATTGGCTGTCCTTATTCTGATTTCCAACTGGGATAATGACTTATCAGCCTGCGTTTTGCTGCACATGCTAAAACCCAAGCGCTATTCAAACCATTCGAACGATACTGTTTCGGTAAAGCACACATAACAAGCTCATTGAGGGTCGATTACTGACTCGCGGCTTGAATCACTTCAATTTTGACATCCAGTAAACCTGCCGAAGTATTGCCTATGCTGCTAAATGCGGATTTGGACAAATCTATAATTCGGCCCCGCACGAAAGGCCCCCTGTCGTTAACCTTAACCACAACCGTTTTACCGTTCTTAAGATTTGTCACTTTAACCACTGAACCAAAAGGAATTTCCTTATGGGCGGCCGTTTTTAATTTATGGCTATAACGCTCACCACTGGCGGTTTTTTTATTTTGATGTTTATCGCCGTAGAAAGAGGCTTGGCCAGACTCGGTAACCCCCTGCCAGCTTCCCGAATGGGTAGAAGAACACCCTGACAAGGCCAAGGTGACTAGCAGCATTAAGGTCAAAGATAAGTATTTGAGACTCACAGAACATCCCTTAGCAAATGAGTTCATCATCCGAGCAATGTACAGCAAAAATCCCTAAGAGGCACCCTTGCGCCACTTTATCCATTTAATTAGAGGGTTAACCAGAAAAAATAAAGCCCCTTTCGCATCGGCGTAAAGAGGCTTGAGAGGGAGTCAAACGACTTATAGGGCTATCCAAGTCGCCTTGATTTCGGTGTATTTGTCGAAGGAATGCATGGATTTATCGCGGCCATTGCCCGATTGTTTGTAACCACCGAAAGGCGCCGTCATATCGCCACCATCATAATGGTTAATCCACACCATACCCGAACGCAGTGCCTTGGCGGTTTTGTGCGCCTTGCTGATATCCGCCGTCCACACCCCAGCCGCTAAGCCGTAAATGGTGTCATTGGCTATCGCAATCGCCTCGTCCATGCCGTTGAATTCAATAACAGATAACACTGGGCCAAAGATTTCCTCGCTGGCGATTTTCATCTTGTTGTGTACTTGGCTAAAGATAGTGGGCTGCACATACACGCCGCCCGTTTCGGCCAGCACTTGTTGTCCACCATGGACTAAACAGGCACCTTCATCCTGGCCCGCCTTGATATAGCTTAAGATGGTATCGAGTTGTTGCTTATCGACCACAGCGCCGCTCACGGTAGCGGGATCCAGCGGATGCCCGGGCTGCCACGAGGCGAGTTCTTCAGCAATCAGCGCAATCAATTGCTCTTTAACCCCAGACTCCACCAGCAAACGCGAGCCAGCGGTACAGACTTCACCTTGGTTAAAGGCAATGGCTTCGGCCGCCGCCACCGCCGCCGCTTTGAGATCGGGCGCATCGTTAAATACAATGTTCGGGCTCTTACCGCCCGCCTCGAGCCACACCCGCTTCATATTCGATTCGCCCGCATAAATCATTAATTGCTTGGCGATTTTTGTTGAACCAGTAAAGACTAAGGTATCCACATCCATATGCAACGCCAGTGCCTTACCGACCGTATGCCCATAACCAGGCAGTACGTTTAGCACGCCCTTAGGGATCCCTGCCTGTACCGCAAGCTCGGCGATACGAATGGCCGTTAAGGGGGATTTCTCAGAGGGTTTAAGAATAACGCTGTTGCCCGTCGCCAGCGCTGGCCCCAGCTTCCAACAGGCCATCAATAACGGGAAGTTCCAAGGCACAATCGCCGCCACCACGCCTACGGGTTCGCGGGTGATCATGCCGATTTCATTATGCGCCGTAGGCGCCAGCTCATCGTAGAGTTTATCAACGGCTTCACCCGACCAACGGATAGCACGGGCGGCGCCGGCAATATCTACCGCCTTTGAAAAACGGATTGGCTTACCCATGTCCAAGGTTTCTAACAGAGCGAGTTCATTGGCATTTTCTTCCAATAACTCGGCAAAACGGATCATCACTTGCTTACGTTTAACGGGAGCTGTCTTTGACCATACGCCAGATTCAAACACCTCACGGGCATTAGCGACGGCAATATTGGCGTCCATCAAATCGCAACTGGCGACCTTGGCTAATACGCGTCCGTCGATTGGGCTGACACAATCAAAAGTGCTGCCCGCTGCCGCATCGCGGTATTCGCCATTGATATAAGCCTTGCCATTGATTGCTAGGCTAGCAGCGAGGCTTTCCCAATCACTCCGTTTTTTAGGTGTACTCATGATGACCTCTTAATCGTTTGTATTTGTTTATTTTAGCTTTATTGGGATGAGGGCTATCTCGACGGCCAAATGCCAAAGATGACCTAAGTCGTTAACTGCTGCTTAGATTACGCTGTTCAATCATTAATATTCAATATTTTTTACAAAAATAGCATTTTTGCCACAAATAACTGCACACACCTCTTCCATGTTCATTATTTCTAACATAGCATAGCAAATATTAGCCACCCTTAACGAAGACCTGACCTCAATTAACAAGGAAAAGGACAAGGTAAACACTATGGCCGATTCACCCTACAACACAACGCATGAGCATCCTTCTCTCGAACATTATTGGATGCCCTTTACCGCCAACCGCCAGTTTAAAGCCAGCCCTCGCCTGCTCGCCCAAGCAGAAGGCATGTACTACACAGATATCAATGGCAACAAGGTATTAGACTCAACGGCTGGCTTGTGGTGTTGTAACGCCGGCCATGGTCGCCGTGAGATCAGCGAAGCCGTTAGCAAGCAAATTCGCGAGATGGATTACGCGCCTTCCTTCCAAATGGGTCATCCCCTCGCCTTCGAACTCGCCGAGCGATTAACTGAACTCAGCCCTGAAGGACTCAATAAGGTCTTCTTTACCAACTCGGGATCAGAGTCCGTCGATACCGCGCTTAAAATGGCACTCTGTTACCACAGAGCCAATGGCCAAGCATCGCGCACCCGTTTTATTGGCCGAGAGCTGGGCTACCATGGCGTAGGATTTGGCGGCATTTCAGTGGGGGGCTTGAGCAATAACCGTAAAGCCTTTAGTGGCCAACTGCTGCAAGGCGTGGATCACCTGCCCCACACCTTAGATATTCAAAATTCAGCCTTTAGCCGTGGCTTACCTAGCCTAGGTGCCGAAAAAGCCGAAGTATTAGAACAACTCGTCACACTCCACGGCGCCGAGAATATTGCCGCCGTTATCGTTGAACCTATGTCGGGTTCGGCGGGGGTGATTTTACCGCCACAGGGTTACTTAAAGCGCCTACGGGAAATCACCCAAAAATACGGCATCCTGTTGATTTTTGATGAGGTGATCACTGCCTTTGGTCGCGTTGGCGCCGCCTTTGCCAGCCAGCGCTGGGGCGTTATCCCCGACATAATCACTACGGCCAAGGCCATCAATAATGGTGCGATCCCAATGGGCGCCGTGTTTGTGCAGGATTTTATTCACGATACCTGTATGCAAGGCCCCACCGAACTCATCGAGTTTTTCCACGGTTACACCTATTCAGGCCATCCAGTAGCGGCGGCCGCGGCGCTCGCCACGCTGTCCATCTATGAAAACGAACAGCTATTTGAACGCAGCTTCGAACTTGAGCGTTATTTTGAGGATGCCGTTCACAGTCTCAAAGGTTTGCCGAATGTGATTGATATTCGCAACACCGGATTGGTCGCAGGCTTCCAACTCGCGCCGAATAGCCAAGGCGTCGGTAAACGCGGTTACAGCGTGTTCGAGCATTGTTTCCATCAAGGCACGCTCGTGCGGGCGACGGGCGATATTATCGCCATCTCCCCACCGTTAATCGTAGAGAAACACCAAATAGACCAAATGGTTAACAGCCTAAGCGATGCGATTCGCGCCGTAGGATGATGCACAATTTTTTATCTAACGCCCAAATTGGGGGCAATTGAAAGGTTACCTATGCTGACAATGACTCATTATGTGAATGGCGAGCACACCGCCGCCAGTACAAGAAGCCAAGAGATTTTCGAACCCGCTACGGGAGAATGCCGAGGTCAGGTCTCCCTCGCGAGTCGCGACGAAGTCTCCGCCGCCATTGCTATCGCCAAATCGGCCTTCGACACTTGGTCACAGGTAACGCCCCTCAATCGTGCTCGTGTGTTATTTAAGTTTAAAGCGCTGGTCGAGCAACATATGGATGAGCTGGCGCGGCTGATTACCTTAGAGCACGGCAAAGTGCTCGATGATGCGCGGGGAGAACTCATCCGCGGCCTCGAAGTCGTCGAATTTGCCTGTGGTATCCCACACTTGCTCAAAGGGGAGCATACGGAGCAGGTCGGCGGTGGCGTAGACGCTTGGTCAGTCAATCAAGCTTTAGGTGTTGTCGCAGGCATAGCGCCCTTTAACTTCCCCGTGATGGTTCCCATGTGGATGTTCCCAATCGCGATTGCCTGCGGTAACACCTTTATTATGAAACCTTCGGAGAAAGACCCAAGCGCGGTAATGCGTATTGCGGAATTACTCACCGAAGCAGGTCTCCCTGCTGGGGTATTTAACGTGGTCAACGGTGATAAAGAGGCCGTCGATACTCTGCTCAGCCATGAAGATATTCAAGCCGTCAGCTTTGTAGGCTCCACCCCGATTGCGGAATACATTTACAGCACCGCATCTAAACACGGTAAACGGGTTCAGGCCCTCGGCGGCGCGAAAAACCATATGCTACTGATGCCGGATGCGGATTTAGATCAAGCGGTGAGTGCCCTCATGGGCGCCGCCTATGGCAGCGCTGGCGAGCGTTGTATGGCTATTTCGGTGGTATTGGCTGTGGGGGATGTGGGCGACAAGCTAGTCGATAAATTATTACCGCAAATTCAACAGTTAAAAGTGGGCAATGGCCTCACCCCAGAGATGGAAATGGGGCCGTTGATCTCCCGCCAGCACCTCGCCAAAGTCACGGAATTTGTCGATGCTGGCGTCCAAGAAGGCGCGACCTTAGTGGTGGACGGTCGCCAGTTAAGCGTGGCCGACCATCAGCAAGGTTACTTCTTAGGAGCCTGTTTATTCGATAACGTCACTCCAGAGATGCGTATTTACCGCGAAGAAATCTTCGGCCCAGTGCTGTCGATTGTGCGGGTTAAAGACTATGCCAGCGCACTGGCGCTTATCAACCAACATGAATTTGGCAATGGCACAGCCATCTTTACCCAAAGCGGTGAAGCTGCCAGACATTTTTGCCACCATGTGCAGGTCGGTATGGTCGGGGTTAACGTGCCCATCCCAGTGCCTATGGCCTTCCACTCCTTCGGTGGCTGGAAACGTTCGCTCTTTGGTCCCCTACATATGCATGGTCCTGATGGGGTACGTTTTTATACCAAACGTAAAGCCATCACGGCACGCTGGCCCGTAGGCAAGCAGACTCAGGCCGAGTTTGTTATGCCCACCATGAAATAACCTCGGTGGAGCCTATATGACCATGAGCGTAACCTCGATCATTCGCTTTGCCAGCGCACAGTCGCCGGTGGAAAGTTATCAAGTCGCCCCAGAAAAGCGCATCTCTGGTAACCCCACCCAGCAATTACAGAATCATTACTCTAGCCCCTGTAATCAATTCCATAGTGGAATTTGGCAAAGCGAATCAGGCGCTTGGAAAATCAACTACACTGAATACGAGTATTGCGAGATCCTCGAAGGGACCAGCGTCATCACCGATCTTGAGGGACTGTCACAAACCTTCAGTGTCGGCGACCGATTTATTATTCCTGCGGGGTTTCAAGGGGTGTGGCAAGTCGTTGAGCCATGCCGCAAGGTTTATGTCATCTTCGAACAAAAGTGAGTTTCATAGGGGGTGCTTTTTACCTCGTTTAACCAAGCTAAAGCAATTTAGCTTAACTCGCCATGAGGTCACAGCTACGGGGTTTCCTGAGTTGTTGTTTGGCAAAGCAACGAATGTACTAGCCTGTTTTAAAAGCTAAAAGAACTTAGTACATCCGTGTCAACCAAGAAAATGGGAGAAATACCGTGAATAACAACCTAAATAAAAAGCGGCTGGCACAAGTTGTTGGGCTCGCGCTAACGACCAGTTTATTCTCCGGCATTGCCGCCGCAGAAGTGTCGGGGGAAATTGGCGTAACCAACGATTATCGCTTCCGTGGTATCTCGCAAACAGCGGGCGATCCTGCGGTTCAAGGTGGTGTCGATTGGAGTTTTGAGTCGGGATTTTCGGTCGGCGCCTGGGCCAGTAATGTCGACTTTGACGAGCCAGGCTACAACGGTCCAGATATCGAGTACGACTTTTATGTTGCCTACGGCGGTGACATCAATGATAACGTCAGTTACGACGTGACCCTCAACCGCTATAACTATTCGGGCGAGAGTGAACTCGGCTATTTCGAAGTAACGGCTGGCGTCGAGTTTAGCGGCTTTCGCGTGGCCTATTGGTACACCAATGATTACGGCGGCAGCGATTTAGATTATCACTACGGCGAAATCAATTACTCCTATGAGTTTGTTGAAAACTGGAGCCTCGATCTGCATTACGGCTACAACGTAGGCGATGCCTTAGACGATGGCGAAGGCTTTGATAGCTACTCGGATTATTCCGTTGGCGTATCCACCGAATTTATGGGATTTGGCCTGTCACTCGCTTGGCTTGGCACCGACTTGAGCGGCGATCAGAAAGTCTCCGACGGTGTGTGGAA
Source organism: Shewanella seohaensis (assembly GCF_023283775.1). Classification (NCBI taxonomy): domain Bacteria; kingdom Pseudomonadati; phylum Pseudomonadota; class Gammaproteobacteria; order Alteromonadales; family Shewanellaceae; genus Shewanella; species Shewanella seohaensis. The sequence continues at coordinate 186,885 of NZ_JAKILE010000006.1, forward strand.
AAACGACGATACAGTATTAGCAAGCGTCAGTTACGCCTTCTAATTCACACCCTGCAAATACTAAAAAGCCCTCTGATGAGGGCTTTTTTACATCGCGTGATAACCGATTACCAGTGACGCATCTTATGACCTTTAACGGCATAGAAGAGAATAAACAGGTAGCAAGGTAACATCACCATATAACCGCCCTGCTGCCCCATCTCGGTGGCAGAACTCGTGAGTCCCCAAAACAGTGGACCAAAAGCACCACCCGCAATCCCCATGATGAGCAATGCCGAACCTGTGCTGGTGAGCTTACCTAAACCCGATAGCGCCAGAGGCCACACCGCAGGCCAAACAATCGCATTGGCTAATCCTAAGAAGGCAATGAAGAGTAAGGTATCAGGCAAGGCCACACCGCCGAAAGGCACTAACAAAGCATTTGCAATCACGTAGGAATGGTTATCCCCAAACAGTATGGCTAAGGTCAGTAATAGGCCAAGAATCGCCGAAATCATCAGTGCCGTTGGCTGAGAGATAAAACGAGGAATAAGGATAATCCCTAAGGTATAACCCAGCACCATACACACCATTGTATAGGAGGTCATCACACCGTAATGTTCAACCCCGAGCGATAAGGCAAAGGTACCGATAGTGTCGCCGGCAATCACCTCAACCGCCACGTACACAAACAGCGCGATAACGCCAAATGCGAGGTTAGGATGGGATAAGGCCGCTTTGATTTGGCCTTTATCTGTGTGCTCGGCTGCTTCGTCTTCATTAGAGAGTTCTGGCAGTGGAGATTTTTTAACAGCAAGCGCCAATATCCCAATAAAAATCGCCATGCCGAGGTAAGGGAAAACCAAGCTGTTTGCCATTTCATCAATTTGCACTTGGGTTAACGTAGTGCCAATGCGGTCTTTAAAGCTATCTAAAATCAATGCAGAGAAAACTAAGGGGGCAATCACCCCCGCACCTTTATTCAAAATGCCCATCACACTCACACGGGCCGCGGCAGACTCTTCAGGCCCAAGGCGAACCACGTAGGGATTGACCGCCGTTTGTAACAAGGTTTGGCCTGTGCCCATCACTAATTGCGCACATAAAAACAGACCAAATATTTGGGTCTTAGCCGCAGGAATAAACAGTAAGCCGGCGAGCATCATGATGCCCATTCCCAGTGCCATACCATTTTTATAACCCACTTTACGGATCACCCACGCCGAGGGCAGCGCGGTAAAAGTCACTGCAATGTAGAAAGAGAACAGGATTAATGAGGCTTGGAAGGGATTGAGTTGCAAAATTTGTTTTAAATAGGGCATCAAAGATCCATTCAACCACGTTGCGAATCCGAGGATGAAAAAGAGTGCTGCCACTATCGCCATGGGGAGAAAACTGCTTTTCTGCTGGCTTTTATCGAGTGTCATTTCCATAAACCTGCTTCTTATAGTAATTAATTTTTTAAGGTGATGGCGGGACTAAAAACCGCTGAGTATTCCGCACATCCGTATCGCAACTCATCTGCAATGGCTAATGTTATCATCCGAACGCACCATTGTTTCAGTGATGTTAAAACAAACAACGCAAAAAGACAACGCTGTCATTTGCGATTTAGCCAGCAAAATGGCCTTGTTTGCCCAGAATGAGCCATAAACACTCAGTTAACCGCTGATTTACAACCAAAGATGCTCTGAGCTCTTTGTGTGCTAGAAATAAAAAAGCCACAGAGGTGAGTCTGTGGCTTTAAGAAAAATCTGCTATCGACGTTAGATCCGCACAAAAATATTGCGACGATACATCCAATACAGCACTAACCATTGAACGGTGAGCAAACCAATCACGGCCGCTAAGGGCTGAGCATTTTCCGGTAATGCCGCGATAACACCCCCGAACACACTCTGGGCGATATATTTCCAATCCACCAGACTAGAGGCCAGATAAATAATGATGGCGTTAGTGCCTATCACCACAAAAATAAAGGCGAGCTTTTGCCATTTGAGCACATCCACGAGGGCATAAAACAGCGCTAACAGCAGCATGCTCCAACCGCTAGTGACCAACACAAAAGAGCTTGTCCACAGCTCTTTATTGACGGGAATAACTCCATCCAGCAACCAGCCTAGAGCTAAACAAACACCACCGGCAACACTCAATAGGCCAACCTTAGCCCACTCCCCTTTTGGATGGGATTTCACAATAAAGTGACCCACAAATACACCCGCTAAGGCGTTGACTACGGCAGGCAGTGTCGATAACACGCCTTCAGGATCGGGCGTTCGTCCTTGATAACTCACACCAGGCAGTAAAAGGCTATCCACATAAGCATTGATTGACTCTGTGGGTGATAACACTCCAGCCTGTCCACCAGGAAACGGCAACCAGAGTTGCACCGCGCCATAGGCCACTAATATGCCCAAGGCCATCAGCACTTGGGTCCTCAAACTGGTATGCCACACCAGCAAGGCGGCAAAAAACCACGCAAAGGCGATTCGACCTAAGACGCTGGCATAACGGACTTTTTCAGGATCGGCAGGCGCCCCCGTTCCCCAACCATGGTTGTAAAGAATGCCGAGCAATAATAGAAGAAACAGCCGCTTAACCCCGTGGCGATACACAGGCATACGCTCATGCATTGGCAGTTTATCTAAGCGTTTTGGCGATAATCCAAGAGCAACACCTGAGAGGAATATAAACAGCGGAAAAATCAAATCATAAAAGCGAAACCCATTCCACTCACTATGGTGCATTTGGGTATCACCCCATTGCCAGCCCGCCCAGCCCGTCAAGATAAGCAAGGTGCCAAATAGGGCTTCGCCACCTAAAATCCAAAACATATCGAAGCCGCGCAAGGCATCGAGGGACATCAACCGCGGTTTTGACTGACGCTTTTTCGCGGCAGCCTCCTGAGCATTCACGCCCGTATTGGTGACAGATTCCGGCGCAGTCGTACTCATACCATTATCCTTTATTATTGTTATTTCACTTATTTTATAACTTTTGAGCAAAATGCAGACTGTACAATAAAAAAACTTAGCCCCTGTCATCAAAATAAGACAAGGGCCAAGGTTAACGCTTTACTGACTCAACCCACACTAAGGGCGAACATAAACCGCATTTCCAGCAATATAGTTGGCCAGCACTTTATATTGATTATCCAGCAACACTAAATCGGCACGCTGCCCAACCGCTAATCGACCTACATGCTCGGCAATGCCAAGGAACTCGGCAGGATACAAAGACGCCATCCGCAAGGCCTCACCGAGCGGTAAACCGAGCATGTTCACGCTGTTCTCAACCGCGGTCGCCATGTCTAACACACAGCCTGCCAGTTCACCCGTCACCGCATTTAATTTATCGCCGACACGCAGAACCTGAGTACCAAACAGCTCAAAACTGGTTTCATCATCCATGCCCACTGGCGGCATAGCATCGGTCACCAACATCACTTTGCCACGGGGTTTAGCGCGCAGGGCGACCCTTGCGGCAGCTGGATGCACATGGTGGCCATCGACAATCAAACCACACCAAGCGGTTTCGCTCTCAATCGCTGCGCCCACCACGCCAGGCTCACGGGAACCTAAGGGTGACATGGCATTGTAGAGGTGAGTAAAGCCTGTCGCCCCCGCAGCTAATGCCGTAACAACGGTATCATAGTCCGCATTGGAGTGGCCTAAACACACTTTAACCCCCGACTCCACCAACAGGCGGATCACCTCGGACGAGACATTTTCAGGTGCTAAGGTCACCACTCGAATACCTAAATCCTGACGGCAAAAAATCGCCAGTTCAGCCTCGGTGATCTCACGAATAAAACCTTGTGGATGCACGCCTTTTTTAGGAACCGAAAGATGCGGCCCTTCAAAATGTACGCCTAATACGCCTGCGCTCTTTTGCGCGACCGCACTGGCAACCGCATCGGCAGCCTTGGCCATCACCTGCACATCATCAGTGATAAGCGTGGGTAAAAAGCCTGTGGTACCAAAGCGAGCATGCGCCTTGCCTATGGTTTCAATGCAAGCGACCGTTGGGTTGCTATTGAACAACGCGCCGCCACCGCCGTTAACTTGCACATCGATAAAACCTGGCACTAGGGTGCCTCGGTAGCGGATTTCCTTAGCACCCAATGCGGTGTCTAAGCTGGCTATCAAGCCATCTTCAATGGTGACAGGCACATCCCGATGGAAGGCTTCACCATCAAACAGTTGCTCGGCAATTAAGGTGAATTTCATCCCAAACCTCTTTTCAAATTAACGCGACAACAACGGCCATCCATTACAGCGTTTGAGTGACTTTTTTCAGCCCAGCGGGTTGGTCTGGGTCAATACCGCGGGCAACCGCGACTGCGGCCACGTCGATATAAAAACGTTGTAGCAGGGCTAACGGCGCAACACGTGGGTGAATATCAGTCGATGTTTGATTTAAATGCACTAAATCGGCGCCACGTTGGCTCACATTTTCAATCTGTTCGATATGGCTAGCGTACGACTCATCGCCAATGCAGACATCCACAATCGTGAGTTTTTTCTCCACTAAGGTCACAGGACCATGGAGGAACTCTGCACTACTAAAGGCTTCGGCATGGATAGAACACACTTCTTTTAACTTAAGTGCGATTTCCTTAGACACGGCATAACCTAAACCACGGCCTAACACTACTAAGTTTTTCACGTTTTCAACCGATGCTGGAGTCAATTGAGGCTCAGCATCGACCGCAGTTTGCAGTGCTTGAGGTAAAGAGTTAACAGCCGCCGCGAGGGATTCGCTCTGCGTCCACGCCGAGGCTAATTGTAGAATCGCCGACAGAGTTGCAAGGTAGCTCTTTGTTGCAGCAACGGCTTTCTCTTCGCCAGCACGTAATGGCACCACCACATCGACGATATCCTTGATTGGCGCGGTTTCATCATTCACTAACGCCACACAAAACGCGCCTGCGTTTTTCGCCATACGCGCCTGGGCTAAAATATCAGGGCTGCGGCCAGATTGCGAAATCACAATCACTAATCCGCCTTCTAACTTCAAGGTTTTACCGTAAACGCTGGCCACAGATGGCGCGGCAGCAAAGGTGGGGACACCCGCTTCGATTTCAAAAAGATATTTAGCAAATACACCCGCATGGTCCGATGAACCACGGCCCACAATCATCACAAAACGGGGATCGAAAGCACGCAGTTTTTCACCTAACTGCTGCATTAAATCGGCGTTAGCGGCTAACTGACCCGCAATCTTCTGCGGCGCGGTGCGAGCTTCTTGCTCCATAATAGTGTTTGTCATGTTATTTACCTTACAAATCAATACGGGTATTGCTTTAGCACTGATGCGCTAAAACGGCTTATTCATTAATGTTGACTGAGTTAAATTGCTGCTGAGCGAAGTACATGGCACCCAATTCTGGCGGCGCTAAGGTTTCAGAAATCTTGGCCACCACATCGCTGCCAAGCCATGCCTGTAGCGGTTCGGCAAGACCACCGATCATAGAGAATCGTACCGGATTGAGGCTAAACAGCTTGCGTGCCATTTCACTGATGTAATCGGCGCCTTCCTGCACAATCCCGCGAGCGACTTCATCTCCCGCGTTTGCGCAATCGAGTACGCTTCTAGCCAATTCGGCATAGCAACTCGAAGACTTACCGGCGAGATGCTCGACTATGCCCAAGGCATCACTTACCCCAAAATGGTTTAACAGCATTTTGGTTAAGGCGGTCGGCGCGGCAAAACCATCGAGGGCGAGTAATACATGCTCGGCAGCTTTTAAGCCAAGCCAAGCACCGCTGCCCTTATCGCCCAGCGCAAAACCGTGTCCGCCAATGCTTAAGCTGTCATCACCTACATGGGCATAACCGCAAGAACCTGTACCCGTAATGATCACCGCACCATCCGCGCCGCGGTGTGCACCGATACAAGCGGTATGAAGATCGGTTGTGACATACATGGCAGCAAACGGATGCTGCCAGCTGATCACATCCTGATACAGGCGCGGCACATTGACCCCTGCCAGCCCTAAGCCCGCAACCAGTAAATGGCTATCGGTTTCCTTCATGCCCGCATCCAGCAGAGCTTGGCGAGTCGAAGCTTCAATAGATGCAAATGTTTGTGCAAGACCATGCAGCGGATTAGCGCGCCCAGCAACACCTGTCCCTAAAACGGTACCGTCCGCAGTATAGATAGTGGCTCGGCACTTACTGCCGCCCCCATCTACACCGATAAACAGTTGTTGATCTTTTGTCTGGACTAACCCCATGACACCCCTCTTCATCTCTTAATGCAGCGCTACCGTTGCTTATACTTATGCCGTTAATACGACACTCAACTTTAGTTAACTCAATGTTACAGCAAAAATGACAGCGTTGTCATTTACTTTTTGAAGCAATTTCTAATCAAATGTCAGGCGAAAGAATTGACTGAAAGTGAAAAAGAAAAAGGCTGTATTTTTATTTTAAAATACAGCCAGATATAGCTTTTTATTAATTAACGACTAAGCTGCGGCCTTTACGTTTTCCATCGGCCGCGATGGCGCGGATCTCAACGGGGCCCGTTACCGCCTGCCCAGCTTGATAGGATTGCCATTGTCCACTCGCTTGGCGCCATTCAATCTTAAGTCCCGGATAAGCCACGTTGGCAAACAGTTTACCGTCGCGGATCTCGGCGCCGACGGTCGGCACTCGATAATCGATACCCGCTTTATCGAGTTTGATAAACTCCTTATGTCCTAAGGTGTTAGCCATTTGCTGCCAAGATTGCGCCTGAGCCTCACGCATCGCTGCGGTGAAATGCCCCGTAGTCTGATTATACAAAGCGCCTTGATATTGATATGGCACTTCCCACGCGGCTTGATGCCAAGCACGCTCCGCCAGCATCAGTAAACGCGGGAAAATCATATATTCCACGGTGTTATCGCTGCGGATGGTTTCACTCCAGAGCTGGCCCTGTAATCCGGCAAAGGCTTTACCTTGTTCCCTTGGGCCGGATTGTTTGCCCTTCTCATCGGTTCTGGCCCTATCGTCGGCCTCAAAAGGCAGATTTTGAATGTCGGTCCACTGCTCCGCGTTTGCCACTAAGTTGTCCGGCATAAAGCTAAACACTTTGTGTGCGTTGGTTGCGCGGCTTGCCCAGTAGTAGCCATGCTCCTTAGGATCGGCTTCATAGGGGAAATCAAAGTACAGCACCTCAGGATTTGAGAGCACCACATCCCAGCCGTTGTTGACTTGTTGATTGGCATGCTCGTAACCCTTATAGGCAATCACATCCCAAATGTTGGATTGGACTTTTGCAGGCATGTTGCTTGGGCGCACATGGCTCATACCATCGCTCCAACCCGCCGCTTCTATGCCTTTACTCGCGAGTTGATTCGAAATGCGCTCGATAAAGTACGCCCCTAAATCGTCGATGGATTTCACGCCTTTATCGTTATTGGCCACAAAGTCCAAACAGGCGGGCGATTGCTTCCACGCCCCTGCCGTTTCGTCGGCACCGATATGGTATCGAGTTAATGGCTGGCCCGCTGCTTGGTGTAATTTTGCAATTTCATCAATGACTTTATCGACAAACAGATAGGTCGACTCCATGCAAACGTTCAGGGTGTTATCGTTGTAATACTGCACCGAAGAATACACTGTGGTGTCCGCCGCATCCGACAACAGATAGGTTTTAGCCTCTTCTGCTTTACCTTCGGCCACTAGCTTACGGTAACGCGCCTCCATGGATTTTATCGCCGCGCGGCTATGGCCAGGCATGTCCATCGAAGGGATCACTTGAATTTGGCGCGCATCGGCATATTTAACAATATCGATATAATCTTGCTTGCTATAGAAACCGTTAACAGGCACATCCGCAAAAGGCCCGCTGCCAAGCTGCGGTAACAGACAGGTATTTTCCTCAAGATCGTGGCAACGCTTACTGCCGATGTTGGTTAGTTCAGGCAGGCCATCGATCTCTAGGCGCCAACCTTCATCGTCGGCCATATGTAGGTGCAATTTGTTGAGCTTGTATGCCGCCATTTGATCCAGCAGGTCAAAGATCAACGCCTTGCTATGGAAGTTACGGGCCACGTCGATATGCATGCCGCGGAAGGGATACCTTGGGCTATCCTCAATCGTCATGGTATTTACGCGCAGATCCTGCACATCAATCAAACTGGCAAGTGACGATAACGCATAGGAAAACCCGGCAGCATCGGCAGCGGCAATCTCAATCGCATCCGCTTTAATATCCAGCAGATAGCTGCCCTCAGCGCCTTGACGCCAGTTCAGCTTTACCGCTAAACCTTGTTCTGACTCTTTAACGCCTAAGCGCGCTAAACGGGAAAGTGCCGCCGCCAAGTGTTCAGGATCCAAAGCCTGTTGCGCCGCAGATGCGTTGGTGACCGAGCCGAAATCCAGTTTAATACCAGAAGTCAGTGACACGGCTTTATCTTGGCTGTGGATAGCGACTTTTTGTGGCGTCGGAATAATGGTATTGACCGCTAAGTTGGCATCTTCACTGACGTGTTGATTATTACTAAATAACTGTGCAGGTGTGGCTGGCGCTAATTTGTCCGCATCGGTTCGGCGATACTGCTTCACCATATCGGTGTACGCCTCAACATAGGGGCGCACCTCCATCTGAGTCTCAGGATCTTGCTTTACTTGCGTGCTGGCGATCACTACTGGCGATAAATCGCCTGCAACTATGTAATAGTTGGGCATGGCATCGGTTTCTGAGAGCTGCCACAATTCACCACGGAACCTTAGGGTCTTTTTCTCGCCCTTACTAAAACCGCTAAATGCCTCGGTGGGTGCGATACGATACAGATCGCCCTTGATATGCGTAATACTAAACTCTTCACTTTCAACAGCTTGAACTGGACGCATTTGGCTAAAATAAATCGCCCAATCCCGGCTCTTAAGCTCAACCTCTGGGACAAAATCGATTTCAGCAACAAAACAACGACCTTCGGCGGCAGCTTTGTCACAGCTATCGTCGGGCCTGTTAGTAAATACGCGATAACTCACGCCCAAGGAATCCCCAAACAGCTGCAATTGCGCTTGGGTTAATTGGCTATGCTTAGCCTGCTCGGCAGTACTTGAGCTAGGCACAGCATTGGTTTTAGGCGCATCGCTACAGGCCGTTAAGCCCAGAGCCAATAAAATCGCTGTGGCGGCAATCGTTTTATTCATGATATTCCTTTTCTAGCTTCAGAAATGGCTACAGTCTGAAGGAAGTTACTAACGTCCGCAGTCTTTCCCCTTGGTGAAACAGTCGCTCACTCGATTGTGCTAAGTGCTCACTATCGAGGGAGGCTGAACCTGAGACATTGGCAAGATCATTTAATGTACGAGAAATCGCTTCGGTGACGCAGGTTTGCTCCTGCGCCGCATGGGAAACTTCGATATTCATATTACTGATATTGGAAACTAAATCAGTCACTTTAGACAGCACTAGCTTAATTTCTTCCGAACGGTTGACCCCTTGATTGGAGAGAGTCTGGCTCGATTGCATCACATTCACGGTTTCAGCAACTCGGCTCTGCACCTGTTGGATCATTTTTTGGATTTCTCCCGTCGCCTGTTGGGTGCGGCTCGCTAAAGAGCGCACTTCATCGGCAACGACGGCAAAACCACGCCCCTGCTCACCCGCTCTGGCGGCTTCAATGGCGGCATTGAGGGCGAGTAGATTAGTCTGTTCGGCAATGCTGTTGATCACCACCACCACTTCATCGATGCGTTGGGTTTCCTGTTGTAGCTGCGATACCGATTGGGCAGAACGCGCTAATTCCCCCGCTAATTGACGGGTAATGGCTAAGCCCGAGTCAAACTGACGTTGACCATCGTCGACCGCTCTATCGGCTTGGGTTGCCGCATCGGCAGTACGTTTTGCATTGATGGCCACTTCGTTGGCACTGGCACTCAATTGAGTCACGGCCGTGACCGCGGCTTCGGTTTCTTTAAGCTGAGCTTGCACCCTTTGATTGTTGCTTTGCGACAGCGTCCCAAGTGCCTTAGCATCGCCCAATAGCAGACCTGAGGTTTCATGCACTCTGGTAATAGTGCCATGAATCTGTTCGACAAAACCGTTGAAAGCATTGGCAAGTTTGCCGATTTCATCTTCGCTCTCCACGGGTAATCTGTGGCTTAAATCGCCATCACCATTGGCGATTTCTTCTAACGCGGCGACAACCTTATCTAAGGGACTAATCACTAAGCGTTTAAGAATGATGAAAATCACTAACAGACTGCCCGCTAAAATCAGCAGCGCCTGTAAAAAGTACCCCAGCAGTAACTCAGATAATTGCGCCTTAACCGGCAAAGTCGAGAAGGCAATGGTTAAACGCCCGGTCGGATTACCTTGGTCGCTGAACTGTAACTCTCTTGTTTGTAGATCGCTTGCGGCAACAGCCTCGGCTTGTTTGTCTTCGGCGAGCAACTTACCCCGATGATCCACAACGGTAATTTGATAGATTTGCTCAGACTTTAACATGACAGACAACACGGCACGGATCTGCTCGTAGTCGTAGGTAAAAATCGGCTGCGCCATGGTGACTTGAAGATTAGCAACGGTATTGTCTTCAAAGGCCATTTCGTTGCTGGCCAAGCTATCGCTCGCCAACCAATAGGACACCCCAAACAGCACGCTGACAATCATAAATATCGCAGCTGCTAACCCAATTTGTACTTTTAAGGCTAATGTTTTCATTATTTTGCACCTTGCATACTAAATAGATCTAACCACAACTCTTGGCGTTCAATGGGGGTTAAGGGACTTAAATCGGGCGTATCGAGACGAATAATGACGCGCTGCTCAAACTGGGCATCACGGTAGAGCTTGTCTATCTTAAGCTCACGATTAAACATCTCATCAAAGCTGCCGTCGCTTATCATATTTTCGAGCCCAGCTAAGATTGCCGCCGCTAACTCGGGGCGTTTTGGGGACACAAAAAAATATGCTGGCGAACGGTATTGCAGCAGGATATGAGTATCGATTTTCAGCGCAGGATCGGGGTGGCTTGCGAGTTCATCGCCAATTTCCTGTGCGCCGAGGGCAAGGTAATCGAATCGGCCACCCTCTAACATCGGATACAGATTGGTGTATTGATAGCTAGTCACAACAGGCAAACCATTGGTTTCAAGGATGCTGGCATCGGGCCAATAGCGGTTTTGCCCTGCTTTTAATCGCTTAAAATCCGCCAGCGTTTTTACATTGGCAAATCTAGCCTCATCCGTTTTGCGGATAATTAACAGGCGGTTACCGAGTAATCCCTTAAACAAAGGGATACGAACCGGGAGCACGGTTTCCTCAAGCTCCTTCGAAGTCATGCTCCAAAAAACATCGACAGTACCAGCAAGCGCTTCTTCGACCTTACGTTTTTGGTTCATCTGCGTCGACATTTGTTCGACCTGATAGGGCTGACCTGAGCGGCGCAGCGCCTCTTTGAGGAGATTAAACTGCCACTGCTGTTGGATTGTGGTCACTATCTTAATGGGAGCGGCATTGTTTGCCGTAGAAGTGCCTGCAGTAGCTGCATTGGTAAGCGTAAACGACGCCGACTCCACGGCGGCTATCGCGGTGAAACTAAAAGCGCAAACCATAGCGCTCGCCCAGAGTCCAAGGATGGGCATCAGCAAACGCTTAGCAAAAGTAGTTACTACACTGCCAAGCAGTGTAGCAATATGAATAACCATGAATCGCAGCCTCTTTTTTATGACTGGAATATCCAGCGAGTTTTATTTTTTAATGCCGCTAACTTGTCTGCTTATCCTAAGCAAGGTCGCTCTACCTAAAAAAATGGCTGGGCACTGCTTACAGTACCCAGCCAACGCTAGTTTCTGGGGAGAGACTATCAAAATATTAAAGACAAACGTATCGCCGCCCGACCAGCAATACTTCTGCCAAGTACATGAATAAGGAGACCTCATCCTCTTCATGCAGACCTTACAAAACAACGAATCACACAAGCAGATGACAGCGTTGTCATTGATTAAATTACACAAGAAAGAACAGGTTTTCTACATTTTTTTGACATTTATCGGTACTTTTTTAGCCGAAATACTTTTAACCCTTAAATATCAATATATTATGTTTTAACTTTTTATTTCCACACCAGTGTGACAACGTTGCCTCTGACTGATAACATGCATGCAACAACTCACCCATCCCGCGCGCTAACTCAAAATGCTGCCATATGGCCTTATCTTCAAACGTAGACATATTAACCTCAGCCAATATTATCGACCGATAGCAATCGTCATTGTGCTATTGAGTGTATGGCTATGTTGGTTAGTCCAATTTCATCAACCCGTTGAGTTAATAAAACAATACGGTCAGTTTGTGTTTTTGGGGATAACGGGAGCCATCTTTGCAAACGCCACGGGAGCGGGCGGTGGAGTGATCTTTATTCCGGTGTTCTCTAGTTTAAATTTCAGTGAAGTTCAGAGTGTCTCCACGTCATTTATGATCCAATGCTTTGGTATGACGGCAGGGGCGATTTCATGGTCAGGCTACTATCGACGACACCATCACCATGACAAAACCTGGTCAGGCTTTATTCCGAGCATTTTATTAGCGGCAACCTGCTCAGTGCCTGGTCTTTGGAGCAGTCAGTTATGGCAATTGAACTCACCTTCCTCGCTGCATACCAGCTTTAGCCTTTTCTCTATCGTATTAGGGATAGCGATCATTATCAGCAGCCAGCGCCGTACCCTTCAAAGCCATCGCCTCAACGCCCTAGACTATTGCTGGCTAGCAGTAATTGGTTATTTGGGTGGGATCATCACCGCCTGGTTATCGGTTGGCGTGGGCGAGTTGCTAGTGATCTATCTGATGTTACGGGGAGTGTGCGCCAAGATGGCCGTTGCTATCGGAGTGGTTGTCTCGGCTATTACCGTCTGGTCGGCAAGTCCGATACATGTCTTTTCAAGTAGCAGTCATGCCCTATTCGAACTGGTACTGTTTGCAGGCCCTGGCGCAATTATCGGCGGTTTATTAGCGCGAAAACTGGCGCTATTTCTCCCAGTCAAAACCTTAAAGCTGTTTTTCTCAAGTTGGATTATCTTGACTGGGAGTGTCATGCTCGCAAACTAAAATGGAAAGCTCGCTATCTTATCTATCCATCACTAAATCAATTAAACTTAATGAGCAAAGATGCGCATAAATGGCTGAATAGAAACCCCGTTTCGCGAAATTCAGCAAAGTCGCATCATCAAGCTGCTGTAGTTTAGGCTCATCAATCGTATAGATCCCGTCGATGTTGGTTTTCGTGCCATCCAGCGCCGTCACTGTAAGTGTTCTTGGTTGTAATAACTCATGCTCCAACAATACTTTGATAAAGTACTTCGTCATATCTTGGTAGCTAGCTTGTAAACCCGCGAGTTCAAGCTTCTTGGACAAGTAGTCCGTTTTCTCACCAGCCTCAGTAAATAATCGGTGAGTTTCATTTTCAGCCACGGATGAGTTGTTAATGTCGATACCTAAGATAATCTTTTCCTCATCGACATGGGTCATGCCTAATGGATACAGCTGCACTTGAATAGGTAAGTATCGTGATTGCCATTGCCCATTTTTTAGCAGCTTATTGGTATTCGGTTTTAGCGCGGTAATCGCGATAGAGACGAACTCGCCAGTTTGGTTATTCTTTGTAAATACAATAGGAAAGCTTGTCGCAGCCGACATAAACTCTTGCACTTGCAGTGGTAGCATATGCACAGTTTCAAAGTAGCTGTAATCGACCTTATCACCAATAGCCAAATTCTTATGGCTCGAGTCATTTAAAGGTACAAATTGTGTTTTCATTATATTTTTCCTTTTTACCCATTAAATTTAAAACGATTAAATAGATTGCAAACCATAGGTACAGATTTTATCGAGCAATTCCCTATGCTCAGGCAAACCATCTAGCATCTGTTGTTTTACCTTCGACATTTTGTTCATATACATGTTCAAAGAGGCCTGTGTTGCCGATGACCCACCACGCAAATTAGTCTGATATTTCATGCCATAAAGCACGTATAAATAATTGTCTAAGTTAAACACTTCAAACTTAGATGGAAAATCTTCAGCAATAGGACTATAGGATTTCCATAGTTCGAGTCGTTGCTTTAATCCTTCGGGAATAGTCTCTGAAGCCTGATTATCTAGCCAAAATGACGAGTCAGTTCTATCCGATAAACAGTAATGTAGTTTGGCAAATTCAACGACCCGCTCCCATGCATAGCCCACGGTATCATTAAATCGCTTTGCTAAGTAATCAACATCATCTGTATGCACAGGAAAACGTTCTGCCAGAAAACGTGCAGAGAAATCCGTTAACAATATGGATGTCGCTTCAATCGGCTCCAAAAAGCCTTGAGCTAACCCTAAAGCTACACAGTTTTTTACCCAAAACTGTTGACGATGACCCACTGTCATTGGAATTTTACGATGGGGAACATCGGCAAGTTTGCCACCGAGATAATGGTCAAACTTTCGCTCTGCCTCTGACTGCGCCATATGAGCAGACGAATAGACAAATCCCGTGCCTCGGCGCTGAGTCAATGCGATATCCCAAATCCAACCCGCTTGATGGGCCGTTGCTTGAGTATAAGGAGGGATGATATCCGTAGGTTGCGTCGGGATTTGCGCGACTAACGCAGTATCAATAAACAGTTGATGCGCTTTACTGATAAATGGCACTTTTAGTGCCTTAGCTAACAAAATCGATTCAAAGCCACTGCAATCAATATAAAAATCGAAAGAGAGAGTCCCTTGCTCGGTCTGCAAAGATGAAATTGCACCATCATCGCCTAAACGAACATCCTGCACAGTGGCAAAAATGTGCTCAACGTTGAATTTCTCAATCGCATTTTTAGCCAGTAATTTGGCAAATTTTGCCGCATTTAGATGATAGGCATAGCCTAACACTCCGGCATATTCGGGTGTTGTGATTAGCTTTGGCGCTTTTGCAGCCTCACAAACAAGATGCTGGGGAGAAACATAATCAGCAAAATCGCCTTGTTTCTCGGCCAACCAAGCAGAAACAGTATCTAAGCCTTGTAAATTAATAATATCAAATAGATGGTGGTAGAAATTATCCTTACCATGTCGAGCTTGATCTAACCAATTGACAAATTTAATTGACTGCTTAAATGTCACATCGCATGAGCGAATAAACTCTGATTCACTGATCCCAAAACTCTGTAGTGATTTCCGAATGGACGGTACAGTACCTTCACCAACTCCGATGATAGGAATATCAGGAGATTCAATCAGCGTGATAGATAGCTCAGAGCGCCCCTGCAACACTCGCCCTAAATGATTCGCCGCTAACCAACCTGAAGTCCCGCCCCCTATAATGGCTATTTTTCTGATTGTCATAACGCGCCTCTAAAAATTGCGTAAGCTGAGTTTATTGTTGGTGTTTTTGATAATAAAAAGCCTAGCGATTGCTAGGCTTTTTGGTCACTGAATTGAATTAGAAGCGCAGTGCTACACCAAGTTTGTAGCGAGCTTCACCATCGAAGCTCCACACTGGGTAGTTATCTTTAAACTCACTGATAACGCCTTCAGCATCAACAGGTGATACACCTTTCTGAATGCTATCCTCTTCAAGTAAGTTAACCACTTCAAATGTCACAGATAAGTAGTCAGTTACATCGTAGTTAGCACTTAAATCTAACGTGCCGTAGGCTTGGTGCTCGCGGTTACCGTAGAAGCCTGGTAATTCGCGCATCATGTACTCAGAACGCCAGTTATAAGCTACACGAGCAGAGAAATCATCGATTTCATAGTAACCCACTAAGTTAACAGTATGCTTAGATGAGTCAGAGAACACCCCTACGCGATCCGCATAGTTTTCAGCTGGAGATGAAGCATCTGCAAAGGTGTAGTTAGCTGAGTAACCAAAACCATTGTCAAATGAATCTTGCAACTGCAACTCAATACCATCGATAGAACCACCGTTAGCATTGTAGTTTTCACTCACGGTCCAGCAGTCGTAGATGCCTGCACCACAAGAACTGCCACCTTGCGCAACTAAGTTAGGATCATCAATACCAATCTGTTGGTTCAGCTTTTCTCTTGTCGAAATGAAAGAGTTAACATCTTTAATGAAGTAAGTAACAGCAAATAATCCTTCACCGCTGAAGTACCATTCTAAGCTCAGATCAGCCTGAGAGGCTTTGAACGGCTGCAGATTCACGCTACCAGTCACTTTCTTCTCGTTGCCTGGCGTACCATCGTTGAAACCTGGTAACTTAGACGTCGCGAAGAGATCCGCATAGTTAGGACGAGAAATAACTTGCGCAGCTGATGCTCTTAAAATTAAGTCACTTGCCAAGTCAAACGCAATGTTCATGCTTGGTAATACATCGTGATAGCTTGCCTTATCAGTACTTAAAACATCAGCATAAGTACCAGTTTGGCTAAACGCGTAGTAGTCAGACTCAACATCGGTAGAGATATATCTTAAACCGAAGTTACCACGCACACCTTCACCGGCAAAAGTAGCCATAGTGTACAGGGCTAAGTTTTTCTCTTGCAGTGTACCGTAACCAGACTTATCTAAAGTAAAGCCATCAATAGCGCCATAAGCATCTCTGATCATATTGTCAAAAATTGGCTTAGGTAAGGTAAAACCAGCGCCAGATGACATAGTGCCAGAGTAATATTCAGAGGCATCTTTTGCGACAATATTAGATGATTGTGCAGCTTCAGTCGTTTGAGTTACATCGTGGTCTGCATAGCTAATACCTGATTTAATAGAGGTAATAACGCCAAATTCAACCGGAACAGTAATATCGAAGGTCGCAAATGATTCTTCGTCTGTGTTAGGTTGTTTTTTCAGTGCCCAACCAGCAGTTTCCAATTGACCGTTGAAGTCACCCGCATCAAATGAGTTGTTTGCAATGTTGATGTCAATCACATCACCAGTTGCATCGTAAGTCCCTGCGAAATCTTCTGGTTTACCAATTGATTGACCGTAGTTAGAAGTAAGATCGGTACCTCCTTCAGCTTTAGTTTTACCGATACGGCCTTCTAACTTATAGTTATCAGCCTGATAAGCGAAATCTAAATCCACAGTGTCTGATGACATACTTGCTTTACGAGCCCATGTTTGTGCCCAAGCAAATCCGCCTTTATCTGTGTGTTCAACTAATGTACATACGCCTGCGGCATTTTTCTTAAGACAAGTATTCTCACCTTGCTGGGTTGGGAATAAGAAAATTGACGTGTTAGCGTTGTTAGCATCGAGCTGTAAGCTCATTAAATTCAGACCGAATTCCAGGTTATCAGTTGGTCTGTATTGGAATGCAGCATTTAAAGCTGTGCGCTCACGGTCTTGCTGGAAAGTAGTAGGAACAATTTCCCCCCAACCTAACAGAGTTTCAATACCGTTACGTTGATATTGTGTTTGATCCAAAGAACCTGCCACTAGGAAACCAAACTTCTCATCTTCCGTTTTCCAGCTGTACAAACCTGAAGTTTGTGGATCAATTTCTTCTGAAACGGTTCCGTAATCCCCTTTCGCACTCAGAAAGACTGAGTTCGCTTCCAAATCTAAAGGTTTACGAGTTTTAACAATTACAGTACCGCCGATACCACCTTCAGCGATATCTGCTTGAGATGATTTGTAAACTTGAATACCACCAACCATTTCTGGTGGCAGTAAGCTGTAGTTAAAGCTACGGTCGATAGCTTGTTGGTCAAACCAACCAGTAGAAGCAACTGAATGGCCGTTCAGTAACGTGCTCGTTAATTGGCTTGAAGCGCCACGGATAGAAACTTGCTGTCCTTGACCAAACTGACGGTTTACAGCAACGCCAGGAATACGACCTAAGGACTCCCCTACGTCACCATCAGGGAATTTACCGATATCTTCTGCAGTCACAGCATCAACGACAGAATCAGAAAAACGTTTGTCGTTAACAGAAGCTTTCATCGAAGCTCTCATACCACGAACTTCAATTTTCTCAATATTTTCAGCAGCTGCAGTGGCTTCAGCTTCTGCAGCAACAGCTCCGATTGAAACAGCGCTGCCGAGTAGGATAGCAATGTTTGTAGCTAGTACACTTTTCTTAAAGGATGATGGTCGCATCTCGTTTCCCTTCCATAACTTTATTATCGTTTTAGTATTCATAACCATTCCGATGGAATGACAACGCTGTCATGTCTAGTGCAAACATTACACAATAATTAACAGCCTTGCCACAACAAAATAACTCTGGACGAAAAAAAATGTCATAAAGCGAAGTGTTGAGAAGAGAAAAATCAATATATTCAAGCAAAAATAATCACTTAGATGTTTTGATGTAAAATTACAACTTATAACCGAGTGTTAACAGTTGAAAAATGCCTCAGTTTGTAACAATTCAGCATTGCTATACGCGGTAAATGCTCGCACTATAAGAAGCATAAGAAAAAGTAAGCTGACAACGCTGTCGGCTTGTAAATTGCGCCTAAAGGATTTAGGTTCATCAATTAGCTAGCCCTTCGCACATTTGAATAAAGAGTTTGTAGATCAATGAAAGTCACTATCAACGACGTCGCTAAATATGCTGGAGTGTCAATCAAGACAGTTTCCCGCGTAACCAATAACGAACCTTCGGTAAAACAAGCCACGGTTGATAAAGTGAATGAGGCCATCAAGGTATTAAACTACCAGCCCAATCTCGCGGCCAGAAACCTTGCTGGTACAAAATCCTATGCCATTGGATTTATTTATGATAATCCCAACGCTTATTACATTATTGATATGCAAAACGGGATTTTGTCGGCCTGCAAAGATAAAGGCTATGAGTTGGTTATTCATCCTTGTAATGCCAAATCTGACACCATTTGCGATGAACTGACTCAACTCGTGAAACATTCTCGACTGGCGGGTTTAGTGTTAACACCGCCTCTTTCTGAAGATCCTAAAGTCCTTAAAGCCTTAAGTGATATTGACGCCAACTATGTGCGCATTATTGCCGGCGAAGGTGATAAAGAGCAGGATGGACTGACGATTTTAGTCAATGACAAATTTGGTGCGGTTGAGATTACTCAGCATTTGATCGACTTAGGCCATAAAGAAATTGCCTTTTTAAGTGGCGATCTACACCACGAGTCTACCAAAGAGCGGTTACTTGGTTATAAACAAGCATTAACAAAAAATCGCCTGCTTTTGAATGAAGATTACATAATTGAAGGAAAATACTCATTTGAGTCTGGCGTTGAAGGAGCTAACACACTGATCAAACAGAAGAACCGTCCAACAGCGATAGTTGCCTGTAACGACGAAATTGCAGCAGGGGCACTTTTTGCAGCTCGTTTAGCAGGGCTAGATATCCCTGGCGATCTATCCATTGTCGGCTTCGAAGACAGTCCATTCTCACGCCAAACTTGGCCAAAACTAACAACAGTGCATCAACCTAACGCTGAAATTGCCCAAGTGGCAACAGAGCTGTTAATCGCGAAACGCCGTGAACAAGATGCCAAGTTTGCAAAAACATTTACGCCAGAGCCTGTGATCCGAGACTCTTCAGCCTCTCCCAAACATTAATTTTTAGCTCAGCAAGGCTAAAACAACACAGAGAGCCAAGGCTCTCTGTTTTGTTTTCAGTTAATGCAATTTCAGCTTTGGCCTTTGCCATTTCAGTAGCTTTTGCGCAATGCGATAAATAATTGCGGAGAACCAGCCATATAGGCTCGCTAAGTGTCTTTGGTATAACGAAATATACATGATCCTTGCGATATGACCTTCCACGAAGAAAGTCCCTGAACGCAAATTCCCCATTAGATTACCGACCGCAGAAAAACGACTTAAAGACACCAGAGAACCATAGTCTTTATACACAAAAGGTTTTTCCGCCTTCCCTTGTAAACGATTCACAATATTCTCATACAGGGTATCCGCCATTTGTGCTGCCGCTTGAGCACGCGGTGGCACAGGTTGGCCGGACTCCAAAATTAATAGAGCGCAATCCCCAAGCGCATAAATATCTTGATGGCCTTTAACTCGCATACAAGCATCAACTTCCACTTGATTGCGTGGCGTAATGGGTAACTTAGAGAAGTTTTGAAACGCTTTTGGACCTTTCACACCAGCCGCCCACACTTTAAGCCCCGCTTCGATAACGTCACCATCCTGTGTAATAAACCCATCGCGGGTGACTTCTTTAACCTGCACCCCGATATGCAAGCGGATGCCAATTTTATCCAATACCGCTTGAGCTCTTGCGCTCACACGTTCGGGTAACTGTGGGAGAATTTTTGGTGATGCTTCAATAAGATGCACATCAAGATGATGCTTAGAGATATTGAGGTAACCATACTCTTTCACCGACTCAATAACATGGTGAAGCTCTGCGGCTAATTCGACACCTGTGGCGCCAGCGCCAACAATACCTATACTGACTTTCTCTTGTGTTTCATTAAGTTGCAGTAATGCATCCAATAGCTTTTGATGGAATAAGTTAGCGTTATCTAAACTATCAAGGAAAATACAATGTTTCTCAGCCCCTAGGGTATTAAAGCTATTAGAGACCCCACCTAAGGCTAGCACTAAGTAATCGTATTCAATTTGACGGGGCTCAAGCAGTAATTCACCCGAGTCACTATAAACCGCAGCAAGTTGGATGGTTTTGGCATCGGGTTCACATTGCTCAATTTCGCCACGAATGTAGCGATAGCCATTCTTAAGACCATGATCTCGATACAACAATCCCTCTATAGACTGGTCAATAACCCCAACAGCTACTTCGTGTAATTTTGGCTTCCAAATATGGATTGTGCTTTTATCAATTAAGCAAACATCGACGACATCACTACCGCCCATCTTGCGGCCTAATTTAGAGGCTAGCGCTAAACCTGCCGCCCCACCACCTACTATCACGATTCGTTTCGTAGCCAAAATAACAACCTCAACAAGCCTATTTAAGTGGCTAAGTTATACCATGGAACAGATAAGAGATAACTACTTTAGTCTAACTAAAGAGGCTATTTTGCATTAAAGATATTTCAGGAACAGAAAGACTTAGTCCCATTAATCATAAATTTTAAGCAACAAAAAAGGGCCTAATGGCCCTCTCTTTAAACGGATGAATCACACCGCTTCTTCGTTTTCTTCACCAGTTCTAATGCGGATAACGCGCTCTACATCAGTTACGAAAATCTTACCATCGCCGATTTTACCGGTACGAGCTGTTTCCACAATAACATCAATCGCTTGGTCGACTAAGTCATCTTGAATCACGAGTTCTATTTTAACTTTAGGTAAAAAGTCGACCATATACTCCGCACCGCGGTAAAGCTCGGTGTGCCCTTTTTGACGGCCAAAACCTTTAACCTCTAGCACTGTCATCCCGGTGATACCTATCTCAGCAAGTGACTCGCGTACATCATCCAATTTAAAAGGCTTAATAATCGCTTCAACTTTTTTCATCAAACATTCCTCGGCACTTGCTGACAGATAATCAAATAGAATGCCATTAGCTTACACGGGGTTAGGCGATTATTGAAGTATAGGCAGCGCTTTCCTCATAAAACACAGTTTCTATAAAACAATTCTTAGTCCGTAAAAATCTAAAAGGCTCGTTGGTACGCTTCTATACTTTAACAGCAGCAGTTTTGCTCCAAAGGCTCGTAGGATGCGAGCGACATTTATAACAAAGGAACTGTTATGAAAACTCTACCACATGGCTTTAGCCTGATTGAACTCATCACTACGGTATCCATTTCGACCATTCTGTTATCGATTGGAGCTCCCTCGTTAAGCGATTTCAACACAAGATTCAGAGCTGATAGTAATATCAAAGTCATCCAGCAAACACTAATGCTCGCCCGAAATCATGCCATTTCCTTCAATCGAAAAGTGACAGTCTGTGCCTTAAGCAACAATCAGTGCACATCTAACTGGCAGCTTGGCTTAACGGTATTTATTGATGTAAACAGCAATAGTCAACTCGATGGCAATGAAACGACTATTTTTACCACTAACGCTTTCAATGCCAGTGATACTGTCATCTACAATCGAACCTCAATTCGTTTTCAACCAGATGGTCTTGCCTCTGGTACTAATGGAACATTGAAGTATTGTCCATCAAGTCCCACGAGCCCTCATTCGCGAGGGATTGTGGTAAATCAAGCTGGCAGGGCAAGACTATCGACTGATGCCAATATCCGCTGCGGATAAATGGCGAGAATTGATTGAAGGCAATATCAACTAACAACATAAAGGATTAAGACTATCTTTCAGAAACTAAACAGCACAAAGGATACAACTTAGATACTGAAATCCCGCCTATTCTCGCTTATACTTTAGTTTGTATAAGTGAGGGTTGAGTGCATGCTAAATAAATTGCTTGGTTTCACACTAATTGAACTGATGGTTACGATTGCAGTGGCTGCAATATTATTAACTATCGGAGTACCATCTTTAATATCCGTCTATGAAGGTGTGCGTGTTAATAATAATATCGCCAAAATTCATGACATTATGGTTTTTGCCAGAAATCAAGCCGTCAGTTATGGCGCAACAATTAAAGTTTGTGCATCAAATGGAAGTGCATGTGGTACAAATTGGGGGAATGGGATTAAAGTGATTAGTCCTGATAATAAAGATATTCGTGTTATTGACGCATTCAATACAAATGACAGTGTAAAAAGTAATTCGGCAAGTTTTACCTTTAGCTCTGAAGGCATGTTATCAGCAAACAGTGCTGTAGAAATCATCTACTGCCCAGGCGGCTCTGCGACAAACTCCAAGAGTGTAAACATAAGCTCTAGCGGATTAATCTCCTACGGAGCAGATGGTAAAAGCTGCTCATAAACCAGAAGATATTCCACACACATAAGCTTATCTCAAGGTTAGCTCATCAATTTTCTTACTGTTTTCATTAGTAAACTCTTGACTAAGCTCAACACACTCTACGACCTCTTTAATAAAGAATTTCTTTTTATCTCCACCTATTTTTTGCTTGCTAGGAAGACTAGCCATGTTCAAATTGACATCTTTAATCCTCCATCGATAGAACAGTACTTTATCACCATTTG
Organism: Shewanella seohaensis; assembly: GCF_023283775.1. Taxonomy (NCBI): domain Bacteria; kingdom Pseudomonadati; phylum Pseudomonadota; class Gammaproteobacteria; order Alteromonadales; family Shewanellaceae; genus Shewanella; species Shewanella seohaensis. The sequence continues at coordinate 209,838 of NZ_JAKILE010000006.1, forward strand.
TCGTTGTGACATGGCATTTGTAATCCTGCATAACAACTGTAGGTTCCGCAGCAAACACAAATGTAGGCAAAGCTAATGCTAATGCTAAAGCAATACAATATTTTATCATTTCCAACACTCCGCAGAAGGCCCCTTTACACCAGCAGATGTCATCGTAATAGTCGCACACGTTGAGTCTCGACTAGCCTGCGAACCTTGTGCAGTCGCAGTGATAGTGAATGAACTGGTTCCACTTGACGCTAAGCTATAACGCCCATGCTCTGTAACAAAAGGATTAGCGGCTAACCCCAGTTTGGTCATATCAGTAGTATAGGCTCGGTTATCCAAATAATACTGCTCTTGAAGATTTGCAACCTTCATCACCGCCGCAACACCTTCAGACCGTCCACTCTTAACCACGTAATCAATGTATGATGGATACGCTATCGAAGCTAAAATCCCCACAATAACAACAGCGATCATGACTTCAATTAAAGTGAACCCTTGCAGTCTATTTTTTTTCATTAATGTTCTTACTCATCAATATGATAATAAATTTTGTTAGTCTTTAAGCCACTACCCAATTCGATCGTTCCCTTGCATTCACCGTTCTCACACTCGCCTTTACCAACACCGATAACATACGCTTTCGGCTCTTCACCCGGTTGTGGCTCAGGGATAACGATTTGGGGGGTATCAGGAATACGTTCACCAACCTCATAGTAAAGTGTACTTGATGTTCGAGTACCTTTATGTAGGTCAAATACATAGAGTCGTCCCTGTCCTGAAAAACCACATACCCCCGCATCCAAATCAACGGCTTGGTTAGTCGGCGGAACAAATGAAGTGAAATAAACTTTACCATCAAAAATAAGCGAGGAAGATAGGCTTTTCTCTCCCGTGGCAGGGAAATCATAATACCAGCCTCTCTTTTGCCCAAAAGCAATATTATCACTCTGCGAAGTAGGTGCCGCAGAGGTCACATCATACAGATTAGAAATCGTTAGAGGGGCCGGTATATCGGTGCCAGTGAATTGTTTAGTGACAACATTTCTATCCTGAAATACATAAAACATGTCATTAGTGGCGATGTCCAATGGATGCGTTCTATTCCCCGTACCCACAGTGACAGCGTCATACGGGATACTCTGATAGGATAAGACCCCATTTTCAGAATGAATATTATTAAACTGGGTTTGGGCCACTGTAGGTTCAGCAAAAAACATGCGGTTGTTAGGAGAGCTCGTTGTTGCAATTTTAGCAAATTGGAATACAGACCAATTTGTTTTATTCGTCGAAGGTAAATCTATTCGCCAAATACTTCCCTCGATGTCACTTGCATATATCCGATCAGAGATACCATCATTATTACTGTCTAACACAGCCACTTTATTTGGGATACTGCTCATTCCCGTAGCGGTAAACTTAGTCACAAATTCACCAGTAAATGCTTTGACAATATAAACAGCAGCCCCAGAACCCTCTGCTGATTCCATCCCGCCACCAAAAATCAATACTGGTTCAGAGATTGATGGGATAAAAGTGACGACAGGTTCTGACCAGCTTTGGCCTAAGTCTTCAAACTTTTCCGTACTAGAATTGATCAGCCACTTATACTGTGGTGAATCTGGGTTTGTGATATCTAACGCATAGTAAGATGTGCCGCCGCGCCTCATCCCAAGGAAAACCCAAGCCTTATTAACTTTACCAACCGAATCCGTCTCAGTATATGCAACCGGTGATAAGTCCATCCCATAAACACTGTGAGTACCAGTCGAATCATCTTGCCTGAGTGTTGGAATGTTATGTACTAATTCAGATGGTATAAATGCCCAAGACTCGGTAACTGAACCAACAGCATAATCGCCACTACCAGTGTCAGAATCTTTAAACATATGTACCAATCCCTGATTGGTGCCAACTAAGATTCGAACATCAAGATTTTCAGATGTCACATTGCCATCGGCATCTGTTGTAGGTTTATTACCGAAGTTAATGGCGAGAGGCTTCGAATGGAGAGGATCCCCCATAATATCATCTCGAGGGTCGGTATAGATTTCATCATTATCTTCATCATCAACATCTACACCATAAATCCAGTCTCGATTCTTGGAGACAGTATCAGAAACGGAGCTAGTTGCAGGACTTCCTAGAAGAGAATAAAAACTCGAATCGCTTATTGTTGTAAGCAAACTCAAACCACTTCCATCATTTATATATATTTTTCTATTTTTTAATTGGGATTTTAAGGTCGGTAACACCCCACCCGATTTAACCTTATTACCATCAATGTTACCTGCGGGACAGGTATTCCAATAGGTGCATGTATCACTTGATATATTGCCGTTAGTATCAATTGCTCCCGTCGTACCACCTGGACCGACAATCTCACCAGAGGAATTAACTTTCAGCTTTTTCAAATTACCACTCCAGCGGGGTCCACCACCGGGTAAAAACATGGCAAAGTAAGCTGAGTTATAGGTCTGAGTTTTATCGAAGTTGTTACTGGCAATACTCGGAGAGGTGAAAGATGAATCAATGGTCAGAATAGACTTTAATGCGTCGTTCATCGCTTCGACTAAATCAAGGCCCGTTTTAGCGACGTAATAACCTTTAGATACGCCATTTACTCTTGGGCTTCCGCCCCTAAAAGCCGCCTCCTCCAAGAGCGCAGCTGCTTTATCCGCACCGTCAGAAAAGCCTATGGTAAACAATCTAACGTTTTGTTTGTTATCAACACCATTCGAATCTTTCGGCCCAACAACAATATCATTGTTGTACATATAAGCCGCTAAAGCAGGCAAATAACTAAAATCATCTTGATTACGATCATCTTTGAAACTCATAGCGCTGTAGTCACCAGCGACTTTAGCGGTTGAAGTTAATTGCTTAATCGAATCGTCCGCAGCATGGTCGATTGTTGGCGCACCATCGGTAATATAAATCACATATGCGGTATCCGGACATGCTTTAAACTTCGTAGCATAATTGCCACTCATCAAGATGCTTGAGGGACTATTTGGCGTATAGTTATCAACCTTATAATATCCTGTCGCATTTTTATCATCATTACCAAAGGTGACAGGTCCGCCACTAAAAAATTGATAAGCTTCATATAATGTTTCACACAGAGGTGTATTGGTTTGAGCAGGCATGTCCCTAATTAAAGATATTAAAGAGGACTTATTGGCTTCCGTCATTTCGGTCATATCATAAATAATACGTCCACCGTCAGCATAATTTTCGGTTGGATAGTTCAAGTTATAAACGGCAAGAGCTGCATCAATGGGAATAGCCAAGGACTCTAATGCTGACTTAAGTGCATTTTTTGCGACATCTAAACGAGTACCAGTACCACCACTATTCTGCCCTTCTGTTGTAGTTGTAGCCCACTTGTACCACACAAGGTAATGTGCAGAGTAAAGTGTCACCGGCGTTTCGGTTCCAAACTTTGTATTATTTAAGCTATATAAACGATCTGTCTCAGAGCTTCCCGATGTATACATTTTGTTAGTATCAACAGGATAACCATTTGCAAACGTTGGGTTTTTATTAGTTGAACCTGGATTTTTAGGGTCTTTATTGAGAATATCTTCGTAGCAGTCAACAATATCGTTCTGATTAAAACCATTATTGTTTGCTAAAGACTCCCACTTATTTTTGTTAAACTCTCGCAAGTATCCTGTGTAACGTCCCTTATCCACTAACGCTTTGGCAGCAGTATTACAGTTATTATTTCCCAAATAAAAACGACGACCATCATTAGGATCATCAGGGGTCGGCATATTGCTGGTATTATCGATACCGCCTGCATTCCAATAGGTACCTTTCTGATTGATATACCCAGAATAACTGTTCATGTATGTCTCAAATCCTGCAGGATAGGTACAAGTACCTGCCGCATGACCAGCTTCGGAACAATATGAGCTGACAGCATTCTGATCTTCCGTTGACATACTCCCTGAGTTATCAAAGATAAATAACACCTGTGGGCGCTTGCCAGTCCTTACCGTTGAGTCAACAAGATAAAGCTCTGTATCATCTGCATGTATTTGCCCTGCAATAATGACTGTTGCAGCCATAAGAGCACAAAAGAGTTTTTTCAACATAACTTTAGTTTCCTGTTAGCACTTGTTGCTCTACACCTGAAACAACGGTTAATGAGCCAAGATTGTCCCGACCAAAGGTCACTGAACTGCTAATCTCAACCCTTCTACAGCTAACCAAATTTGCCCCTGTCGCATTTGTGGTTCTTTGGCATCCCACATCACGCACGCCCGTTTCAGGCAAGGGCTTCAATGTCTGGCTGCTATTAAATACTGTTGTATCCGCCTCTGCGTTAAGGTTTGCCAATTGCTCGCCCGAATAATCTGAAATTACCTGCTCTAAACCACCATCAGCAATCGCTTTAGCTTCTATTCTTTCTGCGCCCGCTCCTGACATTCGCAACGATTGTGTTGAGTTAACCGCCAACGCAACACCAATTACTGTCATGAGGACCAAGACAATTAATGCAAAAAACAACACGATCCCTTTCTGCTTTCTCATCACACATGGCCTCAATTAACTGCGTATAAGTACTGGGTTTTCCAATACGATCGTTGTTGACAATACCTTACGACGATAATGGTCGTTAGCAGGAATAGTGATGGTTTTGTCTCCCAAAAGGTACTCAGTCTCGTTGGTATAGCTCTTGTCTTCGTTAATCGATCTCACCAGTACAAACGCTTTTATCGCAACTAATCGCTGAAAGCCTTCGTTATCCCACATCAACGATGTGACATCTTCAGCAGGCATAAAGCTATCAGGAGTGCTATCCCCGTCATTATCAAAACCATATAAGAATCGAATATTCTCAATGCCTTCAACTAACTGCTCATCGTTACTCATGCCTGTACTGGTTAAGGTTTTACGCCTTAGGATAGGTATTTGATTAGCGTCGTTTGCAATAAAATAGACATGATGTTGATATTCCCATGTTCTCGGATTTTCAAGTGCTGTGGTAGGAGTTGCACCAACAAAAAATACCGCCTGAGAGGAGTTCGCAGCCACATACACAGAGCTTGAGTTCCCAGTTGCGACATTAGGCCCAATAAAGCGTTTTAGCTGTAAAACATCTGTATCCGCATTAACGTCACTGTTCCCCAAACAACTAAGATGTGTACTTGTTGCAGTATTCTCATACCCCCACAATCGCCTAAAATGGGCTGGCTGATTATTAGGCAGCGTCGCGTTATTCAGCCCATCGCCGACACAATCAGCGGTTATGGTAGTGACCTCGATGTTGGTATTTGTCCCGACGATAAAATCAGTGCCCGTTAAATCCCCCATAAAACCTAACTGGCTAATATCTCTTTCCATAATGGCCAAGGCTATACGACCATTCTCTTGCAACTGATTAAACTGACTTGTTGTCGTCACGTTTGAAGACGACATACTAAACATAGTAAAAACACCGGCAGTCAAAAAAAGCCCGATGACCATAGCGACCATCAACTCAACGAGTGACATTCCCCGTTCCATGGTTTTACTTAACTTCATACGAAATGATTTTTTCATCTAAATAATCACTGTCTTAAGTGAAAAAATGCGCCTGTTTTCAGTGTCAGCACCACAAGTGTTTGCAGCATCCGCAACCGCTGAGGTATCAATATTGGTCTCGCGTATTCCTCGCCAAGTAATCACAACAAGCACATCACGATTATTCACTTCAATACAAGCCGTAGGAGAATCCAATCCCCCAACGTTTTGAGTGCCAACAGTCTCAGACTCTCCGGTTAACGAAGATTGCCATTCAAAAATATCCCACAACTTCAATTCTGTTGGATTACAAAGTGTTGTGTTTTCACACACCTTTGCGACAGAACTGGGGATGCCAGTGTATTCTCCGGCATAGCTATCAAGCTGCGTTCGGTTTAGCTTCATGCGGTTGATAATATCATTGGCGTAATAGGAGGCTTGTGTTTGCTGAAAAGATTCAAAGCTGCCGCGTTTGGCCACTATGTGTAAATTAAAAATACCGATCAAGCCAATCACTAGAATCACCAATGCGACAAGCACTTCAATTAAAGAGAAGCCCCGTTGAATTCTGTTATGCGTCAATCGTTCAAATTTAGTCATATTTTTGACAAGCTTTTCAGCTATTTACCCTTTTAAATCTTAATCTTACGATAAAAACATTACTAGCAGTTAATAATAGATGAGTAAAATGTAAGTAGCCAGTAACAATAGCATATAAGCGTTAATTCCATTATGCCTTGTTTGTATTTGGTGAATTTTGATAATAAAAAAGAGGCCGTTGGCCTCTTTTTTATTCATCACATTGATTCGAATGAACTAGCGTAATTCCGCAGGTACTGCAAAGACAGTATCTTCTTTACGCCCTTCAACTTCGGTAACGACACTCGGTGCTAATTTCGCAATCGCTTGAACCACTTGCTGAACCAGTACTTCTGGTGCTGATGCGCCAGCGGTCACCGCAACTTTAGTCACATTTTCAAACCAAGATGAATCGATATCATCCGCGGTATCAACCAGATAAGATTGAGTTCCGGTTTTTAATGCCAATTCACGCAAGCGGTTAGAGTTAGAGCTATTTTTCGAGCCGACCACAATCAACAAATCCACATCGGCCGATAAGTTCCGCACTGCATCCTGACGGTTTTGCGTCGCGTAACAAATATCATCCTTACGCGGACCTTCAATCGAAGGAAAACGCTTTTGCAATGCGGTGATAATATCGAGGGTATCATCTACCGAGAGCGTTGTTTGAGTCACGAAGCAGAGGTTATTTGGATCACGAACTTCTAAAGTTTCGACATCTGCAGGAGATTCAATCAGATAAACACCGCCATTAGGGTTATCATATTGCCCCATGGTGCCTTCCACTTCTGGATGTCCCTCATGACCAATCAAAATACATTCAATCCCCTTGCGACTTGCTCGAGTGACCTGCAAATGCACTTTGGTGACTAATGGGCAAGTCGCATCGAAAACACGCAACCCACGCGCCTTAGCCTCGGCACGCACTGCCTGAGAAACTCCATGAGCACTGAAGATAACAATATTGTTATCAGGTACTTGGTCTAACTCTTCAACAAAAACGGCACCGCGATCTTTTAGGTTTTGCACTACATAGCGGTTATGCACCACTTCATGGCGAACATAAATCGGCGGCGAAAATAACTCGAGTGCGCGCTCGACAATACTAATGGCGCGATCCACACCAGCACAAAAGCCGCGAGGATTGGCCAGCATAATATTTAAACTTGGGCTGGTAGGATCTAATTTCATCTTACAGTACCTTCACCACGTCGAGTTCAAATGTCACTTTGCGTCCCGCTAGAGGGTGATTGAGATCGACGGTAATCGAATCGCCAGCAACCTCACGCACAATTCCAGGGATCTCACTGCCGCCAGGGCCTGCGAAACTGACGATAACGCCAACTTCAAGCTCCATATCGGCTGGGAAGCGGGTTCTATCCATATAATGAATCGCATCGGGATTTGACTCACCAAAGGCATCGACCGCTTCGAGCGTAAAGTTGTGCTTATCGCCTTCATTCAAGGAAACAAGTTGCGCTTCAAATGCAGGGCTTAAAGTACCATCACCGATATTAAGGCGTGCTGGCTTACCCGAGGCTTTAGTGCTATCGGCGGTCGAACCATCTTCAAGCACAATATTCATATGGCACAATAACGAACGTGTCACAGTCACTACTTCACCTCTTCGGTTTTATCTTGTTCGGATTTGCTGTTAAAAAACGAATCCCAAATGATCAGCACTGCACCGATAAAAATCGCGGAATCGGCGATATTAAAGGCGGGATAATGGCTCTTACCCCAATAAAAATCGATAAAATCCACCACAAAACCGTGCATCAATCGATCGATTAAGTTACCTAGGGCGCCACCAATCACTAAGGTGTAAGCCAAGTTTAACTTCCATAGGGATGCCGATTGCTTGCGCAGCCACACAGTCAACAAGGTACTGAAACCAACAGCCACTAGGGTAAATAACCAACGTTGCCAACCGCCCGCTTCACTTAAAAAGCTAAATGCGGCGCCATAGTTACGTACATAGGTGAAATTAAAAAAAGGTAATAACTTCACCGATTCGAACAAATCAAAATTGGCTAAGATCCATTGTTTGGATAGTTGATCGGCTAAAAACACCAACACAACTACCCAATACCAACGTAAGCCACTGTCTTTCCAAGTTAATGGCATACAGATCCTTTATGCAAACAGACGAACTTCGCCGTCACCTTCAATATTGGTTACGCAGCGATGGCACAGCGTTGGGTGAGCCTCAATCGTGCCCACTTCTTCCCTATGGTGCCAACAACGTTCGCATTTCTCTGCTGTTGTTGCATTTACCACTAACTTCAATGAAGCCAATTCAGTTTCAACGGCATCGCTTGTCGCATCTGCCAATGGCAATACTTTGGCTTCTGAAGTTAACAGGACGAAACGCAGCTCATCACCAATGTGCGTTAACTGCTCAGCTAAAGCAGCATCGGCAAACAGCGTGACTTCGGCTTCCAAGGAGCCGCCAATACGTTTATCGCGACGCGCTTGCTCGATAACCTTGTTGACTTCGTTACGCACAGTCAGCAGATTTTCCCAGTACGCATCACTTAAATCAGTATCTAAAGTGATAGATTGCAGATCTTGGTACCATTCTTGGGTAAACACGTAAGCATCACGTTGACCTGGCAGTAATTGCCACACTTCGTCGGCAGTAAAGCTCAGGATTGGCGCAATCCAACGCACCATAGCCTCAGCAATGTGGAACAGTGCCGATTGGCAGCTACGACGGGCATGGCCCTCTTGCTTAGCGGTATATTGACGGTCTTTGATGATGTCTAAGTAGAAGCTACCTAGCTCAACCGAGCAGAACTGCATCAGCTTTTGCGTCACAATATGGAAGTTATATTGCTCATAAGCTTCAATGATTTCTTGCTGCAGCGCTGCCGCGCGGCGCACTGCCCAGCGATCTAACGCCACCATATCTTCTACAGCCACTAAATCCTTATCTGGGTCGAAGCCATTAAGGTTCGCCAGTAAGAAACGAGCAGTGTTACGAATACGGCGATAAGCATCGGCGCTACGGTTTAAGATTTCATCCGATACCGTCATTTCACCGCTGTAGTCGGTTGCCGCAACCCAAAGACGCAGAATATCCGCACCTAGCTTGTTGGTCACTTGCTGAGGCGCAATAACGTTACCGATAGATTTCGACATCTTGCGACCTTTACCATCAACGGTAAAGCCGTGGGTTAGCACTTGCTTGTAAGGTGCTTTGCCAGTCATTGCGGTAGAAATCATCAGAGATGACATAAACCAACCACGGTGTTGATCGCTACCTTCAAGGTATAAATCGACACCATGACCATGAAACTCTGGGCGCGCACCTACCACAGAAGCAAAGGTTGAGCCTGAGTCGTACCATACGTCTAAGGTATCGGTCACTTTACGGTATTGTTCGGCTTCTTCGCCCAGTAATTCGGCGGCATCGAGATCCCACCAAGCTTGAATGCCTTCTTGCTCAATACGATTAGCTACACGTGCCATTAGCGACACGCTGTCAGGGTGCAGCTCTTCGGTTTCACGGTGTACGAATAAGGTAATTGGCACGCCCCAAGTACGTTGACGGGAGATACACCAATCAGGGCGATTCTCAACCATCTTCTCGATACGGCTTTGGCCCCAGTCAGGGATCCACTGAGTCTGTTCAATTTCGCTTAATGCTTGCTTGCGCAGGTTTTGGTTATCCATTGAGATAAACCATTGCGGCGTAGCACGGAAGATAATGGGCGTTTTATGGCGCCAGCAGTGTGGGTAGCTGTGACGGTACGCAACATGGTGTAATAGCGCACCTTGTTCTTTCAGCAGGGCAACCACATTGTCGTTTGCTTTAAATACGTGTTGACCGGCAAAAAACTCAGTGTCTGGTTTGTAAACGCCATTATCACCAACAGGGTTGGCCACTTCTAAGCCGTATTTTTGACCTACCACGAAGTCGTCTTGACCATGGCCAGGTGCCGTGTGAACCACACCCGTACCCGCGTCAGTCGTCACGTGGTCGCCTAAAATCGCAGGTACGTCAAAGGCTAAGAATGGATGCTTAAAGCGAACCAGCTCAAGTGCTGCGCCTTTAACTTTACCTAACACGCTGTGACTCTCGGCGCCGTAACGCGTCATACAAGCTTCAACTAACACATCGGCCAGAATAACTGCGTGAGTCGCTCCATCTTTCGTAAATTCAACCAAGCTGTAATCAAGCTCTGGGCTGATAGATAACGCACGGTTAGCAGGCAGCGTCCAAGGGGTGGTAGTCCAAATCACCATAGCCACAGGATGTGAGTAATCGCTTACACCAAATTGAGCGGCTAAAGCTTTGCTATCAGTCGCAGTAAAGGCCACATCGATAGCGGGAGAGGTTTTATCCTCGTATTCCACTTCGGCTTCAGCCAATGCTGAACCACAGTCTGTACACCAATGAACAGGTTTAACACCTTTATGTAAGTGACCGTTTTCAATCACTTTAGATAAAGAGCGTACGATATTGGCTTCGGTAGCAAAGTCCATCGTTAAATAAGGCTTTTGCCAATCACCCAGCACGCCTAAACGAATAAAGTCAGCACGTTGGCCATCGACTTGCTCGGCAGCATATTTACGGCATTCCTCACGGAATTCGGCCGCTGAAATTTTTTGACCAGGCTTACCGACTTTTTGCTCAACTTTCAGTTCAATTGGCAGACCGTGGCAATCCCAACCAGGCACATAAGGCGCGTCAAAACCTGACATGGTTTTTGACTTAACAATAATGTCCTTAAGAATTTTGTTGACTGAGTGACCAATATGAATACTGCCGTTCGCATACGGTGGGCCGTCATGCAAAATAAAAGGTGTGCGGCCAATTCGGCTATCACGGATCTGCTGATACAGACCGTCTTTCGTCCAGCGCTCTAACATCTCTGGCTCGCGATTTGCCAAATTACCACGCATCGGAAACTCAGTTTCCGGCAAATTCAAAGTAAATTTATAGTCGCTCATTGATCCTATACCGTTAATTAAACTGATAAATATCAGCCTGCATCGTTACCAAATAAAGCTCTGGCCTCATTTGCATCATTCAAAATCTGTTGTTTTAGTGCATCCAATGAATCAAAGGGTTGTTCATCGCGAAGTTTTGCCACTAACTCAACCTCAACATGCTTGCCATAAATGTCACCTTCAAAATCAAAAAGATGCACCTCAAGCTGACAAACTTGACCATTTACGGTCGGGCGGAAACCAATGTTGGCAACCCCTTCATAAATATCGCTCTCATCCCAATAGAGTTTCACCGCAAACACCCCGCGCACGGGCACCACATTGCGTTTGAGGGCAATATTGGCGGTGGGGAAACCTATGGTTCGGCCAATTTTTTGGCCATGGGCCACACGGCCGCTTAAGGTAAAAGGATGACCGAGTAGGCGTCTTGCCTGCTCAAGGTTTCCTTTAGCCAATTGTTCTCTTACCGCAGTCGAACTCACACGTTGCGAGCCCACCACAAAACTCTGGGTGCTGACCACAGTAAAGCCATAACGAGCTCCCGCCTGCATCAGCATTTCAAAATTGCCTTTTCGGCCTTGACCAAAGCAAAAGTCATCGCCAACGACGAGGTATTTCACCCCGAGCTTGCGCACCAACAGTTCTTCGATGAAATGCTCTGCCGGTTGGTCTGCAAAGGCACGGTTGAAGTTAACACACACTAACCGTTCAACGCCTAATTCATCTAACAGGATAATTTTGTCCCGCAATAAACTCAGACGCGCGGGCGCATTCTCACCACGGAACAACTCCTGTGGTTGAGGCTCAAACGTCATCACCGTCGGAGGTAATGAAAGCTGCTTGGCCTTTTGCACCAGATTGGCAATCACCTGTGCATGGCCGCGATGCACGCCATCAAAATTACCTATCGTCAGCACACAGCCATGGTGAGATGACAAAATGTTATGTATACCGCGGATTAATTCCATAACTTTAGACAACTGCCAAGCGCAAATCGGCTGATTATATAACAGCTAACGATAAGAATCAGCAATCAAACTCCCCGTTTCATTGACCAAGGACGAATTCCTAACGCCAATAAGCCAAGTAAATACGTCATAGCGCCAACAGCAATCAAACCAATCAAAGCCTTAGCACGCCCAACCAGCTGCCATTCCAACCATTGGGATTGTGAAGGTAAGAAGTAGTACAAGACTACCACCATCAAGGCTGCCGAAACCACGGCTTTAAGGAAAAACACCATTGTTGGCTTAGAAATTCGGTAAACACCCGCCTTATGTAGGCCGCGATATAACAAAGTGGCATTCAATAAAGCCGACATCGATGTCGCAATCGCTAAGCCGACATAACCAAAGGGAATCGCAAAGATCAAGTTAAAGCCCATATTGGTGATCATGGCGATAATGCCGTAGCGCACTGGAGTCTTAGTGTCTTGGCGCGAGTAATATCCAGGCGCTAACACTTTAATAAGCATAAAGCTGAGTAAACCACTGCCATAAGCCATCAAGCTGTAGGATGCCATCTCAACGTCTTGGATAGAGAAGGCGCCGCGCATAAACAGCACCATCAACATAGGTTGGGCGAGCACAATCAGCCCCATCATGGCGGGTAATCCTAATAACAGAATCGCCTTGATGCCCCAATCCATGGTTTTACCAAAGCCATCGCCTTCTGCATTTACATGATTTCGAGATAGAGCAGGTAAAATCACTGTACCAATGGCAATACCAAACAAACCGAGTGGAAATTCCAATAAACGGTCCGAATAGTACAACCAGCTAATAGAGCCCGTCATCAGGAAGCTGGCGATAAAAGTATCGAATAACAGATTGATTTGTGAGACAGACACACCAAAAAGCGCAGGGATCATCAGAGTTCTAATCTTCACGACCCCAGGGTGTTTCCAGCCCCATGACGGTTTAACGAGAGCCTTTTCTCTAAGTAGAAAGGGGATCTGGAATAAAAACTGAATTAAACCGCCACAGAACACCCCCCACGCCAAGGTAATTTCAGGCTGGGAAGACGTAGGCGCAAAAAACATCGCCGCCGCAATAATGGCCACGTTTAAGAATACTGGGGTAAAGGCTGATACAGCAAAACGCCCACGGGTATTTAGGATGGACCCCGCTAACGCGGTAAAGGTGATAAACCACAAATACGGGAAGGTGATTTTAAGCACAACGGTTGCCAGCTCAAACTTGGCACCATCGGGCTCATTGTTAAGCCAGGCCACAAACCAGCCGCCACCAAATAAGGCCGACAATACGGGGGAAGCGATAACACCGACAAGAGTCACAATGGTCACCAAGAGCCCTAAGGTCCCCGCCACTTTACTGAGTAACTCTCGAGTCTCGTCCGAAGTGTGTTTTTCCTGATATTCGGTCAATACGGGAACAAATGCCTGAGCAAAAGCGCCCTCGGCAAATAATCGACGTAAAAAGTTAGGAATTTTATTGGCGAAGAAAAAAACGTCGGCGCTTGTACCTGCCCCCATTAAATTGGCAACAACTACATCTCGAACCAAACCTAAAACACGAGAAATCAACGTCATAGCACTAACAATCATGCCAGATTTCAATAATTTTTTACTCAAACGTCCCCCAGACCTACATCGAATGGATTAGGTGATTCATCTCAAAAAATCGACTCAGGCTCTGTCACACTGCGGCAATAGCTGTTAGAATTGCGCCACATATTACACGAGTTGGGTTGAAGATAGCCAAGGCGGGTTGAATTAATTTATCTTTATGATGATTATTCAATCATAGTCATTGACAAAGTGACTAAATGCAGGCATATTCCTCGGCCTTTAAAAGTATCAAATCCAGTTTTTAGGAGTTGCACCTTGGCTAATAGCAAGTCTGCAAAGAAGCGCGCGCTTCAATCTGAAAAGCGTCGTCAGCATAACGCCAGCCGTCGCTCAATGTTACGTACATACGTTAAAAAAGTAATCGCTGCTATCAAAGCTGGCGATCACAAAACAGCAACTGAAGCTTTCGCTGCTGCACAACCAATCGTTGACCGTATGGCGACTAAAGGCCTTATTCACAAGAATAAAGCTGCCCGTCATAAGGCTCGTTTGAACGCTAAGATCAAAGCACTTGCGGCTTAATTTTCTTAGTAAATAAAAAAAACCGGCAATTGCCGGTTTTTTTATATCTGATGATTACCATTAATGACAATAAATATTGTTCAGTAAATGGATCATCTCACGCACTTCATCACTCTTAAGCGAATAAAATACGGTTTGCGCTTCTTTGCGTGTGGTTACTAAATTATCTTTGCGCAACCAAGCAAGGTGTTGTGATAGTGCCGATTGACTTAAGCCTAATTTTTTATTCATTTCGCCAACGCACATTTCACCTTCGTTCAATAAATAACAAAGGATAAATAAACGGCGTTCGTTTGCGAGTGCTTTTAATAGCACTACGGCATGATCGGCTCGCTCCTGCATCAATTCAATATTCATTACGCACTTTTTCTCCTAAAACTAACCCCTGCGCTAATATAGCGTTGCCTTACAGATATAGTCGGGACATAAAGCACACTTTTTGCTAGATTGTTTTCAAAAATGGGACATGCTTAATAAAAATAAAGGAAACCTATGAAATCCTACCAAACAACACTAATAACAGGGCTATTTATTGGCGGTTTGAGCGCTTGCCAAACTCACGTAGAGACACCCGTAAAAAACGATATTCCGGCTCAATTGCAGCAAACCGCATTAGCTTCATCTTTAGGATATGACATAGTCGAATCCCTCACTGTAGAAGTCGGCCCACGCTTAGCTGGCAGCCCAAAAGACATTATTGCCGTAAACTGGGCAATGAATAAGTTAACAAGTCTTGGGTTTGATAAGGTTTATAAAGAGCCTGTACAAGTTCCGATTTGGGAACGCGGTGAAGCCAAAGCCAAGATGATCTCGCCGGTAGAACAGCCTTTAGTGATAACTGCCTTAGGGGGCAGTATTGCCACGCCAGCCGAAGGCATTCAAGCCAAAATTGCTCGTTTTGATAGCCTTGCGGCACTACAAGCGGCAAATCCAGAAGATGTAAAAGGCAAGATTGCCTTTATCGACCAAAAGACCGAACGTCACATCACAGGTGAAGGTTATGGCAAAAGTGTCGGCGGCCGCTCAAAAGGCGCAGTCGCAGCCGCACAAAAGGGAGCCGTAGCAATTGTCATTCGCTCGATTGGCACCGACCATGACCGCATGGCGCACACTGGTGTGATGCGTTATCAAGATGGCGTGCCTAAAATCCCAGCCGCAGCGATGTCTAATCCCGATGCCGACTTAGTAGATGCGATGTTAAAACGCGATCCAAACGCGGTGCTCGAGCTACACATGTCACCAAAGGATTTAGGCTCCAACACATCCTACAATGTGATTGCAGAAGTCACAGGCAGTAGTAAACCTAGCGAAATCGTTCTGATTGGTGCTCACTTAGATTCTTGGGACGAAGGTACAGGCGCGATTGATGATGGCGCAGGCGTTGCGATTGTGACGGCAGCGGCGAAACATATTCAAGATCTTCCGCAAAAGCCCGCTCGTACGGTACGAGTGGTTCTATATGCTGCTGAAGAAATTGGTTTAGTGGGAGGCAAGGCTTATGCTGAAGCGCACAAAGCCGAGCTACCTCTGCATTATATTGCTGCCGAATCGGACTTTGGCGCAGGCCCAATTTATCAAATCGACACTAAGGTAAGTGACGGCATTTTCGCCCAAGTTCAAGAAAGCATAAAACCAATGACATACAACGGTGTTGCCCTCGGCAATAACCAAGCCTCTGGTGGGCCTGATGTCTCTATGCTGCCCGCATTAGGCGTACCAGTTGCTTCATTAAGACAGGATGGTCACGATTACTTCGATTACCACCACACCCCTAACGATACCTTAGATAAAATAGACCCTAAGGCGCTGGCACAAAATGTGGCTGCGTACGCTCAATTTGCTTATATCATGGCAAACTCGAATTTACTGTTAACCCCCATTAGCACTGAATCGAAATAAGCCTCATAAGTAAATCTTTCACCCATAAAAAGAGCAGCCTAAGCTGCTCTTTTTATTTAAACCGTAATAAGTTACTGCGCTTCACGCAAGAATGTTGGCTCATTAGGTTTACTCAATTCTTCACTGTAGTAATAACCTGCCATATCAAACGCTTTTAATTCATCAATTGAACTGACTTGCTGATCAATGATATATCTTGCCAGCATTCCCCGTGCTTTTTTCGCAAAGAAACTGATGATTTTATATTGGCCATTTTTAAAATCTTTAAAGACAGGAGTGATTAATTGCCCAGTTAATTGCTTTGGTTTAACCGCTTTAAAATATTCATTCGATGCAAGGTTAATTATCAGCTCATCACCCTGCTCTGCAACGGCACGATTGACCGCTTCGGTGAGAATATTGCCCCAGAAATCGTAGAGATTCTTACCTTTAGGATTGGCAAGCGCAGTCCCCATTTCTAAACGGTAAGGTAAAATCAAATCCAAGGGTCGCAGTAAACCATAGAGACCAGATAAAATACGCAATTGTGACTGAGTACGTTCGAGCTGTTCAGGCGTCAACGTATCGGCATCAAACCCCGTATACACATCCCCCCGAAACGCAAAAATCGCCTGTTTGGCGTTGGCAATACTGTAGTCGGGCGTCCACTCACCAAAACGCGCGGCATTTAAGCCCGCGATGTTATCGCTCACCTTCATTAATGTTGCAATGTCACTCGGGGTTAACCGTTGGCAGACTTGAATGAGTTCTTGGCTATAAGCTAAAAAATCGGGCCGAGTATGGGTTTGAGTCAAAGGAGGTTGCTCAAAATCTAGGGTTTTCGCCGGTGAAACCAAAATCAACATTAACACGCTCCAAGAAATAAAATAAGCCACTATGATACTGAACAGGTATAAAAAAACCACGTGCGGATGACGTGGTTTTTCCGATAGCGCTAATCAGTGAACTTGAGTTTAGCGACTCAGCGCAGATTCTGTACGCGTTTTCGCCTGCTCGTTAGCACTATTATCCTGCCAAATACCATCATCGAGTTGTTCCATTAACTCAGGGAACTTGCTGCGATCGAACTCAGGCATTTTGCCACTCTTCAATTGTTCACAATAATCATTAATAACCCGAATCGCGAGGCCCGATAACAACAGCAATGCAATAATATTGACCGTGGCCATCAGCCCCATAGACACGTCCGCTAAGTTCCACACTAAGCTGATTTTAGCCACAGCACCAAACATCACCATGCCCAATACGCACAGACGGAATAGCGGTAACGCCTTAGTGCTGTTGCCCGTCAGGAACATCACATTGGTTTCCGCGTAGGAATAGTTAGCAATGATAGAGGTAAAACAGAATAGGAAAATCGCTATCGCGATAAAGGCGCCGCCCCAGTCTCCAACGTGGTTTGACATCGCATTTATGGTGAGACGAATGCCGTCTTCACTAGAACCGATGTCGCCTGAAAGTAAAATAATTGCCGCAGTTGCAGTACAGATAACGATGGTATCGACAAACACTCCCATCATCTGCACAAAACCTTGGGATGCTGGATGGTTAGGATTCGGTGATGCACTGGCCGCGACGTTTGCTGCGCTCCCCATCCCCGCCTCGTTTGAGAACAAACCACGGGCAATCCCCGCTTGCATGGCTTGTGCGACAGTATAAGCAACGCCACCCGCAGCGGCCTCTTGCCAACCGAAGGCACTCTTTACGATCAGGCTTATCACGGCTGGTAATTGTTCTAAATTGAACAGCACAATAATGAAAGCGATCAGAATATAAGCCAGCGCCATGATAGGCACGATAAACTCAGACACTCGAGCAACTTTACGTAACCCACCGACAATCACAAAGCCACTGGCTATCACTAACCCAATACCCACATAGGTTGGATTGAAGCCAAACACCCGCTCCATTGCCCCCGTAATGGTATTCGCTTGCACCGCGTTAAACACCAGACCAAAGGCAATGATCAGGAAGAAAGCAAACAACACTCCCATCCATCTCTGACCAAGCCCTTTCTCCATATAATAGGAAGGACCGCCGCGGAATTGACCGTTGGTGTCACGCACCTTATATACTTGCGCAAGAGTCGACTCCACCATAGCCGTCGCCATACCTAACATGGCAATAAGCCACATCCAGAATACGGCGCCAGGTCCAGCTGCGCCGATAGCCACAGCCACCCCAGCCATGTTTCCAGCCCCCACACGGGCCGCCATACTGGTACAAAAGACTTGGAATGAAGACAGACCACTCTCGCAACCTTGGCGGCTCATGGTCATCACTTTAAGAGAATGTTTGAAATGCGTAATTTGAATAAAAACAAGTCGTAAGGTGAAATAAAGGCCCGCACCCACCAGTCCGTATACGAGCAATTTGCCCCAGAGCAGTGCGTTCAAAAAGTTTACAATGGTTTCTAGCATATTATTTTACTTCTTCCCGTAGCAAATGCCCTCCTCTACCTATAATTAAGGGAGAGGTGCAACATTTGTGGTGAATGAATCCTTCCAAATAAAGGTAAGAATATCGGTAGATTTATTCTTTCAAATTATCCTTCCGTGAATTTACAACATCACGGCTACCGAATTCAACGCAGCAAAATAGCACAGTATTCGAAATTACTCATGTGATCAAGCCTACGTTTGCCCACTAAAACAGCAGTGAACTCACACAGACAAAGCTCAGATAAGTCACTGTTAATATTAAATTAACAAAAATACAAACTTAAGCCACATGCGTTAACCACAGACACAAGTTTTAAAATTTGGATGTAGAACACATTTTTGTAAGAAAATTACAAATATAGTAACTCCAAGAAAACACAATTCACTTCCGTCTGCTCCAATGAGGCTTAATATGACGACTACTACACATGAGATTAATGCTCTTAAAAAGTATGTAAGAGCCACAAACTTCCTCGCTACGTCTCAGATTTATTTAAAACAAAACGTATTACACAAACGACCCCTTGCGCATTCGGACATTAAGCCTCGTTTGCTCGGTCACTGGGGAACCTGTCCAGGTATCAACTTTGTCTATGCCAACGTCAACCGACTCATTGTAAAACATAATCGTCCTTTCATTTACCTCGTCGGCCCAGGCCATGGTTTCCCCGCAGTACAAGCTAACTTATTCATTGAAGGCTCACTCAGCCACTTCTATCCAGAAACCATTCCTTATAATGAAACCGGTATCGAAGATATCTGTAAGAAGTTTTCTGCGGCCTATGGTTATCCATCACACGCAAACCCTGAAGCCCCCGGTCAAATCCTTGAAGGAGGCGAATTAGGTTACTCATTAGCTGTAGGTTGGGGCGCCGTATTAGACAATCCTGATCTTATCGCAACAGTATTAGTCGGTGACGGTGAATCTGAAACCGGCCCTCTGGCAGCCTCTTGGTATGCTAACCGTTTAGTCTCCCCCGCAACCAACGGTGCCGTGTTACCTATCGTGCATATCAACGGCTATAAAATTTCAGGCCCAACCCGTATGGGACGTATGAGCCATGAAGAGCTAGATCTTGAATTCCGTGGTCTGGGTTATCACCCAATTATTGTCGACAGTGAAGCGGAAGAAGATATCTACGTTCAAATGACTGCCGCGATGGATACTGCTTACAGCATGATTAACGATATCCAAACCCGTGCTCGTAACGGTGAAGATATTGTCAAACCTCGCTGGCCAGTGATTTTAATGCGCACCGCTAAAGGTTGGACAGGGGTAAGCGAATATAATGGTACAAAATTAGAAGGTAACTGCGAATCGCACCAAGTTATCGTCAATAAATGCGCGACGGATAAAGGTCACCTTAGCGCACTGGATAACTGGCTTGCCAGCTATCAGTTCCAAGAGCTCTACCAAATTAATGCCCAGGGTGAACTGATTTTTGATGCGGATATTAGCTCTCTGATCCCACCCAAACATTTAGCCTGTGGTCGTCAACATCTTACTTATGGTGGTGAAGTCGTCAGAGCCCTATCGAATCCAGATCTCGAAAAGCTCAGCTACGGCCCAGAAGTACCACGTGGACACCGCGGTTACTCCATGTTGAAAATGGGACAATGGATGCGTGACGCATTCAAACTGAACCGTGATCAACGTAACTTACGCATCTTTAGCCCAGACGAAACCTATTCAAACCAACTGCAAGCGGTATTTGAAGAAACCGACCGCGCATGGCAATGGCCAATTGAAAGTTGGGACGAGGATATGACTCGTGATGGCCGCGTACTCGAGTTACTCTCTGAAAACTTACTGTTTGGTATGCTACATGGTTACACTGTGACAGGTCGTCACGGCATGTTCCCAACCTATGAGTCTTTCTCACAGGTTGTGTCCTCAATGGCCGACCAATACTGTAAGTACGTTTATGCCAGCCAAGGGGTGCATTTCCGTAAACCCTTACCCGCATGCAACGTCGTACTATCTTCATTATTAGAGCGTCAAGATCACAACGGTTACTCGCATCAGAATCCATCATTCTTGGGTGCGATGCTGGAAAAACATCCGAAGATCATTTCGGCTTATTTACCTGCGGATGCAAACAGCACTTTAGTTTATACCGAACGCGCTTTTGCCGATCGTGACAAACTGAACATCCTAGTGGCAGGTAAAAAAGAACTGCCACAATGGTTGAGTTTAGAAGAAGCACGTAAGCAAGCCAAAGACGGTGTGATGGTGTGGGATTTTGCTTCCGATGAAAATCCAGATATCGTTCTTGCGGGTTGTGGTGATTATGTCACTCAAGAATGTATGGCTTCACTTGTGATTATTCGTGAACTCTTGCCTAGAGTGAGAATTCGTTTTGTCAGCGTGACCGAATTAAGCAGTGATGGTTTAGGTAGCCGTAAGTTTAAAGAAAAACCTTGGATAATGGATGAAATATTTACCCAAGATAAAGGGGTTGTATTTAACTATCACGGTTATCCAAATACTATCAAAAAGTTAATTTTTGACTACAAAGGAAGTCGCCGTTTCAGAATTAAAGGTTATGAAGAAGAAGGTTCAACTACAACACCATTTGATATGGGTGTTCGTAATGGTACTTCTCGCTATCACCTTGTTATTGATATGGCTTACAAACTATTCCAACAAGGCGTCATCGATGAAACCAAGCACGTTTCGATCACAACCGATATGCTGCAACGACTCGTTGATCATCGCAACTATATTAAGGCAAACGGTGTTGACCCTGTCGAAATTGAAAATTGGGTTTGGACCCGTTAATCCCAAATTTTAATTAACAAATTAAATACAATTAAAAGGCATCCTTCAGGATGCCTTTTTAACATCAATCAAAAGTAACAACATGCTATTCCATAAAAAAACTTTGGACTAAGCACTGGAAAAATTTAACAAATGAAGTGATAATTAATCGCTGGCTACAATACCAAAGGATCCCCACACTAAGTGCTAGCAATGTTTTGCATAAAACCTGCAAAGCATATTGGTGGAGAATCATAAACAATGGACTTAGAGAAAATGATGAAGAATACATTAAAAGTAGTTTTGCTTACATCAATGCTTCCACTTGCTGCCAGTGCATCTCAAGAGTTAACACCTTGGTATGTTGGTGCAGGTTTAGGCGTTAATAACTATGAACACATTGCAACTGACAACGGCGATGACAACCCATACGCATGGGACATCTTTGCAGGCTATATGTTTAATGACTACTTTGGTGCTGAAATCGGCTATCGTGATCTAGGTAGTGCAGATTGGACCTATGCAGGCATTGGCAATGATGCAGACGTTAAAGGTGCAACTCTTGGCTTAGTTGGTGTATGGCCACTAGGTAACCGTTGGAGCCTATCTGCTGAAGCTGGCGCAATGTACTACACCCTAGAAAACAACCAACGCGTTGGTGGCGTTTCTAGTTCTTACAGCGAAAACGACTTTGCACCTTACTTCGGCGCAGGTGTTGGTTATAACTTCACTGATAACCTGAAGTTACAAGCTAAATACCGTCGCTATGAAAACTTAGACGATAACGCTGGTGCCAGTGCGATCGTTCCAGTAAATGCTGACAGCAACTACTGGGGCTTAGAATTAAGCTACCGTTTCGGTTCTCCAGCTGCTCCAGTAGCTGCAGCAGTTGTTGCTGCAACACCAGTTGACTCTGACAACGATGGCGTTTACGACGATAAAGATCAGTGCCCAGCAACTCCTGCAACTCACAAAGTTGACTCTGTTGGCTGTACTATCTATGAAAACGTTAAGAAGCAAGAAGATGTAGGTTCTATCCAGTTTGCTAACGATTCTGCTGTAGTGAAGAAAGAGTACTACAAAGACATCGAAAGACTGGCTAACTACATGAACAAAAACCCAGAATTCACAGTTGAAATTGCTGGTCACGCTTCTAACGTAGGTAAACCAGAATACAACATGGTTCTGTCTGACAAGCGTGCTGACGCTGTTGCTAAGATCCTTGTTGAAAAATATGGCATCAGCCAAAGCCGTGTAACTTCTAACGGTTACGGTATCACTAAGCCATTAGTCGCTGGTGACACTAAAGAAGCTCATGCTGCAAACCGTCGCATCGAAGCTATCGTGACAACTACTGAGAAACAACCTGTTCTGAAGTAATTGCACTCTTAAGAATAAAAAAGTCGCTGCTTGCAGCGACTTTTTGTTTTTGTAACATCTACACTATGCAATCTGATGACGCTTAGCTCACTGTTGTAATGCAATCACAGCTTTTCGCCTAAATTCGATATAGTTTTACCATTTTTGTAATTTTTTTACATTGATGGTTGGAAAAGTTGGCAAAATCGCTTCTAATAGTCATCAGTTCATTTCTGAGTTTAGACCGCTATCTGAGAAGGATGTTTTTCATGGCAAATACATTAGAGCAACTCAAGTCATACACTACGATTGTGGCCGATACTGGCGATATTGAAGCGATCAAACGCTATCAGCCAGAAGACGCAACGACCAACCCATCACTCATTTTAAAAGCGGCTCAAATTCCCGAGTATAGCGCTCTAATCGACAATGCTATCGCGTGGGCTAAATTACAAAGTGCTGATATTGAGCAACAGATTGATGATGCCAGCGATAAACTTGCAGTGAACATTGGTGTCGAGATCCTAAAACTGGTCCCAGGCCGTATTTCGACCGAAGTGGATGCCCGCTTATCCTTCGATAAAGAAAAATCCATTGCCAAAGCGCATAAGCTAGTACGTCTGTACCAAGAAGCGGGTGTGGATAAATCTCGCATTCTGATCAAATTAGCCTCAACGTGGGAAGGCATTTGTGCCGCCAAAGAGTTAGAGCAAGAAGGCATCAACTGTAACTTAACCCTACTATTTAGCTTTGCTCAAGCACGTGCCTGTGCAGAAGCGGGCGTGTACTTAATTTCTCCATTCGTTGGCCGCATCCTCGACTGGTACAAAAAAGACACAGGTAAAGACTATGACGCAGTAAATGACCCAGGTGTTGTTTCTGTGACTGAAATTTACAACTACTACAAACAGCATGGCTATAACACGGTAGTCATGGGTGCAAGTTTCCGTAATATCGGTGAAATCATCGAATTAGCGGGTTGTGACCGCCTGACTATTGGCCCTTCATTACTCGAAGAGCTGGCAAACTCTCAAGTCGCTATTCAACCTAAACTCATTCCTGCCAGCACCACAGTTGCTGCCGGTGAGCTGTTAACCGAAGCGCAATTCCGTTGGGACTTCAACCAAGATCCTATGGCTGTCGACAAGTTAGCAGAAGGTATCCGTAACTTCGCCATCGACCAAGGCAAACTCGAAGTCATGCTCAAGGCAAAACTGGCAAACTAAGTATCTTCGGAGACGATTCGATGACTATCTTGACCCAAAGCACAACTTGGCAAGCGTTAGCAGCGCATAGCCATCAGCTCCCGCATATGCGGGAACTCTTTGCAGGCGATCCTGCACGCTTTAGCAACATGTCGCTTTCTACCTGTGGCTTATTTTTAGATTATTCAAAAAATAGAGCGACACCTGAGACACTCAACTTGCTGTTGACACTGGCGCAAGAGGCAAAGCTTGACGCTAAAATCAAGGCGATGTTTGCCGGTGATATTATTAACACCACCGAAAAACGTCCCGTATTACATACCGCACTGCGCAGCACCGCCGAGCAATCCATTGTTGCC
Organism: Shewanella seohaensis; assembly: GCF_023283775.1. Lineage (NCBI taxonomy): Bacteria > Pseudomonadati > Pseudomonadota > Gammaproteobacteria > Alteromonadales > Shewanellaceae > Shewanella > Shewanella seohaensis. The sequence continues at coordinate 234,014 of NZ_JAKILE010000006.1, forward strand.
GAAGGTCAAGATATCGTTCCAGAAGTACAGCAAACGCTGCACAAAATGCTGCAGTTTGTTACTTCAGTCACCTCAGGACAATGGAAAGGTTTCACTGGCAAAGCCATTACCGATATCGTCAGTATCGGAATCGGTGGTTCGTTCCTTGGCCCTAAAATTGTTTCCCAAGCATTACGCCCTTACTGGATTACGGGTCTCAACTGCCATTTCGTTGCCAACGTCGATGGCACCTCGATCAGTGAAAAACTCAAGCTGCTCGATCCAGAAACCACTCTGTTTATCATGTCGTCTAAGTCTTTTGGTACACAAGAGACGCTGACCAATACCCTAACGGCGAAGGCGTGGTTCTTAGCCAAAGGTGGTTCACAGTCAGATGTGGCGAAACACTTTGTTGCCGTGACCTCTAACGTGGCAAAAGCGACCGATTTTGGTATCGATGCTGACAATATTTTCCCAATGTGGGACTGGGTTGGTGGTCGTTATTCACTTTGGTCAGCCATTGGTTTACCCATCGCTTTACTCATCGGCATGGATAACTTCCGCTCCCTATTAAAGGGCGCGCACCAAATGGATACCCATTTTGCCAATGCGCCTCTAGCGGAAAACATGCCAGTGATCATGGGATTACTGTCTCTGTGGTATGGCAATTTCTTTAATGCTCAAAGTCATGTGGTATTGACCTACGATCATTACCTACGCGGACTTCCCGCTTACTTCCAACAACTGGATATGGAAAGTAACGGTAAGTCAGTCACCCTTAATGGTACCCATGTGGATTACAGCACGGGTCCTGTGATTTGGGGCGGCGAAGGTACAAATGGTCAGCACGCTTACCACCAGCTGCTACATCAAGGTACTGCATTAATTCCGGCCGATTTCATTATGCCGCTGCAAAGCCATAATCCTATTGGTGAACACCATGATCAGTTAGCTTCTAACTGCTTCGGACAGACTCAGGCGCTCATGCAAGGCCGCACCTTAGATGAAGCGCTGGCCGAATTGAGCAAGAGCAACTTAAGTGATGAAGAGAAGTTACTTATCGCCAAACATAAAGTCATGCCTGGCAATAAGCCAAGCAATACTCTGTTAATGGATAAGCTGACTCCTGAAACCTTAGGTGCACTGATTGCGCTCTATGAGCACAGAACCTTTGTCCAAGGCGCTATTTGGGACATCAACTCCTTCGACCAATGGGGTGTTGAACTCGGTAAAAGCTTAGGTAATGACGTCCTCGCCCGTATCGGCGCAGAGCAAGATGCCACCGCCTTAGATGCCTCGAGCAATGGGTTAATTAACCTATATCGACACGGTAAAATCTGATCGAGCAAAAAGCCAGCAACCGCTGGCTTTTTTATTTTATCTCATTAATAAACTTAAGATATTCCCTCACAACTTCCTCTACCACTCCCGCGAAGATCAATGACATATCATTCAAACTTCATTTCAAGTTAACACAAATGAAACATAATTCTTGCACCCTGTTTTGAAAATATGTTATTTAATCGCTGACAAAACATACAACAACAGGAGGTTACCATGGATCGTTTAGATTATGGTTGTGCGCTAGATGAAGTCGTAGAAAGACCCGATCGCTCGCGAGGCTCCAATAAAAAGCGTAAGTGGCGAGAAATTGAAGCGTTAAAGGACAAACATCGTTTACTCAAGGAACTTCAAGAGATTGATAACAACTTTGATTACGATATAGACGCTATCCAGTTGTAACCCATTGTTTGATAAACAGCATATAAAGAAAAAGCGCCAATGGCGCTTTTTCTGTTTTTACATTCCGCTATTCGGCTGTCCTGAGGTAAGAGCGCAGTTCATCAAAGGCCTGTTGCTCGCGGTCGAGGAATAACGGATCATCGATTAAAGACGCTTGGCACTGTTGCTCAATTACCTGCCAATCCTTATCGGTTAAGGTTTTAGCCAGTAACGGGAAGATTTCCCGCTCCTCCATTTGCATATGCTTTTCTTGCAGCTCCACATATTCTGCAAAATCAGCGACTAACTTATCCCTCGCGACCACAATATCACTCAAAATGAGATTTAAGGTATTCATTAACGCCGAGGATGCCGCCGTCACCACTTGGTGCTCGTCACTCAGCTTATCAATTTCATCGTTCGCCTTATGCGCCAAATAGTAAGCATAGATAATGTCTTCCACAGGATGATGACTGCGCTCAGCATATCCTTGCATATACTCAACTATGTCCCGAACCACGATAAAATTGATGGCTTCACCTTCAGCTAATTTCATCTGCTTGTTTTTCAAGACATTCAACAACACTGCTATATGTTTATGATCATGCATGAGTCTTTTAAGCATATCGCCTCCTGAAACTGGGACTCTGACTATTGATACTAGTCAAGTCGTTTATCGATCTCCAATATAACAGGCGAATTCGTGTTCACTTTATGACCACGATCAAGTAATTAACATGAGAGTCTGTAAAAATACGTGAATTGATAGGCTGATTAACCCTAAATGCCTAATAAAGAATGGACAGTGAGTTAACTAAAGCAAAGCTAACTCACTGTTTATTTATGTTATTTTGTAAGTTGATTCAACTGGCGTTGCAATGCCTTAAACTTCGCTATCGCTTGCGTATCATCTGCGGTTGCTTCTCCCTCGGCTTTTGCCAACTCTGGGTATTGCTTCTGTAGCGTCTGCACTAAGGCAGATGCCTCCTGTGTTTGTTTGGCTTCAATCAAGGCTTGTAAGTGAGTTAAAGACTCCATCATAGCTTCTTCCCGAGCCATTACAGGTGTATCTTGCTGCGGTAGTGCCCGTGCCATTTGTGTTGCTGCTCGAGACTCTAGTTGCTGATTTTCCTGCGCAGACATCTTAGCCTGTGCCCTCATTGCTTCCCTTTGCCTATTTTGTGTGGCAGCTTCTTCTCTAGCTTGATGCGCCATATCTGCTTGTTGTGCAGCATTATCTAACTCAGCCTGAGCGGGCATAGGCGCACTCATAGTCAGAGCGGCTGGCGCAACTAACTCTTCCTCAAAATGGCCTCGGTTGAGGATCACTAAACCGACGACGAGCACTAAGGAGGCTGCGCTCGATAACGCCCATGGAAAACGGCGCCACACAGGCGTGACAGAAGGCTTGAGCTGGTTAACGTTGATGTCAGCCAAATGAGCCTGTGACAGGCGCAATATATCTTGGTCAAGTCGCTCAGGTGGCATTTCCAGTGCTTGCTTGTGATACCAAGCCGAAACTTCCTGACGTAGCGCCTCTTCTTCCGATGACAGAGTCAAATTACTCATGACCCACCTCCTGCCATTTAGCATTGACACAATCTTTTAAGCTTTGATACGCGTAGCGAATTCGGCTCTTGGTCGCTTCGAGTGTTACCCCTGCGATATCGCTTATCACTGCAGCGGTAAAACCCATTTCGATATTGAGAATAAAGGCCTCTTTTTGCACTTGGGGTAACAGGGCAATACAGGTTTTCAGCAACAAGCTTTTTTGCGTTTCCTGCCAATGCACATCGGGTTGTTCCTGCTCTGCTCCCACAAAAGTATCTAGCCCTTCCTCGTTATCGTGACTGACTAGATCAACTGGCTTAACCGCCCTAACATGGTCAATCAACAGATTATGGGCAATCCGATAGAGCCAAGTATTAAATTTGGCGCTCGGCTCATAATTGGTGGCGGCACGGATCACCCGCCCCCAGGTTTCCTGATATAAATCTTCGGCTAACTGTTTGTCTCCGAGTTGACGCACAAAGTAACGGTACAAGGCGCCTTTGTGTTTAAGATAAAGCTGCTCAAAAGCTTTGCCATCGCCCTTGGCATAGCGTTGCATTAACTGTTCATCGGTATGCTCATGGGCATGCATTTGCGATATCGCCAAGGCCATAGCAGCTCCCTAATGGTTAACTAACTGAAACATAATAATTTGGCTCATTGTTGATGCGGTTTATCCTCGGGCGGGAAAGGTTTATCTCCGGCATCAAAGGATTTTTTGATTGGCACTCGCTGTGTTTGTGCAAGCATTGCAGCGGTATCGACAAGTTGCATAAATTCATGTCGGTAGCCACTGGTATCGTCCCCCAGCGCAGAACGTGTGAGCGCACTAAGCTTATTATAATCAAATTGATGCAAATAGTGGCTTTGATTCAGCAACTGTCCTAATCCTGCCACTGCAGCGGCAAAACGAAAATCATCACTCGCCAGTGCTAATGAGTTTACCCTTTGGTCGGCACGGATTGGATAACTCAGTAACTGGCTTTGAGTCGCATCCGGTAGCTGATAACGTAATTTAAGATAGGCGATTTCATCGCGGCTATATTTTTCATTGCCAGTCTTGGGATTATAGCCATAGCGAAGTTGATCATTAGCCAAATTACCCGCATCAACATAACGCAGCTCGTAAAGTGCCGTGACCGTATGCCCAGCGCCTATTTCGCCCGCATCCACCTTGTCGTTATTAAAATCTTCACGCGCTAAGGCGCGGTTCTCATAACCGATAAGACGGTATTCGGCCACAAGAGCAGGATTAAACTCGACCTGCACTTTCACCTCTTTTGCTATGGTGAGTAAAGTTGCACTTAACTGTTCCACCAGCACTTTTCTCGCCTCATTGATAGAATCAATGTAGGCGTATTGTCCGTTGCCCTTATCGGCCAATTGCTCCATCAGATGGTCATTGTAATCGCCCATACCAAAGCCGAGCGTCGTTAGCCCAATGCCCTGTTGTTTCTGCTCGCTAACCAAATCGATTAATTCATCGAGGTTGGTCGTGCCGACATTAAAGTCACCGTCTGTCGCGAGAATGGCTCGATTAATGCCGCCTTCAACAAAGTGCTTTTTCGCAAGCTGATAGGCAAGCTGAATCCCCTGCGCCCCATTGGTAGAACCACCCGCACTGAGCTGCTCTAACGCATAGTTAAGGGTTTGGCTGTCGTTACCTGCCGCGCCATCTAACACGACTCCAGCGGCGCCAGCATAGACGACAATCGATACCTTATCCTGAGCATCAAGTTGCTGAGTCAGCATTTTCCAGGCAGTTTGCAATAGAGGTAACTTATCTGGCGATGCCATTGACCCTGACACATCCAGCAGAAACACTAAGTTACTGGCGCCGAGTTCGGCTTTACTCTGCTCATAGCCTTTCAAACCGATGCGAAGTAACATCATGTCATCGTTATAGGGCGATGGTGCAAGCTCAGTGGTAACACTAAATGGCGCCTCATTTTTCCCCGGCAGTGGATAGTCATAGGAAAAATAATTCAGCATTTCCTCAACCCGCAGCGTATCCTTCTGTGGTAATCGACCTTCCTTCAACATTCGTCTTAAGGTCGTGTAACTACCGGTATCAACATCGATAGCAAAGGTGGAAACCGGGATCTCCCCCGCAACCATGATGCCGTTTTGCACTTGTTTCTCAAATCGATTGCGCTCCGGTGGCACAGCCCCTGGCCAATCGCCGTTGAACGCGGGCGCCGCACTGATACTGGCCGCAGGTTGAGCGATATAGGCTCGACTCTCAGCACTCATTGTCCGCAGTTTTGCTGACGAGACTTGCTCATGCATGGCGATAGCGGCATCCCGCTGCATATTGGCCTGACGCTCGGTCCTTTCATTAAGCTCAGCTTTTTCATCAAGCTCTGCCTGTTGCTCTGCGGCGAGTTTTGCTTGAGCGGCTAATTCAGCACGCTTTTGCTGCTCCGGGGTTTTATCACTGCAACCACTCAAACCAAGTAATACGGCGAGTGTTAATCCCGAAACAACAAAGCTTAAATGCGTTCTGTGGTGAAAGACTGAAGATGGATATCTCATGATAGTGGCCTAATCAAAGTGTTCTCAATGGTTGATATCTCTATAAACGCAGACCCGGCACAAAAGGGTTATTTGGAGAGAGAAATTGTCACATTCACTTTACCAAGCACAGTATTTATTAAAAACAAAGACATTTAACCGCCTTTTGCAACTATGATCACACAAGGACATTTTTCTGGACTCTAAAATAGAGCCTTGTAACAAGCCGCGTTTATGGACCCACACGTGTCACACTCTGCTCATTTATTTTCATTAAGAATTGCCCACGCCCTTAGCGAGGCGTGCGTAAAAGATAAGTATTCGGTTAAGCGTTTTGGACAAGATCTGCTGGCGGGACTCACCGTCGGGATTATTGCCATTCCGCTCGCAATGGCACTAGCGATTGCCAGCGGCGTCGCACCACAATATGGCCTATACACCGCCATTGTCGGTGGTTTTATCATTGCGATGACGGGCGGCTCCCGTTATAGCGTGTCAGGGCCAACGGCCGCCTTCGTGGTATTACTCTATCCCATCGCCCAGCAATTTGGTTTGGCGGGGCTGCTCATTGCCACAGTGATGTCAGGCATGATGTTAGTTGCCATGGCGATGTTAAGGCTCGGCAGATTGATCCTCTACATTCCAGAATCCGTCACCTTAGGCTTTACCGCGGGGATCGGGGTGGTGATTGCAACCTTGCAGCTAAAAGACTTCTTTGGCCTGCATATAGAACACATGCCAGAGCAGTATTTTGCCAAACTCATGGCCTTAGGTCAGGCATTACCCAGCCTTCACTTGCCAAGCTTATTCGTCGCCAGTGCCACCTTAGCCACTATGCTACTTTGGCCTAAATTGAAGATCCCAGTACCAGCTCATCTGCCCGCAATCGCCCTAGGCAGTATTCTCGCTCTAGTGCTAAATGCCATGGGCGCAGAGATTGAAACCATAGGGACACGCTTTCATTATCAATTAAGCGACGGCAGTGTCGGCACAGGGATCCCCGCGGTTCTCCCCCACTTTGAATGGCCTTGGTTACAAACTGGCGCCAACGGTCAAGCCTTTGAATTTAATCTGGCGACCTTTCAAGCATTACTTCCCGCCGCCTTTGCGATTGCCATGCTAGGCGCGATTGAATCGCTACTGTGTGCAGTAGTGCTTGATGGCATGACAGGCAAACGCCACAGCGCAAACAGCGAACTTCTCGGCCAAGGCATAGGTAATATTATTACCCCCTTCTTTGGCGGTATCCCGGCAACAGCCGCCATTGCGCGCAGCGCGGCAAACGTTAAGGCAGGCGCCCAGAGCCCGATAGCATCGATGCTCCACGCTCTTGTGGTGTTAATAGGGTTAGTCGCGCTCGCAGGAGTACTCGCCTATTTACCCATGTCGGCCATGGCCGCATTATTACTGGTAGTGGCTTGGAATATGAGTGAAGCCCCCAAAGCGGTGCATTTACTTAAAACGGCGCCCACCAGCGATATCTTAGTGTTTTTAAGCTGTTTCTCCTTAACGGTGATCTTCGATATGGTGATCGCCATCAGCGTGGGCATTATCTTAGCCGCTCTGCTGTTTATGAAAGAAATAGCCGAGATGACCAAGCTCTATGATATCAGCACCAATAAACGCTATGTTGATCAACCACTTCCCGCTGACTGGGCGGTGATAAAGATTAACGGACCATTATTCTTTGCCGCGGCGGATCGGATTTTTGCCGAGATAGCGAGCCTCACCCAAGACAAACAAGTGATAGTGCTTTACTTAGATGGGGTGTCCATTCTCGATGCGGGCGGTTTGTCGGCGCTCAATAAACTCATCGATAAGTGTAAACTTAACCACACTAAATTGATTGTGGCGGATTTGCAGTTCCAGCCCATTCGTACCCTTGCGAGAGCTAAAGTGCAGCCGATTGAAGGGGTATTGAAGTTTTATCCCACTCTGCGCGAAGCGTTGGCGGAGGCACCGCTGCCAGAACAGACCTGCGAATCAAGCGCGGCAGAGACAACTAACATTTAGGATTAACGATTTTGTACCTCATCCCCAAAGCCCCTTATCGGTCTTTGTGGATGACCGCGACGTTAAGCCCATTCAGCGAACACTTTATCCACGCTAAAAGCGCTATTTTTACGCGCAAAAAACGTCAGAAATCAGGCTTTACATGCTATTATTCTGCGCCATGATGCTCCCGGCTCTGACAGGGGTTGCGGACATCGACTGTACCCAGACCTGATACAAGGTCGAAATATAATTAAAATTAGTGAGTTAAGGAGTTATCATGCAAGCCCTTGTTGCTGTTGTTATGGGTTCTAAGAGTGATTGGCCCACAATGGAAGCCGCCGCTGAGATCATGGATAAACTGCAAGTGCCTTACCATGTTGAAGTCGTATCTGCCCATAGAACGCCAGATAAACTGATGGAGTTTGCAGCCGGTGCCGCTGACCGTGGTTTTAAAATTATTATCGGTGGTGCGGGCGGTGCTGCTCACTTACCCGGTATGATTGCCTCAAAAACTCGCTTACCCGTATTAGGTGTACCAGTACAAAGCAAAGCGCTGTCGGGCATGGATAGCTTACTGTCTATCGTACAGATGCCAAAAGGCATTGCCGTTGGCACACTGGCCATCGGAACCGCTGGAGCCTTTAACGCCGGACTACTCGCCTGCCAAATTCTTGCGAATAACGATGCTGAACTTGCCGCACGTTTAGAAGCCTTTAGAGAAGAACAAACCCGCGCAGTGCTGGACAATCCCGATCCGAGGGAAGCCTAATGACTCAAGCAAGTTCAAAACCTAAGGTTTGGGTATTAGGTAATGGCCAGCTTGGCGCCATGCTGACCCATGCGGGCGAACCTCTGGCGATTGATGTTCGCGCCGTCGATATCATGACGCCCACCGATGAAATCCTGCCGCTGGCACCTCACGATATCATCACCGCTGAACGCGAGCAGTGGCCTGAATCCGCCCTAAGCTTACAACTCAGCACCCATCCGCATTTTGTTAACGGCCCAGTATTTAGCCGTTTGGCCGACCGTTACAGCCAAAAAAGCTTACTCGATCAGATCCAAGTCCCAACCGCGCCTTGGACACTCGTCGATGATAAGACCAACGTCGAAAACCTATACCAAGCCTTTGGTCCTCGCGTGCTGATGAAGCGCCGTACGGGTGGCTACGACGGTAAGGGCCAACATTGGCTAAAACAAGCCGAAGCGGGAGAGATCCCCCAAGATTGGCGTAACTTGGCCATTGCCGAGCAAGCAATTAACTTCGATGAAGAAGTCTCCTTAGTCGGCGTACGTACCCGTGAAGGTCAATGCGTGTTTTATCCATTAACACTCAACCTGCACCAAGATGGCATTTTGATGGCCTCAATTTCGCCACTGACTCGTCTGAATCACCTGCAAGCGCAAGCGGAAGGCATGCTGAGTGCTATTATGCATGAGCTAGAATATGTCGGCGTGATGGCGATGGAATGTTTCCGAGTGGGCGATAAGCTGCTGGTTAACGAGTTAGCGCCGCGGGTGCACAACTCAGGCCATTGGACCCAAGCGGGTACCCATATGGATCAATTCCAACTGCATTTAAGAGCCCTGTGCGGTATTGCGATTCCGCAGCCACAGGTGAACTTTCAATGCGTGATGGTCAACCTGATTGGTATCGAAAACGATCCCCGCTGGTTAAGCCTGCCCAATGCCGAACTGTATTGGTACAACAAAGAGGTTCGTCCTGGCCGTAAAGTCGGGCATTTAAACCTTTCTGTGCCGAATACTGCCGTGTTAAAAGACAGCATTAGCGCGCTGCAAACTTGGATGCCAAGCCAATACCAAGCGCCCCTCGCGTGGATTTTAGCTGAGTTTGCTAAAGCCTAATTGAGCGCACAGATCACTGATAAGAGTACATATTTGTGCTCTTATCAGTTGATTTCTCCATCTTCGTTATATACTTATCCAAACTCAACGTGAATGAGTTAGTGACCGAGTGATTAAAACAGACTAACCGGAGCACGAATAAGGGAACTGCCGAGTGAAATTAAGGGATAATTTTAAACGTAAAACCATAGACCGCTTGGACTATCGTTATCATCTATTGCTCTTGATAGTGCCGATAGTGCTATTCGTCTTATTATTTGTGTTTAATGCCCCCACCGAAGGCTGGACTATCCTCCCCCTGCTGTTTGTCTGTCTTATCTATGTGATTGCCTACAGCCTTATTTATTATCTTCACCAGGGCCGCTTAATGCGGTTATGGCAACACTTAGAGCAGGTCGTCAGTATTAACGATGCTATTTATGAACTTGCCCACCTGTCGAGCCAATATAAAAATGAGCATGCGTTTCTCGACGCGCTGCTCAATAAAGCCGTCTGTATCATTAACGGTGCAGAAATGGGCAGCATCATCAAAGTCAACGAAGAGACCCATAGGCTGCATTTCGAATCCGTGGTGGGACTCGACCTTAACATGCTCAAGCAATTGAATTTTTCCCTCGAGCAATCCTTCGAATATCGACTCACTAAGGGGAAATGCGATCGCGTGGTGGTAGTCGATGATATGAAGAACATCAATGCCGCCAGCACGCTCACAACCGAAGAACAGCACATCTTACTCACGGCTGCCAAACATCCTATCCGCTCGACGCTGTCCAGCCCGATACGCATCGACGGCAAACTCTACGGCATGCTTAATCTCGATAGCAGTAGCGTAGGCGCATTTAGCGACTACGACCGTAATCTGGTCTCCATTCTCACCCATGAAGCCAGCAATGCGATTGCCTTGTATCAAAAGTCACTGCAAATCACCAAATTGGCGAATTTCGACAATCTCACTGGACTCTATAACCGCAAAAATTTTGAAGATGCCCTACTGCATTGGCAACCCAAGGCACACTTAGGCAGTTATTTGGTGATTATCGATATGGATAATCTCAAGAGCATTAATGACCAACAGGGGCACCAAGTCGGCGATTTAGCGATAAAGCAAGTGGCTAAGACTATCCTCGGCTTTTGGAAGCATAAAGGCATCATCTCACGCTTTGGGGGTGATGAGTTTGTTGCCCTCTGCCATGGCCCGCTAGAGCAGCTCGAAAATGACCTTGATGCCATGCGCCTCAAGCTGCACCAAGAGTCGTCGCTCAATCTAAACTTCAGCGTGGGCATGTCGGCCTATGACAATGATTGGGCCAAGTCTTTCAAACAGGCGGATAATGCAATGTATGAGCAAAAACGCGGTAAGAAAAAAGCGATAAAAGCACTCGAAGCGATTGCGGCCAATAACCAACTGACGCAATGAGTTTAGCAAGGAGCCTATCCGCGATAAGCTCCACAAATGGATTTAGGCTACCCGAAGAATAAGCGCCATAGCCAAGAAGAATCTAAATCCTCCTGACAGGTTTTATACTGGGCCGCATAACGCTTAGCCCTGTCATCCACCTTAGCCGCAACTTTGACCAGCCACGCCTTAGATTTATAAGTCCCACGGCGATAGCCACCCCATCCTTCGTGGTAGTTGAGGTATTGCGCCCTCGCATCCCACTTGGACACCCCATTAATTTTATTGGTCTTGTAAATAAACCAACCCATAAAATCCATGGCATCATCAAAATTACTCCGCGAAGACCAACTGTTTCCCGTTTCACGAACATAATCATCCCAGGTCATGGTTTTTGCCTGCGCATAGCCATAGGCATCACTGGCTCGCCCGATGGGAATAAACCCTAAAAAATACTCCATTGGCGGCGCGGCATTATGCTTGAAGGAGCTTTCTTGATACATCATCGCCAGCGGCACATGCACAGGCACGCCCCATTTATCACGGGTGTCCTTAGCGGCTTCGTACCATGAACGATGCTCTTGAAAAATATCGCAAAGGTTATCGGGAGATTTAGGCGGAGAAGTGGCGCAGCCAGAGAGAAAACCTATGGATGCACATAACAGAGTTGTCGAAAGCCATTTCATTAATCGCTTGTTCTCCCAAGAAATAAAACTGGCCCATCATCGCACAGTCATAGGGTGAGGCAAAGCGCCAATCCTGTTTTTGGCGCTAAGATCACCTTAGCGCCTATTATCAGGTCAAACTCATTAACAGAAATGACAATCCGTTGTTAAATCTGATTATTTTGTTTCAGGGCTAAGATCAAACTGACATTCATGGTTTTCTTGCTGCCACACACCGGGTTCCCAATAGTTGGTATCTTTCCCCATATAGCGCTTATCCGTGTGGAATAAGGCGCCAATATGGTAACGCTGATGTCCTTCAACCTTTAACTTAAAGGTTTTAGGAGTGCGCGCACTGAGGGATACGCCCAAAGAAGGTGCATCAATCAACTCGGCGACCGTGAACTCATATTCCCCAGGCGCCAATTGATAATTAGGTTTAGATACCACAGGCTTACCATTGAGATGGGTCACCACCACGCGATACCAATGGGTGCTGGCATCGGGCTGTAAATACCCAGACACAGTCCCGCAACTTAAGTCATCTTCAGGCGAGGAGGCGCAACCTGACAAGAATGCCGTGAGCCCTAGTAGACTGGCAGCCAGTGTAAGTTTGTGCCCGGTTAAATAGTGACTCATTAGGATGAAGTCCCGAAATAGTCCGTCAGATAATCATCAAAGGATACCGCACTTTGCGCCGCTTCGATGTCTGCTTGCTTATTAAGCGATGCTTGCGCCTCGGCTTGATAATCGCTGACAACCTCGGCTGATAAGGGGTAATCCATAAAATATTGGTGATATTGCTGCGCCAGTGACATCACCCATTGTCCATGGTCTTGGCCTTTGGTGATTAATTGCTGGATGACTTGCCCAGACAAGGTCTTTTGTGGGTCATTCACGGCTTCACGCCAATGGGCTAATGCCGCTTGGTAATCCTGTTTATCGCCATCGAGTAACTTAGCCAATGAATCCAAATGCTCAAACAGATCCAAAAGCCACGTTTGCAGTGAGCGTGTACCTGTCTCGGTTAATAACTCAAGCCCTGGCTTACGGCCTTCAAGCACGACAGATTTTAAGTTAGCACTTAAACGGGCTTCTTCTGCCGCATCGGACTTAGGCGACTCGGTTAGTAAGCAATAGAGTAAGAACAAGTCGAGGAAACGCACTTGGTTCTCTTCAATCCCAATCGGGCTGAAGGGATTTACATCTAATGCACGCACCTCAATATATTCAACCCCCGCACGGGCAAGGGCTTCAGAGGGCTTCTCACCGCTTTTGGTGACGCGCTTCGCACGGATAGGCGAGTAAAATTCATTTTCAATTTGCAGCACATTGGCATTGAGCTGGCGATATTCACCATCCACCTTCACCCCAATATTGGCAAAGTTGGCCGATGGCATCTTAATCGCGGCGCTCACCCCAGCCAGATACTCAGGCAGGGAGTTATAGCTGATATTGAGATCTTCCTGCTCTTTATTGGTGTAACCCAGATCGCTCATTCGCAACGAAGTCGCATAGGGTAAATACAAGGTGCCGCGACCCGATTTTTCAAAGCGTAAATCGGTCTTCTGCCCCTTAATAAACGAGCTACACAGCGCAGGCGATGCGCCAAACAGATAAGGTAACACCCAGACTAAACGGCGGTAATTGCGAATGAGACCAAAGTAAGATTCGGAGATAAAATCCTCAAAGCTCACGCTTTTATCACTCAACTCATAGAGGCTTTGCCACAGCTCCTGCGATACCGAGAAGTTAAAATGCACCCCAGAGATGATCTGCATCAGAGCGCCATAACGGTAGGTTAAGCCCTTGCGATACAAGGTTTTCATCTTGCCTGTGTTAGAACTGCCATAACGGGCGACCGGAATATTCTGCTCATCCTTCACGTAACATGGCATGCTCACGGGCCACAGGCGCTGACCATGCAAATGACGCACGCTAAAGGCATGGGTCTCGGTGAGTCCTTGCAATAGGGGGCCAACGTGATTGTTTACCGGCGTGATAAATTCAAGCAGTGCTTCACTGTAATCTGTCGTAATGCGCGAATGCGTTAATGCCGAGCCGAGCTCTAATGGATGACCATCTAACGCAAGGTAGCCTGACTCGTCGATACGTAGCGCTTCACGCTCAATTCCACGTAACATGCCAAGGAGTGCGGCACGCCCTTGAGCGTCCGAGAAATGTTGTACTAATTCATTGAATGGCTTCAATTTGCGCTTCTCTGATTGGTGATTCGCTATCGCGACAAGGTTAACAGTCAGACCTTTATTTTGAGGCTTATCTTTCAAAATACGCCTCAAAATAAATCTAAACCTGTCCGTGGAGCAAGCCTAATTACATTCTTCTGCGATAAAACGCAGACGGTGACAGCTAATGCTGTCACCGTCTTACTCGTTAATACTTTAGACTGGCAGCGAGGTTGTGCTGCACAATTAGCTTGTCTGCAATTTATATTGGGTCGAAAAGCTAATTTACAATACTAAAGTTTCAATTGGATAGCCTAAAGTTGCTAAATCCGCTTCAATTTTCGCCTTATCTCCCACCACTAAGATGATCATTTTCGAGATATCTAGCTCGGAAGCCGCGAGGGCATTGAGTTCATCTTTTGTTACAGTATTTATAATTTTGTCCTGCTCGGTAGTAAAATCTTGGCTCAGCTGGTAACGCTGGATCATCCGCATAAAGCCCGCCTTCTGATAAGGCGTCTCATAATCCAAAGCTTGTCCTTGGGAAACCGAGTTACGCATAAAGCCGAGCTCAGTGTCCGTCATCCCATTCTGCTGATAGGCTTTGATCTCTTTGATAAATTCATTTACCGCCTTGGCAGTCACATCGGTACGCACATCACTCGAGGCCACAAAATCACCGACTTCGACGCCACCAGTAAATGAGCTGCGAGCCCCATAGGTATACCCCTTGTTCTCACGTAAATTGAGGTTAATACGGCTATTGAAGGCGCCACCTAGCGGATAGTTCATCAGGTAAGATTTGAAATAATTACCTGTTGCATCATAGGGTAAGGCACGTTTGGCAATGTTAATCACCGACTGCGCGGCGCCCGGTTTATCGATCAGATAGATAGTCCCGCCCTTCAGCGCAGGGAATGACTTGAGTGGAGGCAATCTACTCGCCTCACCTTGCCATTGACTCAATCCAGCAAGTTTGGGTAGCAATGCACTTTCAGGCAGATTCGCTACCGTAATGATTTTAGCGTTCGCACCACGGTACTGCTCAACGTAAAACGCCTTCACATCCGCAAGTGTCAGCGCGGCAACGGAATCTAAGGTCCCTGCATCGCTGACGCCTTGAGTGTTATTCTTGCCATAAAGCAAGCTATACAGCGCAGAGTTAGCGACATAGCCTGGGTCTGACTGCATATGCTGAATTTGCTGCAACTGTTGCTGCTTCACCCGCGCAAAGTCGGCCTCGTTAAACGCAGGCTGGAACAGCTTTTCTTCCAATATGGCTAAGGTTTCATCCAAGTGCTCGGTGAGCGCCGACACCTTAATCGTGCTTTGGGATTCGGAGGCACTAAAGTCCACCGTACTGCCGAGCATCTCAAGCGCCTGCGACAATTGCTCTGTTGAGCGCTTTTGAGTCGACTCATTCAGCATCTCAGCGGTTAAGCTTGCTAGGCCAGCCTTTTCAACGGGCACTAATCTGTGCCCGCCGTTAAGATAAATCACTAACTCCACAGTCGGGGTTTCACTGCTTTGAGTGCCCATCACTTCGATGCCATTTGCTAACTTAGTGGTCCAAATTGTCGGGACTTTAAGCACGGGTGCTGCGCCCGAGGCTGGCATTGTTGAGCGGTCGAAACTTGACACCAACTTAGCGACGGGTAAATCGCCCTCTACAGCCGTATCCGCCACGGGCAAGGTTTGAGGGGTGAAGTTATCCGGATGAGCGACTAAAGCCGTCATTCCCTGCGGTACCACACTCATCACCACCATGGGCTTGTCTTTGATGTACTTTTTAAATACCCGCATTACATCGTCTTTGGTCACATTGGCATAGCGCGCAAGGTCTACTCCAATCTTATTCGGCTCACCAAACATGGTTTGATTCAAGGCAAGCATAGACACTTTGCCTTTTACGCTCTGCAGGCCAAAAATGGTATCGGCCTCAAACTGCACTTTCACTTTTTGCAGGTCATCGTCGGTGACGCCGCGCTGCTCAAACTCATTAATCGAGTCGAGAATGCGCTGTTCAAGTTCGGCTAAAGTCGCGCCCTTTTGCGGATTGGCTAAGGCATAAATTGACATCTGGCAGGCTAACTCTTGGCAGGGTTGGCTCACGCTTGCCTGCACGGCATAACCATCCTTCACCAAGTTTTTGTACACGAGTGAGGTTTTACCGCCACCGAGGATATTGGCTAATAAGTCCAGCGCGGCTTCATCGGGATGGCTGGCATACACAGTCGGAAAGCCGATACGGATCAGCGGCAGATGCACGTTATCTTCCATCGAGATATAGCGCGTCTTATCGAGCGTAACTAAGGTCTTAGGCTCAGGTTGAACCTCGGGGCCACGGGGGATTTCGCCAAAGTATTTGTTTACCCAGGCTAAGGCTTGTAGTTCATCAAAATCGCCGCCAATGGTCAGTGTGGCGTTATTCGGGCCGTACCAACGCTGGAAAAAGTGTTTCACATCATCCACTGTGGCGCGGTTAAGATCCTCTGGCCAGCCGATCACAGGCCAAGAATACGGATGACCGACCGGGAACATCGCCTGGTTAAAGCGCTCGCTCATTCGGCCATAGGGTTGATTATCAATGCGTTGAGCACGCTCGTTTTTCACCGTCTCGCGCTGTACTTCAAACTTTTCGCTGGTTAGCGCCGGCAACAAAAAGCCCATGCGGTCAGACTCGAGCCACAGCATTTTTTCGAGCTGGTTGCTAGGGACAGTCTCAAAGTAGTTCGTTCTGTCGGTATTGGTTGAGCCGTTCAGCGTCCCCCCAGCCTCGGTTACCACCTCAAAATGTTGCTCATCGGCGACGTGCTCAGAGCCCTGGAACATCATATGTTCGAATAAATGGGCGAATCCTGAACGGCCTGCCAGTTCTCTAGCCGAGCCGACGTGATAAGTCACATCGACATGCACTAAGGGATCGGAATGATCTTGATGCAGAATAACCGTTAGACCATTGGCAAGCTGATATTTTTTAAAGGGAATACCGACTTCAGAGTCCTTCAGTTGCACATTTTCAATTAACTTTACGCCCGCGGGTAATTGGGTTGAGGTTTGGCTGGCACAACCTGCGAGTGCGGCAGAAATTGCAACCGCTAATATCCATTTTTTCAAGGTATTCCCCTTATACATCAATAGGCTAAAAAATTAGCCCCTGTAGAATGCTCGGTATCAATAATGAGTTCAGACTCATTAAGCCCTACAAAGTTCCAAGCAATACAAGGACTTCCTTTGCAGCGTTATCATCCTTTAACCGAACAACGAGTGTAAAAACTAACTAAACCAATGCAATGTGGCGGCCGCCACGATAAGGTAACGCAGGGTTTTGCCGATCAAAATCATCACTAATGCGGGGCACGCCCTAAGCTTTAACCATCCCGCCAATAAACATAATAGGTCGCCAATCACTGGCGCCCACGACAACAATAACGACCAAACACCGTAACGCTCAATAAGGGCTAAGGCTTTGGCATGCTTTCCCTCACTTAGGGCCTCGGGGGACTTTGCAAACCGGCCAATACGCCCTAGATAAAAACTCGTCATCGCCCCAAAGGTATTGCCGACACTGGCCACCACCACTAATGCAACCCAAGCTTGCGGCGCTTTATTCAGCAACGCAATCAGTAAAACTTCTGATCCTCCCGGTAACAAGGTCGCGGCTAAAAAAGCCCCAGAAAACATCATGCTTAATTCAGACATAAAAGCTTACTCTATGAAATTACAGCTCTTTCACGATCTCGAACAGAGAACTACCACAGCGTTAAAAGGATGTAGCGACTAACCATTTCACAACAAACTCATTTATCACAATAAGTTATAAGAAAATCGGTTTGTTATAACCCTATCACAGCCGATACAATGCCTTTAATGGCAAAAAATGTCCTGTACCTGACTCGTCGCTTGGTATAAGTTCACTCACTTCAAGTGGATACTCATACTAGCATCTCAGGTCCATGGGCTTGTAATGATATATTTTTTGGAAAACGCATGATTCTTCAAACCATTAGCCGCATTCCTTTTTGGCAAAAAGTCCTCGCCGGCTTTATTTTAGGTGCGCTCGTTGGCGTACTTTTAGGTGAAACCGCCACTGTGCTTAAACCGCTTGGCGATTTGTTTATCAGCGCCATTAAGATGCTGGTTGCCCCATTGGTCTTCTGTGCGATTGTGGTCAGTATCACCTCGCTCGGCTCTCAAACGAATCTCAAACGCTTAAGTCTTAAGACCTTAGGCATGTTTATGCTGACTGGCACTGTTGCCTCACTGATTGGCTTAGCGGTTGGCTCGCTTATCGATATGGGCGGCACAATGCAACTGGCCACCACGGAAGTGCGTGAGCGCAATATTCCAGGATTTGCGCAGGTGCTGCTCGATATGATCCCAGTCAATCCCTTTGCCTCACTGGCGGATGGAAAAGTACTGCAGATCATTGTATTTGCTGCGTTAGTCGGGATCGCCATCAACAAAGTTGGCGAGAAAGCCGAGCCACTAAAACGCACCATCGAAGCGGGTGCTGAAGTCATGTTCCAACTGACACGCATGGTGCTCAAACTCACCCCTATCGGCGTGTTTGGTTTAATGGCTTGGGTGGTCGGTGAATATGGTTTATCGACCCTATTACCTCTAGGTAAGTTTATCGCCGCTATCTATATTGCCGCCCTTATCCATATGATTTTTGTCTACGGCGGACTGGTGAAATTTGCCGCGGGCTTGAGCCCTGTGCAATTTTTCCGTAAGGCCATGCCGGCGCAATTAGTGGCTTTTAGTACCTCTTCAAGTTTCGGCACTCTGCCTGCAAGTACCAGAGCGGTTGAGACTATGGGTGTTTCAAAGCGTTATAGCGCCTTCGTTATGCCGCTTGGCGCCACCATGAACATGGACGGCTGTGGTGGTATCTACCCTGCGATTGCCGCGATTTTTATCGCTCAAATTTACGGTATTCCACTCGATACCTTAGATTATGTGATGATTGCCGTTACAGCCACTGTGGCCTCAGTCGGAACCGCTGGCGTGCCTGGCAGCGCTATGGTGATGTTAACTGTTACCTTAGGCGTGATTGGTTTACCCCTAGAAGGTATCGCCTTTATTGCCGCCATCGACCGTATTATCGATATGATCCGCACCGCGACCAACGTCACAGGTGATATGATGACCGCCGTGGTGATTGGCAAATCTGAAAATGAGCTTGATGTTGATCAGTTCTACAGCAATGAGACTCAAACGACTGCGATTGCCGATAATTAATCACTCAGGGTAAATCATGAAAGATTTATCCAATAAAAAGACCGCAAATGCGGTCTTTTTTATTATCCGTATTTCACTTATTGCGAATAAAACGTCCATGACTTTCGACCAAACAAGCTGTTAAACTCTTCACTTATTTACCAAAAGTAGAATGAAGCATGACTAAACTATTTTTATTCCCGCTTATCCTTTGCTTGCTGTGGATACTGTTTTTAAAAGCCAATGGTTTACCGCTGGCTCAAGGAAAACGTGGCTTTATCTACATCATAGCCATCAGCGGCACGGTGATTTTGCTTCTTATGCTGCTCCTGTGGTTAACGGCTTAAAAGCCTATTGGTTCACAATAGGCTTTGCTC
Source organism: Shewanella seohaensis (assembly GCF_023283775.1). Taxonomy (NCBI): domain Bacteria; kingdom Pseudomonadati; phylum Pseudomonadota; class Gammaproteobacteria; order Alteromonadales; family Shewanellaceae; genus Shewanella; species Shewanella seohaensis. Next base: position 253,488 of record NZ_JAKILE010000006.1, read on the forward strand.
TAGCCTCCAAATTCGCAGCTTAGCCAAGCACAGCCAGTAAAATCCCAGCCGCAACCGCAGAGCCTAACACCCCAGCAACGTTTGGCCCCATAGCGTGCATCAGCAAAAAGTTATGATGATTAGCCTCTAATCCCACCTTATTCACCACCCTTGCCGCCATTGGCACAGCTGATACGCCCGCCGCGCCAATTAATGGATTGACCTTACCGCCTGTTAATTTGCACATCAGTTTTGCCATCAGCACCCCTGCAGCAGTACCAATACCGAACGCCAACGCGCCCAAAACTAAGATCCCTAAGGTTTCGACGCGTAAGAACTGCTCTGCAGAAAGTTTAGAACCGACGGCCAAGCCTAAGAAAATAGTGACGATATTGATCAGCTCGTTTTGCGCCGTTTTCGATAATCTATCTACCACACCCGACTCACGCATTAGATTGCCAAGGCAAAACATACCAACCAGAGGAGTTGCTGCGGGTAAGAATAAAATCGTTAAGCCCAATACCATCAGCGGGAAAATGATCTTCTCCTTCTTACTCACCTCCCTGAGCTGCTCCATCTTTATCTCACGCTCGGCTTGGGTCGTGAGTAAACGCATGATCGGCGGCTGAATAATCGGCACCAGCGCCATATAGGAATAGGCCGCCACAGCAATCGCCCCCAACAACTCAGGCGCAAGCTTAGAGGCAAGGAAAATCGCCGTTGGTCCATCCGCGCCACCGATAATGGCAATGGCTGCGGCATCCTGCATGGTAAATTCAAAGCCTGGCACCAGATTCAGCGCTATCGCCCCAATTAAGGTTGCGAAAATCCCAAACTGCGCCGCCGCGCCGAGTAGCAAGGTCTTTGGATTGGCAATCAGCGCACTAAAATCTGTCAGCGCGCCAACCCCAATAAAGATCAGCAGCGGAAATACCCCGGTTTCAATCCCAACATGGTAGGCGTAATACAGCATACCGCCCTCTTCGGTAAAGCCCGCATTGGGAATATTCGCCAGCACAGCGCCAAAACCAATAGGTAACAACAGTAGTGGCTCAAAGCCACGCACTATCGCAAGGTATAACAGCAAGGCGCCCACAGCCATCATCAAGGCTTGCCCCGCAGTAAAATGGGCTATGCCCGTTTCGGCCCAGAAAGCCAGTAAACCATCCATAACGACTCCTAAGCTAAGGCCAGTAATTGAGAACCCACGGCAACCGAATCCCCTTCTTTCACAAAGAGATGGGTAATAATGCCATCCCCCTGTGCGCGGATTTCGGTCTCCATTTTCATGGCCTCTAGGATGATAACAACATCGCCGGCGCACACCTTGTCACCAATGCCGACATGCACTTTGAAGATATTGCCCGATAGTGGCGCGCTCATCTTAAGTTTCACCTCACTGGTTTGAGTCACTGGCGCAGCGCTCGGCTGAGAAGGATAAGCTTGACCAAGCGGCAGTGCGGCTTGTCCCTGAACTTGGATCTGGCTAATTTCGCCGCCCTCGGCAACCTCAACCACATAAGTTTGCCCTTCAACCGTAACAGTATAAGTTTCGGCCTCACGCGGTGTAGTAGGTAACACTGGCGCAAGCTCTGGTTTTGGCTCAAAGGCGGTTGGATCGTGACGGTGTTTTAAAAACTGTAAACCAATCTGCGGGAAGAGCGCATAGATGAGTAAATCATCGTCCTGAGACTTTTCTTTGCTCTCTGAGACGAGACGAATCCCTTGCTCCTGCGCCTTTGATAATAACTCCGTACGCAGTTTGTCCAACTCGGGTGCGAGTAAATCTGCAGGACGGCAAGTGATCGCCGCCGCACCGTTAAGCACTCGAGCCTGCAACTCGGGATTAACAGGGGCTGGAGTAGCACCATATTCGCCCCTTAACACGCCTTCAGTCTCTTTGGTCAACGATTGATATCTTTGCCCCATCAGTACGTTGATAACGGCCTGCGAGCCAACAATTTGCGACGTTGGTGTAACCAAAGGCAGAAAACCTAAATCCTGACGTACCCGAGGGATCTCCTCCAGCACAACGTCCAGCTTATCGGCCGCGCCTTGTTCTTTGAGCTGACTCTCCATATTCGTCAACATGCCACCGGGGACTTGAGCGCGAAGGATCCGCGAATCGATACCTTTTAATGCCCCTTCAAACTTGGCGTACTTTTTCCGCACCTCTCGGAAATAAGCGGCAATCTCTTCAAGTAAGACAAGGTCATAGTGAGTTTCACGCTCGGTCTCCGCCACCATAGCAACCACGGTTTCAGTTGCCGTATGGCCATAGGTTTGGCTCATCGAGGAAATAGCAGTATCGAGTACATCGATTCCCGCCTCTATCGCCTTTTGATAGGTTGCGGTACTCAGCCCCGTCGTGGCGTGGCAGTGCAATGAGAGCATGAGTTGAGTTTGTGATTTTAAGCGACTGATCAGCTCAAAGGCTTCCATCGGCTTGAGTAGGCCCGCCATGTCTTTAATGCACAGAGAATGGCAGCCCATGTCCTCAAGGCGCTTTGCCATATCGACCCAAGTATCAACCGTATGAACAGGGCTGGTCGTATAAGAAATTGTGCCTTGTGCATGTCCACCGACGTCACGCACCGCTTTTACCGCCATCTCGAGGTTACGCACATCATTCATCGCATCAAAGATACGGAATACATCGACACCATTGGCATGGGCACGCTCGACAAAACGTGTCACTAAATCATCGGCATAATGGCGATAACCCAATAGGTTTTGACCGCGCAGTAACATTTGTTGAGGTGTATTTGGCATTAACTTTTTCAGCTCACGGATCCTGTCCCAAGGATCCTCACCTAAATAACGGATACAGGCATCGAAAGTCGCTCCGCCCCAAGACTCGAGCGACCAAAATCCCACTTTATCGAGCAGAGGTGCTATCGGAAGCATGTCATCGAGGCGTAAACGCGTCGCTAAAATAGACTGATGTGCATCCCTCAAGACGACATCGGTTAACTGTAATGGCTTAGACGCCACAATCGAATTTACTCGGTTCATATGGCGCTCCATTATTTAGCCTGAGAACGATACTGCTGGACGGCTAAGCTAATCGCAGCCACCAATTTAGGATCTAAGGTGTTTGCAGCTCCGATAGAGCTCGCATCATTCACCTTTAACGGATCTGCTGCTTTAGGCTCTTCACGGCACCACTTAGCAACCAGATTCACACCTAATATCAATACACTTAAAAATAAATACACCAGCCCCATGCCCAATAACATGATGCCAACAGCATCTAATAGCTGCTGCGTTAGCTCCCCTTTCACGTCAGTACCTCCTCCAGCTTTCAACCCAATCAAGTGCTATATTTACAACTTCACAACATCCTCATTGATAACAAACTCAATCTATGGTTGTAAATTGGTAAGACCAATTTACATAAGATCGGCAATAAGTGTCTGAGGGATCCTTAGTGAACGAGCGATAAAATGAATATTCGTTAATGAAACAGCAAAGCAGATATTTTTATTGGGGAAAGAAGGGTTACTGGCTCTCAAGATTAAGGCCCGAGTAAACAGCAGCAGAAAGTGCAATCTAACGATAATGAGGTCTTGAATCTCTTATTAAATGAGTACAAGTTTAAATCGAACGATGAGCCTTATAAGTAAGGACATAATCCAAGAAGCATCGAAATACAGCGCTAAAGCATTAAGCTGCCAAGAAGGTGTTTAGAGGAATAATGAGAACACAGGTTTAAAAGTCTAGAAAACAAGATAATCAGCCGTTCTCCATTAACGCTGCATCTTAGACCGTAGAGTAATAACGTTAGTAATTAAAGAAGGCTTATGAAGAATACAGAAACTGAAATGGTAAACACGAAAAACAAAAAAGCCAGCTTATTCAGCTGGCTTCTTCGTTTAATTAGGCGCTTGGCGATGACCTACTCTCACATGGGGAGACCCCACACTACCATCGGCGCGATTGCGTTTCACTTCTGAGTTCGGGATGGGATCAGGTGGGACCACA
>NZ_JAKILE010000007.1:0-250247 GCF_023283775.1 Shewanella seohaensis
TTCGATTAACTCAACACCTGTGAGTGTCCACACAGATTTCTTGTTTAGATTGTTAAAGAGCATTTGACCTCGGCTTTCGCGTTACCGCTCAGCGGGTCAGGGCTGCGTATTTTACGCATTTCCCTTGTCGCGTCAAGGCGTTTTTGCAAACTTCTTGAGGCTTTCGAATCAACTGCACATTTTGCATTCGATTCTAACTGATACCGCGGTTGCTTTCGCTGTCTGCCGTGTCAGTGGATGCGCATTATAGGCAGCAGAACTTTTTGTGCAAGGGCTTTTTTCAGGTTTTTTGCATTATTTTTCAAATCGCTTTTTACACCCAAACTAGGCACAAGCTACCCACCACTTATTCCCAAAGTTATCCACAGTCGCTGCATTTATCACCACTGCATGCCAGCAAAATCATTAATTACAGCAGTTCATCGCTCGATTGAAACGTACCGCTGAAGCCAAAAAGGAATAAAGATGAAAGTCGGCAATTAGAATTGGAGAACAAAGAGAGGAAGTAGCGACCTTATACTTATATAGCTACATAAAAGTATAAGGCCGTGCAACGCGGCTCACTTGTGGCGTTAGTTAGCACTCCACAATAACTGGCCGCAATCAGTAAGATCGTATCCGCCTAACAACGCCGCCATTTGGCGTGTATGCCCGCTGCTTAACATAGTAAAGAGTTGTTGCAGTTGTCTGCGGAAGTAGATGCTTTGTGGCATAACAAAGTCGAAGGACTCTTTGACGAGTGGCACGAAGCTTAAACCACTTTCCAAGGCTACGGATTGGCACCCAAAACCAATGTCGGCATCACCCCGTGCTATATATCCTGCAAGTTCACGCTCGCTGTAGGCTGTTAGCACCACATTGAGTTGATCTAAACGTGCCCCTTGCTTTAATAGCCATTGTTCTAAATGTTGTTGACTTCCTGCGCCACCTTGGCGACTGACCCAGCGCCAGGGCAAGGTGAGTACCTTGTCCTCTTCTTGGCATCTGTGGTGCATATCGGTTCGCATGATCAAACCTTGCTGGCGGGAATAGCCATGGACCATGATCCATTGCTGATGGTTCTGATAACCTTTGAGTAAGGCTGGATGGCGGATATTTCTATCCTCCATGCTGCCCCAGTGCAGAGTACAAACATCAGCATATCCCTTTGCTAATAGCTCTAACCCAAGGCGCGAGCCTGTTGCGCTGTAGCTGATCAGCTCACGACTACCAACCTGCGCCATTAAGCGTGCGACTAACATAGAAAGCAGAGGATCATCACTGCCAGTGATCAAGAGTCGGTCGGTTAACATGCCGCTGTGGCAGGAGTCCATCACCCAGCGGTCAATTAGCACCTTAGGGAATAGCCATTTACCGGTGATTTTCGTTGCTGGCAGAATTCGGTCATTCGCCATGGCGTAGACTTTCTTCTCGTTCAGATCTAAATACTCAGCAACCTGCTTCGCACTCATGTAAATCAATTCACTGGCGGATGTCATCTTATGTCCTTGTCGTCCTGTCTCTCTGAGTTCAATCAATACCATTTATCTCGGCATTAGTTGCCTGATGGGGTATTCACATCAAATTCGAGATTTTCACTACCGTGATAGATCAAAAAGTGGCGCCCTTTCGCTCGGGCAATAATAGTGATGCCCAGCTGTTGAGCTAGCTCTAAACCCATTTGTGTCACGCCACTGCGCGACAGCAATACGGGGATCCCCATTTTGGCGACCTTAATCACCATCTCCGAGGTGAGTCGTCCCGTGGTGTAGAAAATTTTGTTATCGCCCCGATCCTGTGCCAACCACATATCACCCGCTAAGGTATCCACGGCATTGTGACGTCCCACATCTTCCACAAAGGCAAGGATCTGGTCGTTCTCGCAAACACCACAGCCATGAACGGCACCGGCATTCTTATAAGTATCATTATATTCGTTGATATTTTTAAGCAAACTGTAGAGCGTACTTTGCTTAAGGCTAGGTGTGGGTAGCTGGATATCATCTAAATCCTGCATAAAACTGCCATATACAGTTCCTTGCCCACAGCCTGAGGTCACGGTTTTTTCCGATAATTTTTGCTCGATATCGGCAGTTTGTTCACGAGTTAATACGGCGGCAGAGTTCACATCCCAGTCGACAATTACGGAGTCTAACTGGCTGACATCTGAAATAAAGCCCTGATTTTTAAGATAGCCTAACGCCAGCGACTCGGGTTTTGCCCCTAAGGTCATCAAAGTCACAATCGGGCGCCAGTTCAGGTAAACCGTTAAGGGCCTCTCACAGGCAACATGCTTATCAATCACCTCGCCCGACTCATCAACGGCTTTGACTGCGATCGTTAACGGCACTTCAGCCTGTGTTTTCACAAATGTGAAGGCTGGCTTCGCTGACGATGGAGGGTCATTCGGCTGTGCTTGCTGAGCAATATTAGAACTATTATCAGAAATCATAATGTTACCGCGTTACGTGTGATGGCATCAGCATAGCAATATTTATACCTAGGTATGAAACTCTGGACTAAATGCGTGATCCGTCGCAATTCTGAATATTTCACTGGGCGTAAATGTCCCAGACAAAATGTCCAATTAGACAAAATGTCCTAAATTCACCCTTATTTTGATGATCCACCTCAAACAAATAACCCCTGTTTAATGGCATTAATATTGCAGTGACCTTTTATCGCAATCAGTAGGGGAAAGAGAACCGTTAGCTCAGGTTCGTCCCCTCTCGGCTGAAACGGAGAGACAATGCAACATACTACTAGTGTTTGGCCAATGTACGTTTCGCTCAAAAAAGTAGAGAAACAAATGGGCCGTTGGACCTCGGTACAATGGGAAATCGATCATCTGCTGCCCGCCACCCACGACGCCCCCGAAGGCGCGACCTTAGTGCTGCTTGAACTGCACAAAGATGAGCGCGCCAGTTATCGCATCAACCTCGACATGGACAATGCCATGCTGTATTTGGTCTGCGATGAAATGGCAGATGGCACTTGGGTCCCCGCGCTACTCTCGGCGGATCAAAACGTGGCGGCAGGCTGCCTTGAAGGCAATACTCCCGTTATCAACATGCTGATGCCCGAAGCCATCGCCTGCTGGATTGAAGCCTTTATCACCCAATACGGCGAAGTTGAAATCGCCGCTTATCGTCGCAAGCATGTCGACCACCGTAAAAACCAAGGCCCTAGCCGCGACCCATTGCGGAGGGACTAATGACTGACTCAACCCCTAAGGCTAACGGCTTTTTTAGCCGTTGGAGCCAGCGCCGTGAGCAAGTCGCAGCCGAAGAAGCCGCACTTGCAGCCCAAACTACGGCCGAAAATCTTGCAGAAGTAAAGCCTGACACCACGGCAGAGCCTGCCGCGACGACTTCTGAACCTCAAGATGCCCTCCCAAAAACCGAGGAGGATCCCAACCGTCTCCTCACCGCGGAGGAATTGCCCAATCCCGAAGAAATTGAGATTGGCGGAAGCTTTGCTAAGTTTATGGGAGCCAATGTTGACCCCGCGGCCAAAACAGCAGCGCTACGAGCCTTGTGGAAACAGCCTCATTTCAATGAGATAGATGGTCTGTTGGAATATGCGCTCGACTACAGTAATCAGCCAAAGCTGACGCCTGAAGTATCCGCTGAGTTAGCCCAAAAAGTATTCCGTTTTATCACCAAAGAGAATGAAGAGTCAGACGAAGATCTGGCCTCAATCCCTAACGATGCGGTGGTGGACGCAGAAAATACAATGGAATCAAAAAACAGTGATGTCGAAACCGAGTTAGCAAACACTCAGATCACGGACAATTTGGATGGGGAGACTGATGACCTACCCCAAAATGCACCAGAGCCTGCCGCTCAGATGCAAAAGCCAGTTGTTTAATGTCAGTTTAGCTAATTTTTATGTCCATAACTTTGGTATGTGAATTGCTGTACTAAGGGATAAAAACTTAGATAAAAGCAGAAAAGGCAATGACTTAGTCTCAAATCACCGCCTAAATCTGCAGCAAAACAGCTATAAAAGAGCAGCCAAAGTACTGTTCAGGAACGCAATGTGAGCACTCATTTGATGACCAATCAAACCCAGCTTGCGCTAAAACAAGCGCGGCAAAATGTGTTAGCCCAAACGCAGATTTTACAGAATCTGATCCCGCCAACAGTGAGCTACACCACTGAAGGCACTGTGCTAATTATTGGCCCAGAGGATCTGGCACGCCTCGCGGCGGACAAATTGTCCACTATGGCGAGCCGTGTCATTTTGGCTAACGAAGCGATTACCAGCCAAGATGAAACCCACCTTGAAAAGGTGATGGCTGCGGCGACGGATGTTGAAAGCTACTACAACAAACTCATTGGCATTAAAGGATTTTTAGGTCAATTCCAGGTCAGCGTTGAGCATCAAAATGGCGCGGCGGAATTGAGTGTTGTCGCCATTCGTAAACCTCATTTCGACTTGATTCTCGATTTAAGCAGCACACCTTGCTTGAATTTAGAGATGCTGCCACCGGGTTATTTCTATGTCGGTCAAGACGAAGCCAAACTGGCCGATGCGCTGGAGCAACTCCCTGAACTAGTGGGGCAATTTGATAAACCCCGTTACGTCAAAATCAATGCCGACCTGTGCGCCCATGACCGTAATGGCATCAACGGCTGTAACCGTTGCCTCAACTTCTGCCCAGCCGATGCGATTAGCAGTGTCGCTAAGAAAATTGAGGTCGATCCTTACCTCTGCCACGGCGCTGGCAGCTGTTCAAGCGCCTGCCCAACGGGTGCAATTGGTTATGACTTACCGACGCCACAGGCATTGCATTCTTACCTGAACAAAATTATCAACCGTTACCGTGAGCAAGCCCAAACCGCACCAGTGATCCTGTTCCACGACAACGCGGTTGGCGCGAGCTTGATAGGGGACGACTTAGCCGGGGATGTGCTCCCTGTCGCCCTCGAAGAAATTACCGTTGCCAGCATTGACCATTGGTTAGCTTCACTGGCTTGGGGCGCTCGCCAAGTGTTAATCCTCAATACCGAGGCAACCGCCCCTACACTCACACAAATGTTGAAAGGCGAACTGGCTTTAGCCAACAGCATTTTAGATGAAATGGGCCAACCGCAGCGCTTGAGTCTTATCGACCCAAGCATGCTGGCGAATTTGGAGCCTCTGCTCGACATCAGCCTCGATTGGCCGGTGATTGTGCCCGGCGCTTTTGCGTCCACCAGCAAACGTAACACTCTGTTTGATGCGATTGATCATCTAAACAGCCAAGCGGGTGAAATCAATAGTTGTTTGAGTATCAACAACGTTCCCTACGGCAACGTCAGCGTCAATGTCGAGAAATGTACCCTGTGTATGTCCTGTGTGGCAATTTGCCCCACCATGGCATTGCAAGATGGTGGCGACAAACCTGCACTACACTTTATTGAGCAAAACTGTGTGCAATGTGGCTTGTGTGAGGCGGCTTGCCCTGAAAAGGTCATTAGCCTGACGCCACAAATTAACTTTGATAAAGCTGCTCGTCAGCAATTACAAACCCTGAAAGAAGAAGCCCCGTTCGAATGTATTCGCTGTGGCTCTCCTTTTGCGACCCAATCTATGGTGCATCGGATGCTGGATATGGTCGGCGCGCACAGCGCATTCTCAGCCAATATTGAACGACTGAAAATGTGTGGCGATTGCCGGGTAAAAGACATGTTTGAAGACATTCTTCAAGATCCTGAAAAGCAACTGCGATAAGAGATCCGCTATGACCGAATCAGTAAGACAAGTATCAGAAAACGATCAGTTGAGAGCCGATATCTATCAACTGTTGGCCGCCCTGTTGCGTCGCCATCCAAGCCCTGAACTACTGCAATTTTTGGCCAATCTTGAAATCGATGCCAATGAAGACAATGAGATGACCAAGGCTTGGTTATCCCTGCAATTAGCGGCGCAGCAGTTCAGCAGTGAACAATTAGAAGATGAGTATTTTGCCCTGTTCCTCGGTGTAGGTTGTGGCGAAATCCTGCCCTATGGCAGCTGGTTTATGACAGGCTCACTGATGGATAAGCCCTTGGCTCTGCTACGCCAAGACTTAATGCAACTCGGTTTTGAACGTGAAGAAAACGTCAAAGAACCTGAGGATCATGTAGCCGCTCTGTGCGAAGTCATGGGTACGCTAATCCTTGAAGCCCCAGGCTACCGCCAGTTGGCATTCTATCAGCGCCACATGGGCAGTTGGATTCAGCGCTTCTGCGATGCCGTCAGCAAAGCCCCGAGCGCAGCGTTTTATGCCACGGTTGCCCATCTTGCTAAGGCGTTTTTCGAGATGGAAGCCACCGAATTTGAACAACTGAGTTTAGACATTCCCGTCAATTGCCCCGGCAGTGCGGAGTTACAACCCGCCGCCAGCGATTTAGAAAAACAAGTGGAATTAATGAACTAAACTTAAAACGGTTAGCGATACGCAGATTCAGTGCCTGTCGCGTTTTAGTTTGATAGGCAAAGGTGGACTTAAGGTTCACCTTTGCCACAAAAAGGAAGCTTAGGCTTCCACAGTAACCGAGGTGGTCGTGGTATGCATCACCTCACCCAGTAACACAAGGAGACACTATGAAGAAGCAAGCTTCCGACATGGGCCGTCGTCAATTGCTCAAAGCATTGGCACTCGGCAGTGCGGCTGGCGCGGTTGCGACTGTCAGTAGCCAAGCTCTGGCTGCGACCCCAACAGTTGCCCCAAGCGAAACTAAGAGTGACAACTATCGCGAAACCGACCATATCCGTAACTACTATGCGTCGTTGAACAACTAACCAGAGGAGTGTGTGTGATGCGATTAACCCGCAAAACAGACCAAGTCGTCGAGCCTAAAGTGCCCGCCCTCGGTCTTAATCGTCGCCAATTCTTAAAATCTGCAGGTCTTGCCACTGGTGGTATCGCCGCCGCGTCTATGCTTGGCACAGGTATGATGCGTAAAGCACAGGCGCAGGAACATATCCCCCATAATGCACCGACTGAAGTCAAACGTACCATTTGTTCCCACTGCGCTGTGGGTTGTGGTATCTATGCTGAAGTGCAAAACGGTGTGTGGACAGGTCAAGAACCCGCGTTCGATCATCCATTTAACCAAGGCGGCCACTGCGCGAAAGGGGCTGCACTGCGTGAACACGGCCACGGTGAGAAACGCCTGAAATACCCAATGAAGTTAGAAGGCGGTAAGTGGAAGAAGATCTCTTGGGATCAAGCCATCAATGAAGTGGGTGATAAAATGACTGCGATTCGCCAAGAATCGGGTCCTGACTCTATCTACTTTATGGGTAGCGCTAAGTTCTCTAACGAACAGGCTTATTTATATCGCAAACTCGCGGCACTGTGGGGCACAAACAACGTCGACCACTCAGCCCGTATTTGTCACTCTACCACGGTAGCCGGTGTTGCTAACACTTGGGGCTACGGTGCGCAAACCAACTCGTTAAACGATATCCGCAACTCTAAGTGCGTCATGTTTGTGGGTTCAAACCCAAGTGAAGCACACCCAGTCGCCATGCAACACATTTTGGTGGCAAAAGAGCGCGGCGCTAAGATTATCGTTGTTGATCCACGTTTCACCCGTACTGCAGCTAAGTCTGACGAGTACGTGCATATTCGCCCAGGTACCGATATTCCATTCATCTATGGCCTGTTATGGCACATTTTTGAAAACGGCTGGGAAGACAAAGAGTTCATCAAGCAACGTGTATACGGTATGGAACGTATCCGCGAGGAAGTGAAAAAATATACGCCTGAAGAAGTCGAAAACGTTGCTGGCGTGCCTAAGGCGCAGATGTATCGTATCGCTAAAATGTTAGCCGAAACCAAACCAGGCACTATCGTATGGTGTATGGGCGGTACTCAGCACCACGTCGGTAACGCCAACACCCGTTCATACTGTATTTTACAGTTAGCGCTGGGCAACATGGGCGTATCAGGCGGTGGTACTAACATTTTCCGTGGTCATGATAACGTACAAGGCGCGACTGACTTTGGTCTGTTATTCGACAACTTACCCGGTTACTACGGCTTAACCTCTGGCGCTTGGGCTCACTGGTCTAACGTTTGGGACTTAGATCCAAAATGGGTTGCAGGCCGTTTCGACCAAGGCGAGTACTTAGGTCAAACCCCACAAACCTCAACGGGTATTCCCTGCTCTCGCTGGCACGATGGTGTGCTAGAAGATAAAACCAAGATCGCGCAAAAGGACAATATCCGTCTGGCGTTCTTCTGGGGTCAATCAGTTAACACCGAAACCCGTGGCCGTGAAGTGCGTGAAGCGCTGAACAAGTTAGATACAGTGGTCGTTGTTGACCCAATCCCAACTATGGCCGGTGTGATGCACCAGCGTAAAGATGGGGTATATCTACTCCCTGCGGCGACCCAATTTGAAACCTACGGCTCAGTGTCTGCCACTAACCGTTCGATTCAATGGCGCTCTAAAGTCATCGAGCCACTGTTTGAGTCTCTGCCTGACCACGTGATCATGTATAAACTGGCGAAAAAGCTGGGTATCGAAAAAGAATTCTGTAAGCACATCCAAGTCAATGGCGAAGAGCCATTGATTGAAGATGTGACTCGCGAGTTCAACAAAGGTATGTGGACCGTCGGTTACACAGGTCAAAGCCCAGAACGTTTGAAAATGCACCAAGAAAACTGGGGCACATTCGATGTGAACAGCCTTACCGCACCGGGCGGCCCAGCTAAAGGCGAAGTCTACGGCTTACCTTGGCCATGTTGGGGTACGCCAGAAATGAAACACCCTGGTACCCAAATTCTTTACGATCAATCTAAAGAAGTGAAAGACGGTGGTGGTAACTTCCGCGCCCGTTATGGTGTTGAACACAATGGTGTGAATATTCTCGCCGACGGTTCATTCTCCAAAGGCAGTGAAATTCAAGATGGTTATCCTGAGTTTACCGCCGACATGCTCAAGCAATTGGGTTGGTGGGATGATTTAACTGAAGAAGAGAAAAAATACGCCGAAGGCAAAAACTGGAAAACAGATATTTCTGGTGGTATCCAACGTGTTGCCATCAAGCACGGCTGTATTCCTTTCGGTAACGCAAAAGCGCGTTGTATCGTGTGGACTTTCCCAGACGATATCCCGCTACACCGCGAACCACTCTACACTCCTCGTCGTGACTTAGTCGCTAAGTACCCAACCTACGAAGACCGTATGGTTGCCCGTCTACCGACACTGTATAAGTCAATTCAGGATAAGGACTTCACCCAAGGCTTCCCACTGACACTGACCTCTGGTCGTTTGGTGGAATACGAAGGTGGTGGTGAAGAATCTCGTTCTAACCCTTGGTTGGCCGAGCTACAACAGGAAATGTTCATCGAAATGAACCCAGCAGACGCTGCTGACCGTGGTATCCGTGACGGTGACAATGTCTTTGTTCATGGTCCTGAAGGCGCCAAGATCACAGTGAAGGCAATGGTGACACCACGGGTTGTTCCGGGTGAATGTTTTATGCCATACCACTTCGCCGGTATCTTCGAAGGTGAAAACCTCGCGAAGAATTACCCAGAAGGTACAGTACCTTATGTACAAGGTGAATCGGCAAACACCATTTTAACTTACGGCTATGACGTTGTGACTCAGATGCAAGAAACTAAGTCCAGCCTTTGCCAAGTTAGCAAAGCCTAACCTACTTGATGAGGAGATAAGCCATTATGGCAGTCATGAAATTTTTGTGTGACACCAAACGCTGCATCGAGTGTAACGGCTGCGTCACAGCATGTAAAAACGAAAACGACTCCGCACTTGAGTGGGGTATTCAACGTCGCCGCGTGGTGACGATTAACGATGGTCAACCGGGTGAAGCATCGATTTCAGTAGCATGTATGCACTGTACCGACGCTCCTTGCATGGCCGTATGTCCGGCAGATTGTTTCTACCGTACCGACGATGGCATTGTGCTACACAACAAAGATACCTGTATCGGTTGTGGCTACTGCTTCTATGCCTGTCCGTTTGGTGCACCACAATTTCCGAAGAAAACCGCCTTCGGTAGCCGCGGTAAAATGGACAAGTGTACTTTCTGTGCCGGTGGCCCAGAAGAAACCTTCTCCGAAGCCGAGCACAAGAAATACGGTGCCAACCGTATTGCTGAAGGCAAGCTACCTATGTGTGCTGAGCTTTGTTCAACCAAAGCGCTGCTTGCGGGTGATGCGGAAGTGGTATCAAACATCTACCGTCAACGTATGGCCTCTCGAGGCAATCCTAACGTGATTTGGGGCTACAACCCAAAGACCGGTGAGATTAACTAAGCAGAGTGATGGTTAGGGAGTCATCCCTAACCTCTGGCAAGGAGTGAAAATGTTAAACAAACAGTTAAACAAATCACTGCGCAGTCTGTTTGCTCTGATGGTACTCGTGATGGGATTGGGCCTAGGTTCAGTAATGAGCGCAAGCCCAGTACAGGCAAGTGATCAGCAATCGAGTCAACAACAGGCGAAAGCGCAAACCAGCGAAGCCGATCTGTGGCGCGCGGTAAAGTCGGGTGAAACTGGCTATACCACAGCCAAAGGGGTCGAAACTGGGGTGTTGATTAACGTTGCCGGTAACCAAGGTAAAGAACTGAGAAACCAATACATCACCCCGATTATGGCCTTAGCTGTAACGGGTGTGTTTGGTGCTTTCTTACTGTTTTACTTGGTGAATGGTCCTTCAAGACTTAGCCACGGCTTTTCAGGCAAGATGGTGGCTCGTTGGTCTAAAGCGGATCTGTGGATCCACTGGATCATGGCAATTAGCTGTCTCACGCTGATGTTTACCGGCTTAACCATTATGCTCGGTAAGCATGTCGTGCAAGAGCTGCTAGGGCCCGACATCTGGGCACCGCTGATCTACGGCAGTAAAACCGTGCACGACTGGGCTGGCCCCATCTTTATCATGGCGTGGATTGTCTGCGTGGTGAAATGGATGCCGCTACAAACCTTTAAGATGTACGATCTTAAATGGTTCCTTGTGGTCGGTGGCTATATCAACTTTGGCCCATTCAAAGGCAAACACCCTGACAGTGGTTTTGCTAACGCCGGTGAAAAAATGTGGTTCTGGACACTGACCCTATTCGGGCTGTTTATCAGTGTGTCTGGCATCATGTTGGTATTACCCGGCTTAGACCTACCCCGTGAAGCCTCGATGGGCGCGCTGCTGATCCACTCGATCAGTGCCGTTATCCTGATTGCCTTTACCATAGTGCATATCTGGATGGCGACCGTACTCAGTGAAGGCGGTATGGAGTGCATGAAGTCAGGCTATTGTGATGAGAACTGGGCAATCCAGCACCACAATTTGTGGTATGACGAAATCAAAGCTAACGGCAGTCTGCGTTATAAAGACTAACTAAAGCCTGAAGCTTTACCCCAATAAAAACACCTCGCACTGCGAGGTGTTTTTTTACCTAGAACCCAAACAACAACTCATTAACAAGCGTTTCATTTTCATCCGAAAATTGACCCATTTTTGCGTGCTCACACAAGTGCCGAAACCATGAGCGAGTTAACGCTTTTGCATCAGCGCGCCTGCCTGTCCGGCTGCAAACTGTTCTAGATCAAATCCTACTCAATCTTTTCCTACTATATTGCCCTCACGCGCGATGATTAACGGCAAGCAAGATGATTTCATTATCTTTTCCACCTCTAATCTTCACTTTTTGATAACGAGTTTAATCCCTCGAAAAGTCGCGCCATCCAAGAACCATAACCCCTCATTCAGGAGTCAGCATGAAGCAACAACCTAGCGATTTATCTCGCCGTTCTTTGCTTAAAGCACTCACCGTTGGCAGCGTTGCCGGCGCCGCAATTGCCGCTACCGGCATGAGCGCAGCCCAAGCCAGCGAGAGCAGCAAGGTAACAACTAAAGAGCCTAAGGGTTACCACGAAACTGCGCACATTATCAGCTATTACGATAGCCTGCGTAGCTAATCTAGGAGAAGTCAGCGATGAAGTTAACTCGCAAGTCCGATGTCGCCCAAGTGGCCGACAAACCGACGTTAGGCATTAGCCGTCGTCAATTTATGAAGCAAGCAGGTATTACTACTGGTGGTATCGCAGCCGCTTCTCTGATGGGTACTGGCATGATGCGCCGCGCAGAAGCCAAAGATGTGCCACACGACGCGCCGATCGAAGTTAAACGTACGATTTGTAGTGCTTGTGCTGTGGGTTGTGGTCTGTATGCCGAAGTGCAAAATGGTGTGTGGACAGGTCAAGAACCTGCGTTCGATCACCCATTCAATGCCGGCGGTCACTGCGCGAAAGGTGCTGCACTGCGTGAGCATGGCCACGGTGAAAAACGCCTGAAATACCCAATGAAATTGGTTGATGGCAAGTGGAAAAAAATCTCTTGGGAAGATGCGATTAACGAAGTGGGCGACCAAATGCTCAACATTCGTAAAGAATCTGGCCCAGACTCTGTGTACTTCATGGGTAGCGCTAAGTTCTCTAACGAAGGCTGCTATATGTACCGCAAACTGGCGGCCATGTGGGGCACAAACAACGTCGACCACTCTGCTCGTATTTGTCACTCTACCACGGTAGCCGGTGTTGCTAACACTTGGGGTTACGGTGCGCAAACTAACTCTTTCAACGACATTCAGAATGCCAATGCCATCTTCCTGATCGGGGCAAACCCAGCGGAAGCGCATCCGGTTTCAATGCAACACATTCTGATCGCCAAAGAGAAAAACAACGCGAAAATCATCGTTGTTGACCCACGTTTCTCTCGCACAGCGGCGCACTCAGATCTGCACTGCGCGATTCGTCCTGGTACCGACATTCCCTTTATCTACGGTATGTTATGGCACATTTTCGAAAACGGTTGGGAAGATAAAACCTTTATCCAACAACGCGTATTCGAGATGGAAACCATCCGTGAAGAAGTGAAAAAATTCCCACCTAAAGAAGTGGCGGATATCACTGGCGTGAGCGAAGAAGTGGTTTATCAAGCCGCAAAACTGATGGCAGAAAACCGTCCGGGTACTGTGATTTGGTGTATGGGTGGTACTCAACACCACGTCGGTAACGCTAACACTCGTGCTTACTGTATTCTGCAATTAGCCTTAGGCAACATGGGCGTTTCTGGTGGCGGTACTAACATTTTCCGTGGCCACGACAACGTACAGGGCGCGACCGACTTAGGTCTGCTGTTCGACAACCTGCCAGGTTACTACGGTTTAACCTCAGCCGCTTGGACTCACTGGACCCATGTGTGGGATCTGGATATGGAGTGGGTGAAGAGCCGCTTCGATCAAAACGCCTATTTAGGCAAAGATCCAATGACCACCCCAGGTATTCCTTGTTCTCGCTGGCACGATGGCGTGTTAGAAGACAAGAGCAAGCTGGCACAAAAAGACAATATCCGTATGGCCTTCTTCTGGGGTCAATCGGTCAACACTGAAACCCGTCAACGTGAAGTGCGTGATGCCTTAGACAAGATGGACACAGTCGTGGTTGTCGACCCATTCCCAACCATGGCCGGTGTCATGCACCGTCGTAAGAATGGTGTGTATCTGTTACCCGCTGCGACTCAGTTTGAAACTCAAGGTTCAGTGTCTAACTCAGGCCGTTCTATCCAATGGCGTGAGCAGGTTATCCAACCTTTATTCGAGTCAAAAACCGACATCGAAATCATGTACCGTTTAGCGCAAAAACTCGGTATCGCCGAGCAATACACTAAACGCATCGCCAAAGAAAACGGCTTACCGGTTATCGAAGAAATCACCCGCGAAATCAACCGCGGCATGTGGACCATCGGTATGACAGGTCAAAGCCCTGAGCGTATCAAGCTGCACACCCAAAACTGGGGCACTTTCAGCAACAAGACGCTCGAAGCCGCCGGCGGCCCAGCGAAGGGCGAAACCTACGGTTTACCTTGGCCATGTTGGGGCACACCAGAAGCTAAACACCCTGGCACCCAAATTCTGTATAACCAATCCAAACACGTTAAAGACGGCGGCGGTAACTTCCGTGCTCGTTATGGCGTTGAATACAATGGTAAAAACCTGCTGGCTGAAGGTTCTTTCTCTAAAGGTGCCGAGATCCAAGACGGTTACCCAGAATTTACCGACAAGCTGCTGAAGCAACTCGGTTGGTGGGATGACCTGACTGCGGAAGAAAAAGCCGAAGCAGAAGGACGCAACTGGAAGACCGACTTATCAGGCGGTATCGTGCGCGTGGCAATTAAGCACGGCTGTATTCCATTTGGTAACGCGAAAGCCCGTTGTATTGTTTGGACTTTCCCAGACCAAGTGCCAGTTCACCGCGAGCCGTTATACACAGCACGCCGTGACTTAGTGGCTAAATACCCAACCTACGACGACATGCAAGTTCATCGTCTGCCAACACTATACAAGTCAATCCAAGAGAAAGACTTCAGCGGCAAGTATCCACTGGTACTGACTTCTGGTCGTTTAGTGGAATACGAAGGTGGTGGTGAAGAATCTCGTTCTAACCCATGGCTGGCTGAGCTTCAACAGGAAATGTTTGTTGAAATCAACCCAGGTGACGCAGCTGACCGCGGTATCCGCAACGGCGAGTTTGTGTGGTTAGAGGGCGCCGAAGGTGGCCGCATAAAAGTACAAGCCATGGTAACGCCACGCGTTAAACCAGGTGTGACCTTTATGCCATACCACTTTGCAGGTGTGATGCACGGTGAAAGCTTAGCGCCTAACTATCCTGAGGGCACTGTGCCTTACGTTATCGGTGAATCCGCTAACACGGCACTGACCTATGGTTATGACCCTGTGACTCAAATGCAGGAAACCAAAGCGTCGCTCTGTCAGATCGTTAAAGCGTAAGTGCAGCTTAAGCTAGGAGAATTGCCACTATGGCTACAATGAAATTTTTGTGTGACACCAAGCGCTGCATCGAATGTAACGGCTGTGTCACCGCATGTAAAAACGAAAACGATTCCGCTCTCGAGTGGGGTATCCAACGCCGCCGCGTCGTGACTATCAACGATGGTCAACCCGGTGAAGCTTCAATCTCTGTCGCCTGTATGCATTGCTCAGACGCGCCATGTATGGCGGTTTGCCCAGCAAACTGCTTCTACAAAACCGAAGACGGCATTGTGCTACACAACAAAGATGCCTGTATTGGTTGCGGTTACTGCTTGTACGCCTGTCCATTTGGTGCACCACAGTTCCCGAAAAAAGGTGCCTTTGGTAGCCGCGGTAAGATGGATAAATGTACCTTCTGTGCCGGCGGCCCAGAAGAAAACCACTCAGAGGCAGAGCGCCAGAAGTACGGTTCAAACCGTATTGCCGAAGGCAAACTGCCAATGTGCGCAGAACTATGTGCGACTAAGGCCCTGTTAGCGGGTGATGCAGAAGTGGTTTCTAGCATCTTCCGTGAGCGTGTGGCTTACCGTGGCGCTAAAAACGCGGCTTGGAATTAATTCAGGTCACAGGATCTGTCCACAGACTTAGCTTGGCGCCTGCTAGCAGGCGCCACTAAGCGAGAGAGGATGTATGATGAACAAATGGTTCAAACACATAGGTTTAGCCATAGCACTGCTATTTAGTGCCGTGTGTCTAGCCAATGGTGGTGATGAACAGGCGCTCCAACCTCAAGCCTCTGATGCCCAAATTTGGGCACAGCTGAAGGACGGCGCCACGGGATACACTACCTCCCAAAGCGAGTTCCACGCACAACCGATCAATACCTATGATCTGCGTGTACTGGAGCTGCGTAGCGACTGGTTAGCGCCGGCCTTAATGGCGGCGTTATTCGGCATGATCATTATCTTTGTCTTATTTATCAAGGTGAACGGCATCTCCAAGCTACACCATGGTTTTTCGGGCAAGCTAGTGTATCGCTGGTCAAAGTTTGACGTTTCAATCCACTGGTTAGGCGCGATCCCGTGCTTAATGCTGATTTTAACGGGCTTAACCTTATTAGCGGGTCGTTTCTTCTTCCAACCTTGGTTGGGCGAAGGCATCTGGGAAGCCATCGTTTATGGCGCTAAGCAAATCCACGATGTGATGGCGATTCCGTTTATGATCGGCTGGGCATTGATGACAGTGTTATGGGCGAAGAACCAGCTGCCAAAAATGTACGACGTGAAGTGGTTCCTCGTTGTGGGTGGTTACATCAACTTTGGTCCCTTCAAAGGTAAGCACCCTGACGCAGGTTTTGCTAACGCCGGTGAAAAAATGTGGTTCTGGGCCTTTGCCCTGTTTGGGTTAGTGATTTCAGCCTCGGGCATGTTGTTACTGTTCCCCAATCTTTTCGAACCTAGCCGCACCTTAAGCTTAATCGCGCTGGTATTACACTCAGTGAGCGCTATCGTGATCTGCGCCTTCTCTATCGTGCATATCTTCATGGCAACGGTAATGTCTGAAGGTGGTATGGAGTGTATGGTGTCTGGTTATTGTGATGAAAACTGGGCAACCCAACACCACAACCTGTGGTACGACGAAATCAAAGCTAACGGCACTTTGAAATATAAAGAGTAAAAGTCGCTGAAAACAAAAAACCTCCACAGCATGCTGTGGAGGTTTTTTTATGGGTAAAATAAGTGCGTTAAATTGAGCACTTAGAAGCGGTACATCACAGATACACCGAGATTTCTTGGGTCGATAATCGCCGCATAACCATCGGGATAACTGCGGCTAGCGGGTTCATTTACCGTCAAGGCTTGCTCATCAAACAGGTTGTTTACAAAGCCGCTGATTCTCCAGCTATCAGTTTGATAATCGAGGCTTAAGCGGGCAACAACATAATCGCCAGCCACCCGTGATTCGGTATTATTGATATCCGCATAATACTCACCCACATAGTTGCCTGAAAAACCAAAAGAAAATGCATCGCCTAACCAATATTTTAATCCAGCATTGGCGGTCACATGCGGCGCCGAGTTCAGCTGATTGCCGATAATGTCACCATAGCTAGGATCCGCTTGTTTGATCTCACTATCGAGTAAACCTACGCCCGAAATAAACTGCAGGTTTTCGGTGAGCATGGCGCTGAATTCAGCCTCAATACCGTAACTGACCGCTTTATCGATATTGGTAATTTTGCGGGCGCTGTTAGAGGCTTGGTAACCGTCGAAATCGTTGTAGAAGAGGTTGGCATTAAAGTTAACATCGCCATCCATAAACGCGCTGCGACTGCTGATTTCATAGGTATTTACGTACTCTTCGTCGTAGTAGTAATACTCACTTTCGGCTAACGACAGCGCACCGCCACCCGAGTTATAACCGCGACGCACACTGGCCGCCAAAGTTGTGCTGTCATTCAGCGCATATTGCAGCACTAACTTCGGCAGGGTAACGGTATTGGCATTATCGAGTTTCTCCTGCAATTGACTGCCTTGATAGAGCATATTGAAGTTACGCAATTGCTCCTCACGCATCACGCGGCCGCCGAATGTGACCCAGAGTGATTCGGCAAGGCCATAGGTCATTTCACCGTATATAGAGGTGGATTCAGTGCTGTCATCCCCACTGTAAACAGAGCTGCCAGTACTACCAAAATCTTGATCGCGTTTAAAATAGGCTAAACCCACAAAACCATTGAAATCTTTATCTTTTAGACCAAAGCTGTACTTACCATCGACGGTGTAACTCTGGTCATTCATATCCACATATTGCTGCGCCGTGGCGAGGGCCTCATAGGATTCAAAGCCCCAGTCATAATCCATATAAGCGACGATGAGATCGAAGGCGCGGCCTTCACCGAGGTCATAATCGACTTTCACTGAATGAGTCGTAGATTTAGTCTCGATATAACGTTGGAAAATAGGCTTAAACGCCCAAGGATCATCGCCGGTAAAATAGTTACGCCCAGAGTCACCTTTCTCATCATTGTATGAAAAGCTATAGAGCACTTTGAGATCTTCAATCGCACTCGGCTGCCACAGGAATTTACCGCGCCAGCGATTGGTGATCAGTTCATTGAGGTCAAATGGGGCAGGATTTGTCTCATATTCCAAGCCTTTATTGAAGGTATTCCCTGTCACATTTTGTCCGCTCACCCTAAATGCCAGCTCATCATCGAGGATGGGGCCTGAGAGCATAACGGCGCTATCGATAAAGTTATCTTGATTGCGATAACCAACACGAGCCGCACCTTGCCAATCGAAGGTGGGGTCTTCCGTTTTAATAAACACTGTGCCGCCAATGCTGTTACGCCCGTTAATCGTCGATTGCGGACCGCGGTACACCTCAATTTGTTGGATATCCCACAGACCAGTATCACCAGTAAGATCGGCCACAAAAGGTTCGGCAACGCCATCGACTAAGGTGGATACCCGCGCCCGAGCACCGCCGGTAAAAGAGTTAAATCCCGAGGCAGAACCATTACCAGAAACCCCACGGATATCGGGCACAGATCCCGTAAGCACCACCACGTTAGGCACTTCAGATAAGGCACTCGAGGTGGATTGATATTGACCGCTGTCGAGCGCTTCTTTATCGATAACCGAAATAGAGGAAGTCGTATCCTTAAGGCTACGCTCGATTTTCTCACCATAAACAGTAATTTTTTCAATCGGTTCAGCAGATTCTGCGTCCACAGCAGCGTAAGCTGAGGACATCACTAAACTCGAAACTATTACTGCAATTGCACTTTTCTTAAACGCCCTGCATTCCATAAAAACCTCGACGGCACTCATTGATAAACGGTGTTAGCTTGAAATGCCGACAATCTACATTAAAACAACCTTAAATCCAAATGATAACCAATATCATTTACATTCAATACATAGCTTTGTGACCGAACGCAAATTCGTAGGAATGAGAGATAAAAGATTGAGTGAGGGACAATTACCACTCGCTTCGACTAACACAAGAGCGTGTTGAGGCCTCAGTTTTTTGCAGTGATTTGGCGGGCTTTTATTCGAGTTTAAGCTTGTGGTGCATAGCTGTTCGACACCATCAGCCAATAACGCGGTCAAGCGCTATAGATACACTTATAAACATTTGTAAGTTTTGCGATCTGCCTCACAATCGATTTTTGCACTGTTAATAGGCTGTAGAGTGACTGCTACATCACTTTATTTTCACCATGAAAATCAATCAACTGAGAATACTTTGATTTTTACTTACATAACATCTGGCAACCACTGCACCATTCCCAATTAACACGGCAAAAACAATCCCTTTTAAAACATACCACTATAGCTAAAACGCTCAAAATGTCGCCTTGCAGCTGCCTAAATCCAAGCGTTAAAATGGCCTCAATGTGTAATTTAATTACACCCCGTCTTGATTAATACCCCAGTAGGCCACCATGTTTAACAATGCAAAAACCAGCACATTGACGGCGCTGCCTTCAGTGTTTGCGAGTATTTTATTGATCATTATCGGCATTTCCTCCTATCGGGGTTTTGCTGAACTCAATGACACCAGCAGCAGGCTGGTCAACAATACCCAGCTCGCCGAAACCTTCACCAATGTGCGTGAAGCTTTCTTCGAGTTGCGCTTAGCCACATTAGTCCATAACAGCGACGCCATCAGCTTGCAGCAACGCAATGTGCAGCAGCTTGTCGAGCAACTCGCAGGATTTAACACCGATTTTATGGGGCAAGATGCTAGAACGATCCGCACACTACTGCCACAAATCGAGCAATATGTGCGTCTCTATCAGCAGGAGTTAGCCTACGCCAAACAAACGGGCACCGAGCCTGAACTCACGCCAGAACGTGGCGCACTTGGGCCCAAAGTTAGCAATGAGATCAATCAATTAGTCAAATTAATCACCCAACGAAACCATGAACTAGGCAAACAGGCAGAAGACAAAGTCAATGCCACCGAAGCGCTGCTCCTTGGCCTAATCCTAATTGCCATTGTCGCTTCCTTACTAAGCGCCTTCTTTATGAGCAAACGTTTGGTCAATATCGTTAATCAAATCAAGCGGGTTGTAGAGCGCCTTGCCGATGGTGATCTGACTCAGAAGACCCAAATCAGCGGTCAAAACGAACTGTGTTCACTCGGCGCCGATCTCGACCGAGTGATTGACCACTTGCGCCATATGATTTCCGATATTGCTCAGGCCTCTGAACATATGTCAGATCAAATTGGTCAGTTGAATGTGCAGTCCAACGCCAATACCCATGCATTGCAAACCCACGCGGTAGAAACCGACCAAGTCGTGACGGCCATGACCGAAATGAGTGCAACTGCCCATAACGTTGCCGGTGATGCCGCCTCTGCCGCACGCTTTACCCAACAGGCAAATGAACAGGCTGATAAGTCGAAAAAGGCTGTCGAACAAGCGGCAAATACTGTCGTCGCCTTAGTTGGTAAGGTCGATACCGCCGCCCACACCATAGCGGAAATGAATGAAAACACTCGCCATATCGCCACTATCTTAGGTGTGATTGGAGATATTGCCGACCAAACCAACTTACTCGCACTTAACGCCGCCATCGAAGCCGCCCGTGCTGGTGAACAGGGCCGAGGCTTTGCTGTCGTCGCCGACGAAGTACGCGCCCTAGCCGCTCGTACCCAAGCGAGCACGGCCGAGATCAATCAAATGCTGGAACGCCTGCGCACGGGTGCTAACAGCGCCGTTAATGCGATGGATGAGACCAAACAGAGTTGCCAAGATGCAGCGGACACCACTACGCTGGTGACTGAAAGCCTTGAAACCTTAACGACCTATGTATTTGATATTAATGGATTGAGCAATCAAATCGCCACCGCCGCCGAAGAACAAAGCGCCGTGAGTGAAGAGATTAATCGTAACTTGAATACCATTCGCGAAATGGTTGAAGAGTTAAATCAAAGCGGTAAAGCAACCCTCAATAGCGCAACCTCTTTGGCCGCCACCAAAGAACAGCTAACAGGCGTAGTCTCGCATTTTAGACTCTAATTCGAGTCAGCTAAGTCGTTACAATGGCCTAATATCGCAAGATGTTAGGCCATTTTTGATTAAGGGCGAGCAACTATTGGCGACAACATCACAATCTCAGTGCTCATACATTTCATTCATAATGAGCCATTAAATACATCAAAAAAATAAAGGCACCCTAAGGTGCCTTCATAATCGATTAGTGGTTAATTCCCACCGAAGAGTGATAACGAATCACACCATTTAAAGGCGGCATGGTATTTTCACAACGCTGATTAAAGTTAACCGCTAGAGATTTAACAGATTTATCAGCATTATAACTCAACTCAAGCACCTCAAAATCCCCGATACTTTGATTGCAGCCACGACCATCACCCGTAAATGACAAACCTGCCGTCAAGGGGCCTTGGAACGGATAACGAGTAGCATTGATATATTTCTTCACTTGCAGGTTTTCACCAGCGGGTGCAGCAATATCAAAGCTCCACCAAGTATTTCCGTCAATAGATAAGGTGATTGCATTTAAGCTGTTGTCGTAATTCGTTGGCGTGAACACTGCACTGCTCGAATCCATAATCACTGTTTTCCCACCACCAATGTAGTCACCTTGCGGGCTCACATAGTGCATGAATGTGTCACTGCCAGCATAATAGTGCATCGTTAAAGTTCGGAATACTTGGTATCCCTGTCCATTGGACACTTCTAACTTTATCGCGACATCAGATGTCACTTCATTTGGAACGGTAAAACCTGTCTTGGCACTAGTCGGATTTGAAAAAACAATGCCGACATTATTCACATCTACCCACTTAAATGTCAGTGCACTACCTTTATTCATAACGGTTTGTGAAGCATCGAGCTTTGGCGTGTCGTTGGCTTTATATAAATAGCTACTTGCAGCCACATCGATAATGATTGCATCGCTGGTTTTAAAACGTTCAGACCACATAGTATTCGCCACTGCACCAAATTTGCTTTCAAGCAAAACACCATTAAAGCGATATACCGTATTCGCCTTTAAATCTGTCTCTGGCGTGATGTTTAATATCGCACCATTCACGCTAATTTTGGCTGCAACTTTTCGGTATGGCCATGAATCCTCATCAAAAGAACTTTCGTAAACTTGGTCTTTGATAGGGCGTGACATGAGTAATCGAATCGTCCCGCCAGACACAGGAAATGCTTGTAAATCCTGGTCATCAATCATGCCTACATAGTTAAAGTTGTCAGAGCGAAACTCAAATGATGAGTTAGATTTTCCACCTTCAAGATGCCACAAACTTCCCTCAACAATTTGACTCCAATAAACCATGTAAGCTTCTTTAGCAGTATTCACATTGAGCATTTTAGAGTCAGTAACGAAGTTACTCGTCATTTGAACTGAGTCCTGAGCTGATGTACTGGCGACAATAGAGCCTTCATGGGGAAATTCGTCAAAATGTCCTTTCAATGGTTTAGTAAACTCAAAACCAAAGCCATTATTAAATTGTGCGACCGAAATCTGGCCTTTACCACTAATCGCATAAGTTGCATCGGAAAAGTTTTCCACTCTCGTTAAAGAGAGATTAGTAAAACTTAACTCCGAATTACTATTTACAACTAATTTAACAGTGCTTTTGCTTTGAATGTTCAACTGTCTTTGCAACGGTGAAATGTTATTTTCGAACAACATTTGACCAACCAAGTTGAAGTTATCATCTCCATTAACCTGCAGATTAGAAATATCAATCGACCCTTTTGCCTTAGTGCCCTGTTGATATTCAGATAGCGTTAATGAACCTTCGCCATTCACTGTGCTGTCGAGTGCTTGAATGTAACAATCACGATAGGACATATTAAGACTATCGCCGACAGAAATGCCTTTTGAGTCATCCTTATCAATCAACTCAATCGTCGCTAAACCGCCATTAGAGCACGACTTTTCAGCTCCATTAGCCTCGATATCAAAATTGCGTAAGATGTCATTAGCAAAAAAACCAACTTGCAAAACACTCTCCGCTAACGATAGCGAAGTGACAGCAACTTCCGTCGGGTAATCAGTAACTTTAAAAGTTGTTGTCGGAGGAGGATTGGTCGGTGATGTTGGCGTTGTAGAGTCGCCACCTCCCCCGCCACAAGCAGATAAGACTAGTGAACTGCCAAGTAATACACAGATTCCTTTTGCGGTCATATTCGTTCCCTAAACTAGCAAAAACAGATCATATTTTTAATTTGCCAGCTACTTTACCGAATTAATTAAAGTTAACAACAAGTATCTATAATTTAACAACAAGTTAATCGGCTGGCATAAGTTGATGCTAATTAAGTGATGCGCATTTATGAGCGAGTGACCACATACTGACTTATCCATAAAACACTCATATATTTCATTTACGATATTAAGATATACGTTACTTCAGCTTATTAAAAAGCTGCTATTGTTTCTCACTATTTGGTGGTGGTTTTCACACCATCCGGATCTTGCTCTAAACTCGCCCAGTAGCCTGCCAGCAGGGCGCCTGAAAGGTTATGCCAAATCGAGAAAATTGCGCTGGGGACGGCGGAGAGCGGGCTAAAAAACTTGATGCATAACGCGGTCGCAAGGCCTGAGTTTTGCAGCCCGACCTCAATCGAAATGGTTTTACACACTGTACGGTTAAAGCCGAGCAAGCGGCAGCAGGTATAACCCAAGGCGAGTCCCAAACCGTTATGTAGAAACACCGCGAGTAAAATCACAGGCCCCACCTGCGAAAATTGCCCTGCATTTAGGGCCACAATAATGCTGATGGCCAGTACAATCGCCACGATAGAAATGATGGGTAATGCGGGGGCAAGTTTAGCAACCTGCGGTTTAAAGAAGTGATTCAACACCACACCCACAGTCACAGGGATAAGCACGATTTTAACGAGGCTGACGAGCATATCCATTAAAGGAATGGCGACCATCTCGCCGATTAATAGCTCAATAATCAAGGGTGTGAGCACTACACCCGCTAAGGTCGATAGCGCAGTCATAGTGATAGATAAGGCGACATCGCCCTTGGCCAAATAGCAAATCACGTTCGATGCCGTGCCACCCGCCACACTCCCCACCAGCACCATGCCTATGGTCAATTCCCGATTGAGCCCTAACAGCAAGCTAATGGCTAAGGCACTTAAGGGCATTAGGGTAAATTGCAAGATTAAGCCAGTGATAACGGCACGTTTCTGTTTGAATGCATTGGCAAAGTCCCGCACATCTAAGGTCAGCCCCATAGATAACATAATCACCACCAGCAACGGTACTATGCTGGTTTTCAATCCGCTAAACCATGCGGGCATCAAATACGCCGTACCCGCCCCAACTAAGGCGAATAGCGGAAAAAAGCGGTTGATATTAACCAATGGGGATCCTCCAAGATTTCAGGCAGGTTGGGGAGATTAGGCAATGTCCGCAGGGATAATGACAGCCAGATACCCTCAGTACAAGTCAAAATGCCCACAAGTAAGAAGCTCAACTTTTTATCATTTCAGTCTTTCGATTGAGCGCTAAAGTTAATCGCTCAAATTCAATAACAAACAGCCAAAAACCTCAGTAAATATGCATCTATGTTTACTAAAACATGATCTGCTTAACAAAAAGCCAGTGATTTCCTTGTTAGGAAACCGTAACTTATAACCAGTTCACGTTTTGCTTACTCCATACGAGGTAGTCTAATTGCGCTAGGTGGTCGTGAATTACCTAAAGCAATTTCGGTGTTTACGGTTAGCACTCTCAGATAGGAATCGTTATGTCTTCTGTTATTCAAACGCTCAATGGCGCGATCGCAACGCCTTATCAAGCGAATATTACCGTCCCTAACTGGATGCTCAGCTCGATGGAACGAGTCATGCAGTATTATGTCGATAAGAATCTTCGCCTCGATACGCTCTCCGCCGACATTATGCCCGCCCCGGTCGAAGGTAAAAAGTACATGCTTTATGCCCATGTGCCCTTCTGCCATACCTTGTGTTCTTACTGTACCTTCCACCGTTTTATGTTTAAGGAAGACAAGGCGCGCGCTTACTTTATCTCTCTACGTAAAGAGATGGAGATGGTCAAAGCCTTAGGCTATGACTTTGAATCTATGTACATTGGCGGCGGCACCACCACAGTATTAGAAGATGAACTCGCCCGTACCATTGAGCATGCCAAGACCCTATTCCCAAGCATTAAAGAAGTGTCTTGCGAGTCGGATCCACAGCATTTAGACAGCCCAGGCTTTAAGCAACTCAAGGGCTTAGTGGATCGTATGTCCATCGGCGTACAAAGCTTTAACGACGACATTTTAAAAATGACCGATCGCCTCGAAAAGTTCGGCACAGGTCAGCAAACCTTCGACAAGATCATGGCGGCCAAAGAGCTGTTCCCTATTATCAACGTCGACCTGATTTTTGGCTTTCGCGGTCAAACCGATGAAGTGATCCAGCACGACTTAGACATGGCCTCACGCCTCGACCCAAGACAGATCACCACCTATCCGCTGATGATCACGCACCAAACGCGTAAGAGTGTTAAGGGTAAGCTGGCAGCGCCACAGGCGGATATGGCCAACCAATATCGCCAGATCTTAAACCGTTTAAATGGCCAATATAATCAGTTGTCTGCATGGGCCTTTGGTAAGGCGAATGACGAAGGCTTCGACGAGTATGTTATCGATTACGATGAGTATTTAGGGGTGGGTTCAGGCTCATTTAGCTTCCTGAACGACACTTTATACGTTAACACTTTCTCGCTGCGTAAGTACCAAGAGCGGATCGCCGCCGGCAAGATGGGCGTCGAGCAACAGAAAAACTACAGCAAAAAGGATGTGATGCAGTATCGCTTCCTGCTGGGGATGTTCTCTGGCCGTCTATCGCGCAAATACTTCCGCGAAACCTTTGGCGTTAACTTAGACACAGCCCTGTTTAAGGAAATGACCTCGATGAAGCTAATTGGCGCCATCAAGAACGACCCAACCGATCCCGATAATCTGATCATCACAGATAACGGTAAGATGATGGGCTTGTTAATGATGAAAGAGTTCTACGCCGGCATGGATAACGTGCGCGCCCAATTGCGTAAGCCGCTCAAGCCCTGCGATATGTAAATATCAGTTAAACCACAAAAGGCCCATGATGGGCCTTTTTGTTAGCGCCATTTCAGGCTACGCTTGCCACCACTCACGCATGAGTCTGTCGCCCAGTAATAAAGGAGTATTCGTTATGGGTTTTAATGAGCAAGAAAGACAAGCACTACTCGCCGTTAAGGGCGTTGGCCCGACGGTCATTAAACGCTTTGAAGAAATCGGTATTAGCTCACTCGCCCAGTTAGCCGAGCATGAGGTCGAAGATATCGCCAACCTCGTCGCCAGCATGCTACGCACCACTTGTTGGAAAAACAGCCCACAGGCTCGCAATGCCATCGCCGCAGCCATTGAGCTTGCCCGCCGCGCTTAATCCTTTATTGCTATCTTTTGAGATGTTTATGTCAATCCATATTCGCGCCCTAATGGGCGGTTTACTCGCACTGCTGAGCACAGCAGCCATCGCCAATGACAGCAGTTTTGGTGATGCTAATGGTTCTATCACCCTTAAATATCAGCCACATATCAGTATGGATAAGGAGTCGCTCTTTATCAGCGAGACCGAAGTCAGGGTCGATTATCTGTTTACCAACACCAGTTCGCAGGATCTTACCGTCCCCATCGCCTTCCCTATGCCGCCGATGTTTTTTGGCTCAGCCGATCACAGCAGCATCGATAACTTCACCCTCAAAGTAAATGGCAGCCCCCAACCAACTGAGCACAGGCTCGTCGCCCAACTTACCGATAAGACGGATATTTCACGAGAGCTTAAAAATCTCGGCTGGGGCGTAGAAGAAGTCGCTTACTTTACCGAATATGGCGAAGTCCCCAAGGGCAAACCAGCACTCCCCAAGGAATGGTTGGATGAGGACCAACAAATCGCCTTTACCCTGAGTGACTACTTTGTGTGGCAGCAAACCTTTCCCGCAGGAAAAAACGTTGCCATCAGCCACAGTTACACCCCGAGCCTCTCAACGGGCGTGCCCGATACCGCCAACAGTATTATCGATACTTACACTGAACTTGCCTGTTTAGATGAAAGCGCCAAGCAAGGCATTCGTAAGCGAAACCTTATCGTTAAACAAGACGGTGAAGATCAGGAGATTGGCGTCGAGTGGAGCCACCTTAGCTATATATTGGTGACGGCCAATAACTGGCAAGGGGCGATTAAGGACTTCAAACTGACGCTGAAAAAATCCCAGCCCACAGATCTCATTAGCTTGTGTTTTGATGGCGAGCTAAAAAAAATCGACCCACTCACCTTTGAGTTCCAGCAAAAACAATTCACGCCAACGCAGGATCTCAGCATCCTATTTATCCGTAAACCGAATTATGAATAATCGAAAAAGCCAGCTAAATGCTGGCTTTTGTATTAAGCGACTAATTTTAAAGGCGGTTAAAAGCTATAGGTCATACCTAACCAGTAACGACGGCCGTCTTCGATATAACCGTATTCCTCTTCCGTGATGTCCTTATCGAAGGCGTTATAGATGCCCGCACTGAACTTAATGCTGTCATTAACGCGATAGTTCGCCCCTAAATCTAACAGCGTATAGGAAGGCGCAATCAAGCTGCTTGAGGAAGGCCCTGTGGTTGGTTGGCTCTCTTCGCCACGGTAGTTGACTCGCAGCCAAGTGCTTAACTTATCTATCGGCTCATAGTTAACCGACAATTGCACCAGATGTTTAGGTAACTGATTCAATGGACTACCTTTATAGGCACCCGTTTTCTGCTCCGAGTCGGTATAAGTGTAGTTGCCAGTTAATGCCAAGTTACTGAGGATTTTATAGTCGATACTGAACTCAACCCCTTGGGTGACCGCCTCATCGATATTCACATAGGTGGTTGGGTCAGAACCAAACTGATTCGGCCCATCGGTACATTGAGTCGCAGGGCAAGCGACACGGGTGATCTTGTCCTCAAACTCATTATAAAACACGCCAGCACTGGTGGTGATGGAATCGGTAAGATCGGTATAAATCCCTAGCTCATAGTTCACTGAGGTTTCGGGTTGCAAATCGGGATTACCGTACATATTGCCGCCTCGGCTCACCTGCCCCCAATCGGGTACAGTTTGCCTCAGGCTCGGTGCCCTAAAGCCAGTCGACACACCACCTTTTAAGGTAGTGTGCTCGGTCAGCCCCCATACCCCGTAAATCCGTGGGCTGAGGTGGTCGCCAAAGTTTTCATCATCGTCTAAACGCAGGCCTAAGGTTAAGGCAAAATTATCGACGATACGCCATTCATCCTCTGAGAACACCGACCATTGGCGGCGACTAATATCGGTTAACTCGCTGACCTGATTACCAGTTTCATCGGTGAGATCTTGCTTATTGAAGGCCGCGCCGAACGTGGCGGTATGGCTTTCTCCTAAGGTAGCGATCAGGCTGGTTTGAGCATCAGTATTTTTGATTTTCATCTTGCGGGACTTGTTATCGTACACTTCGTGCTTGATATAAGTATCCGAAGTGCCAAAGTCCCAACGCCCGGTATGCGACAATGAAATCGTGCTGTTTTCATATTCGGTTGTCGACGATGCAGGGCAACCGCGGCGGCCACAACTGGCTCCCGGCGCTAATGGCGCAACGGTTTTCCCTAAGGTGCTATCCAACTCTTGGTTAGCGATGCCAACTTCCAACATGATGTCATGGTCTTGATTAGGCGTGAGGGCAAATCTGGCGGTGAGATTATCCGCATCGCGACCTCGGTAACCGCCGTAGATATTATCTTCTTCACGCTGAGTATATTGGCCGTATAACTGCACGCCGAGCAGGTCTTTAATCAAGCCACCGTTCACAAAAAAGTTGCCCTGATACACATTGCCCGAGTCCGACTTCTCCTGCAGCGTGGTGTCGAGTCGCAGTTCCCCCTGCCACTCATTGGGCACTTTACGGGTGATAATGTTGATCACCCCACCGATAGCATCGGAGCCATAAAGGGATGACATGGGGCCGCGGACAATTTCAATCCTATCGATTGCGGCGAGCGGCGGCGTCCAAGCGCCTTCAACACCAGGACCATCGCTGTTGGTGCGGGTTTCGCGGGAAGACTGACGCTTACCATCAACTAAAATCAGCGTGTATTGGCTGCCCATGCCCCGCAGACTAATGTCCCGACGGTCGGCACCACCAGTCACCACCACGCCAGGCACCTCTAACATTGCGTCGGTTAAGTCACGGTAAAAACGAGTATCGAGATCCTCACGGGTAATCACGCTAATCGATGCCGGCGCATCACGCACTTGCTGCTCAAAACCCGATGCGGTGACGACAATCCTTTCCATCATTTTGTCTTGATCGGGGGCGGCATCCGCCAAAGCCTGAGTAGCCGGTAGCAACAGAGTTGTAGATACCAGCTGTGCGAGGATCTTTTTACGACGTAACAACATAACCAACGAATCTCCCTTGACCCTTTGTAAATGATAATAATTTTCAATACGGCAATGTATCCCTATGTTACAATCGGCTCAAGTTAGACTTTGAGTAATCACTTGTAAGAGTTGCTTAAGAATGAATAGAAATATGGTCAAGGGCATGATCGTGTTTGCCGCCATCGCGGAAAAAGGCTCGATGAGCGCTGCGGCAACACAGCTTAATCTGAGTTCATCGGCGGTGAGCCAACAAGTCGCAAAGCTTGAAATGGATATGGGAATTAGTCTGTTTCACCGTAATACCCGCCACCTGACACTCACAGAGGCGGGCACGTTATTTTATGAAAACTGCATTAAAATCATAAAAATAGTAGAAAGCGCCGAACATCAGCTACACGCATTAAAGGGCACTCCTTCGGGGGAGCTTAAAATCGCCGCGCCAGTCGGTTTTGGCGGTGGTTTACTCAGCCAGCCTTTAGCACATTTATTGGCGGCTCATCCGCAGATCAGCCTCAATCTGCAGTTGCAGGACGGCCCAATCGATATAGTTAACGAAGGAATTGATCTGGCAATTTGCATCGGCCCTCTATCGGATTCGAACCTTATCGCTCGCCCCTTGGCGGATTGGCGCATGTTGTTGTGCGTCGCCCCTAACTATATTCCTCAGCATCAACACCTACAGCATCCTGACGAGTTACAAGGGTTCAACCGTATTAGCCACAGCTATGCTAAGCCCGAGTTCTTAACCCATTCACAGACTCAAGCGCGAATAGAACTCCCTACCCAGCGCATCAACGTCAATAATATGCAGACGCTTATCCAACTCACCCTCGATGGATTAGGCTATGCCGTATTGCCAGAGCCAGAAGTGCATCAATATCTTGCATCTGGCCAACTGGTGACACTTTTGCCCGACTGGTCGCTGCGCACCTACAGCGTTTACAGCGTGACCTCGGCGCGGGATAAACAGCCCGCCAAAGTGAAAGAAGCCATTGCGGCGCTCAGCCAATATTTTAGCCAGATGGATTTTAGTCCGAACCCAGCATTACTGACTCAACCCAGCGCCTGCGAGCATACGCCAAGATTAGCCATACCCGCCTAACCCTTGTAGACACGCGTTTCATTTATCAGGTGAGTTAGAGTATGCTGTTCTATCCATTCGATTAAACAGTAGTAACTCAATGCAAGATGTGGCCTTAGTGTTAGAGGGCGGCGGCCTGAGGGCAATCTATACCGCCGGCGTGTTAGATGCCTTTTTACAGCAACAATTGCACTTCCCCTATGTGATAGGCGTATCGGCGGGGGCGATTTATCCCGCTTCTTACGTCTCACGCCAATTTGGCCGCAATTTACAAATTCAGCAGCAATATCTGCGGGATAAGCGCTACATGGGGCTGCGCCACTGGTTAACCACGGGCAATTACGTCAACACCGACTTTACCTATAAGCGCATGGCCTATGAGTTACTGCCTTTTGATTTTACAACCTTTTTAGGCAGCGGAACCGAGTTTAAGGTCGGGGCATTTAACTGCCAGACAGGCCAAACCGATTACTTTGGCATGGCCGATTTTCATGAGCACGACAAATTGCTCGACGTGCTTATCGCCTCCTCTAGCCTGCCTTTTATGGCCAATCCCTATCGGATAAACCAGCAAACCTACCTCGACGGCGGTATCGCCGCGCCCATTCCGGTAGCGAAGGCGCAGCAAGAGGGCTATTCACGCCAAGTGGTGATCCTGACTCAAGACGCAAACTATCGAAAATCGCCGATGAAGTTCAACTGGTTAGCGCGCAAGCGTTATCAAGCTTATCCGGCAGTGGCCGCCGCGCTCAAAATACGCCATCAACGTTATAACCAATCCCTCGAGGAACTCACCCAGAGTGTTGCCAGCGGTCATACCTTTGTGATCCGCCCTGCTGCGCCGCTTACTCTCTCGCGACTTGACCGCAATATCGATAAAGTGACCGCCGTATATCACCAAGGGCTGGCCGATGGACAGGCGATTTTGCCCAAGCTGAAGGCTTGGCTAAACACTGGGGCAGATATCAGTTAGGGAGCGAGGCGCTGACTTTGTTAATAATCAGCTCCCGCAGCCATTTATGGCTGAGATCGTGCTCGAAATGCTTATGCCACATCAGCAGATACGCACCGGGGATCAGTTTAATCGGCGAGGGTAAATACTTAAGATCAAACGACTTCATCACCGCTAAGGCATAACGGGAAGGAGCGCAGAGAATCAAATCGCTCTGCTCACACAGGGCCAACGCACTCTGGAAGTCGGTCATATTCACCGCAATATCCCGTTTACGCCCTTGGATTTGCAGCACATCGTCTAACAACCAATGTTCCAAACCACCAAAGGCGACCTGCAATTGGCGATAGCTTAAAAAGGTGTCGAGATCCCATTCCTGCGAAAGGGCTGGATGGTCACGGCGCATCAGGCAAACGGTGTAATCCTGAACCAATTCAACATAATGGATATCGTCCGGAATATGGTTTACATGCATGGGTGAACGTTCATCCCATTCGCGGCAACCTATGGCGAGATCGATATCGCAGCGTTGGAGTCTATCCATGGTATCCAGCCGCCAGGTTTGGCAATTAATGCTCACACCGGGCGCCTGCGCCAATAGCGAAGGCATAAAGTGTGGAAAGGTCAGCGAGTAAGTCGTCTCGACCAGATGCATCCGAAACTGGCGCTGACTTAAGGCGGGTTCAAAACTGTCTGGCCGGGTAAATTGCGCTAATTGCTGTAAGCATTGTCGCAAGTCGGGTGCCAGCGACAGCGCCTTGGGCGTTGGCTTGAGGCCGTAAGCGGTGCGCTCGAATAAGGGATCATCAAACACTTCGCGCAGGCGGGTCAATTGCTTGCTCACCGCCGACTGACTCAAATGCAGCCGCGCCGCCGCGGCCGTGACACTCTGCTCCTCGAGGAGAATTTCCAGTACGGGCAGTAAATTTAAGTCTAAGTGTTTTAGCATCTAACCCCTCGCTTTTAAGGGATTCCACCTCAAGTTTTGCGGCAATTTCATCAGCAGTAGCGACAGTAAAATCACTAAAATCCCTGCCCACTGGCGCATATCTAAGGCTTCACCCACAATCAATACGCCTAATGATACGGCAACCACGGGATTGACTAAAGCCACCATCCCCATGATTTCTGGCCCTAAATTTCGCATTGACCAGAGCCAAGCCCAATAAGCCACCGCGGTATTGGCGGTAACCAACCAGATTAACGAGGGAACCACATCCATACTCGGGATCTGTGGCGGCCCCGCCATAAACCACGCCAGCGGGATCAACATCAATCCCCCCAAGAGTAATTGCCAAGCGGTGAGCACTAAAAAGTCGCCCACATCCCAGCGCTGCATCCAGCGGGAAGAAAAGGCAATCAACGTTGTCGCGCTCAGCATACACAGGACACCAATCGGGTCGAGATCCGCCGAGGGATTCAGCAATAAAATCACGCCACCGAGGCCCATTAAACCGAGCAGTAGCCACTTCATCCCCGGGCGTTTTTTATCAATCAGCCAAGCGAGGATCAAAAAGATTAATGGCAATGTCGCCCCCAGCGTGCCCGCGACGGCGCCGGGTAGCCGATAGGCGCCAATAAACAGCAGCGCAAAGAAGGCGCCAATATTACAAAACGCCAGCAAGCTTAATTTAGACCACGCCAGCGTCGGCAAACGTGGGCGCAGCATCAGCAGCAATATGCCCGCAGGCAGCGCACGCCAAACCGCTACCCAGTAAGGCGACATATCCTGTAAGTAAAGACTCACCAATGCATAGGTAGTCCCCCAAAACACGGGGGCGAGTAACGCAATCACAAACGGCATAATGACTTCTTAAAAAGTATCTTGATGTTGAGATATATTACTTTGAGAGAATAAAACAGGCAAGTGCTGAGATAAGGTTAATAGGGAGAAAAGAAAATGGACTCGCGTTTATGCCGCTTTAGATATGCGCACACAGAGCTGCGCTTAAGGCTTGTTTGCCGTATAATCGGGCGTCATTTTTTATAGGCGGGCAAGCATGTTCCATATCGCACTCTATGAGCCAGAAATCGCACCCAACACGGGTAATATCATTCGCCTTTGCGCAAACAACGGCAGCCAACTGCATCTAATTGAGCCACTAGGGTTTGATTTTGAAGAGAAAAAACTGCGCCGCGCGGGCCTAGACTATGCCGATTTAACCAATGTGACTCGCCATAAAAACTTCGATGCCTTCCTCGAAGCCATGGCAGGCAAACGCATTATGGCCTGTACCACTAAGGGAAGTCGCCCTCACACTGAACTCAGTTTTGCCAAGGATGACGTGCTGCTATTTGGCCCTGAAACCCGTGGGCTACCTATGCCAATTATCGAGTCGATCCCAACCGAGCAGCGATTACGCATTCCGATGGCGGCCACCAGTCGCAGCCTCAACCTCTCCAATGCCGTGGCGATTATCAGCTACGAAGCCTGGCGTCAGCTCGGGTTTGAAGGCGCAATTTAATACCTAAGAATACTGATTTAAATTGGCTGGGCTGAACCAGCCAATTTTCCAATCACTCAGCCAAATCATTCAGCCATCAGCTCTGAAAGATTTCTTTCCCAGTGATAAGCTGCCTTATTTCACAAGAAGTATCCATGAAGGCTCTACTAAAACATTCCTGCTTTAGAAGATCGTCGGTACAACAATGCCAATCCTCGCTGCCCTCTAGCTGTTTGTTCAACTAAAAAGATATTCCCCAAAGCAAGGCGGCTGAATCGGATATTGCGTAATATACATTGCCACTGTTTCCCCAGTGACACGCCGTGAATATATCCCTATAGGCTCGACGGCGGCATCCATGCCGCCAACGGTCACTGTTGCAATAGTGACAATTTTGACGACCATTGAACTGCTCATCCGACTAAAAGGCTAATGCCCCATTCCTTGTTTCGTTTCGTTGGCTCAATAGAAAACTCCTACTCTTGTTGCCATACAAAATCTCATCCATTTACCTAATGTTTGGACCTAACGTAAAGCGACTAACAATGTATGGGTATACAGTCGTATTTAAATTTAGGTTTTTTGGTATGATTTTTAGACAAAATCAGTGCGCACTAATTACATCCGCAATAAATAAAATTCTATCAAATCAATTAACTATGGTGACAGATTTTTAGTTAATAGGTTTGGAAAACGCGCATGCGC
Source organism: Shewanella seohaensis (assembly GCF_023283775.1). Taxonomy (NCBI): domain Bacteria; kingdom Pseudomonadati; phylum Pseudomonadota; class Gammaproteobacteria; order Alteromonadales; family Shewanellaceae; genus Shewanella; species Shewanella seohaensis. The sequence goes on from NZ_JAKILE010000007.1 coordinate 34,386, forward strand.
GTTTTTCCAGATGGTATATCTAATAGAATGCTGATAAGTTCTTTGCATACAGATAGTTAACTGTGCGCGCTTTCACTGGTCTAACGAGGTAAACGCGCATGCGCATAAATACTAAGAAGTTAGAAGGAAAACATCGTGCACCCACTTGATCAATTAATGATGTCAGTTGTCCGCATTGAAGCTAATTTAAATAATGGTTCTAAAGCAACCGGATCAGGTTTCGCTTTTAGCTTTGCACAGCAAGAAGATGGAATGTATGTTCCTGCGATAGTTACGAATAAGCATGTTATTGAAGGTGCAGTATCTGTTTCTTTGCCGATTAGCACAGCGGATAACCAAGGCAATCCTACAGGCAAGTTCGAAGTTATAACTTATCCTCTGCAAAACAATGTTATCTATCATCCCGATCCTGACATCGATCTATGCGCAATATTGGCCGCACCGATCTACCAATATTTTCAAAGTAAGAATACGCAGCCGCTGTTGTTCCGCCTGGATAAATATATTGCAGCTACTGATGCTACCTTCTCTGAGTTGCTTCCCCTTGAGGAGGTGACAATGATTGGCTATCCAAATGGGATTTGGGACTCGACCAATAACGGATCGATTGCTAGACGCGGTATTATTGCAACTAAACCTGAAGACAACTATTTGGGAAAAAAGCAGTTTGTTGTTGATATGGCCTGTTTCCCGGGCTCTAGCGGAAGCCCAGTATATTTAGCAAACTTCGGTAGCTTTGCCGACAGAAATGGTAATTTGAATATGGGAACCCGTATCAAATTACTTGGCGTTTTGTATGCTGGCCCCCAGCATACTGCCAGTGGAGAAATCGTTCTTAAGCCAGTACCTACAAGTAATGTACCAATGAGCTTAACTTCTATGCCAAATAATCTTGGTTACGTTATTAAAGCAACAGAATTGGGTGCTATTGAGTCTATTGCAGCATCCCTTCTAACAAATCAAGCAAGAGGGACGCCGCAAAGCGGCGCCCCTTCTTGAAGCGTTAAGCATACGGAGATCACATGGTAGCGAGAACTTTAACGGAAAAAGAAAAGAAACAATATGCGAAAGATGTTGGGAAGGTTCTCGTAAAAAAATATGGGAAGCAGAAGTATTACAGCCCTCATCGTGTAAAGCTGGCGTCGAAGGAAACTAAATGGGATATCGATTGGCATTGTTGGGCTATGTGCCTTTATACATCACCAAGAGATTTCAATCGGTATCACGAATCAATCGGTGAGGTGTGTGATTACGCCTCAATGAAAGGTCAAATGGCACATGCCATAACGAATGGGGCTTCAGACTCATGGTTCGATTTTGATCTTTCATGGTTGGATTGGCCTGATTTCGATTTTCTATCAATCTTTGATATTTTCGACTGATGCTTAACAAAGCCAAGCACTTTACCCTCCTGCGCAGGGGCCGAAACTCCCTTCGGTCGGCCCGTGTTGGCGGCGTGATGTTACTCGTTAACCAATGTAATTTTGTATTAATGGTAAAACATGGAAGTACTTGAACTGGCATTAGGCTTTTGGCTATTTATATTCAGTAAAATATTTCGGGAAAACTGTTTTTTTGAATATCGAAAATCAGGCATTTTTGGTAAATTTCTAATTATTTTGAGCTCTTTGGTGTCTGTTGTATTTGGCTTGGTAATACCGTTACTTATATTAGTTTGGGTATTAAAACTTTAACCCGTAATATAACAAACAACTTATGTGGGACTGCTAAAGCTTGGCTCGGTTCCGCTTCGCTACACATTTAAGCCAAGCTATAGCAGCCCCAAAGTTGGGCGTTAACCCATAGATATTTTTATCCGAAGCAGATACGTTAGAGTTAAGACTTAAACTCGAATTTGTCCCAAAGTGAGCTGCATATTGTCGAGTATCAATGAGTAGACTTAATAAGATGGCGCGATAGGCGTCATCTCTATCCCGCGAAAGAGCTGATAGCGGTCGATATCATCGTCTAAATATTGGATATTTTGCGTCCACTGCCATGCGCCCTGGGGCGATTTAGCCTCGAATAACAGTTGGATTAAGGCAGCGCGCGCATTCACGACTCCCTCGCCCAGCAGGGAATAATCGCCATTTTGTTGATATAAACTAAAGAGTTGCTGCTTTTCCTGCGAAACACCGTCGTAGTAGGTTAACAGCACTTGCTCGCCTTGCTCCCGAAACCACCAAGTCTCGCTGTAGGGAGCGCGCGTACCGACACTCACGGAAAGGATCAACTGGTGCAGATCATGGGAGCAAAAACCGTTGACGATAACTTGCTTAGGGATCTCCCCCACCTTAGCGGCATTGCCCTGCCACTGCCCCACCATTTGCGGGCAAAAGGCTTTAAAACTGATCTTAGCGGCTTGCGCAGGAAAGACAGCCAAGCTGCCCAAGGCGAGTATCAATACTTTTTTGATCAATAGCTTGACCAGTTTTTGCGGGATGATTAACGCCATATTCGAGTCCTATTTCAATCTTCCAATACATTAGCGTTAAAACACCTTAGCCACAAACACGTCACGACAGTTTGCGCCATGCCTGTCATAACTCGTCATCAAAATGCGGCCTGTGGTTACAGTTACTTACATAAAAGTCCGCCTCAACCTTCACAGACTCAGCTTGATTTCATGCTCGGTTTTTATACTTTGGGGTTTAATGGGAAAAATAACGATAACACTCTGAATGATAAGGAGACATCTAGTGAAGAAGGCAGGAATTATACTGCTGAGTCTGCTAATGCCCCTCAGTACGGCATTTGCAGAAGCCAGCAAACCACTCTCAGTCGAATTACTTTGGCAACTCAAACGCATAGGTAGCCCTGTGGTGTCCTCCACGGGCGAGCACATTATTGCGCCTGTGACTGAATACGACCTTAAGGAAGACAAAGGTTCAACCCAACTGTGGCGCTTCGACGGTGAAGGTAAAAATAACCGTGCGATTACCGCCAAAGGCTTAAAAGTCAGCGAGCCAGTGTTCTCGCCAGACGGCAAAACCTTAGCCTTTATCAGCGAACGTAACGATGACGACGCGGGCCAAATTTACCTGTTACCTATGGATGGCCCGGGTGAAGCCAGCAAACTCACGGACATCCCCACTGGCGTCAATGGAATCAAGTGGGTTGGCAAGCATTTGTATTTTATCAGCAATATCTTCCCTGAGCAGAACTGGGAGCAAATGAAGACCCAGCTCAAGACAGATAAAGATAATAAAGTCTCCGCACGCCAGTGGAATGCGCTGCCCTATTCGCAGTTCGATCATTGGTTAGACGAGCGCCGTCAGGCCCATGTATTTAGGATCCCAGCCACAGGCGGCGCGGTTGAAGCCGTGACTCAGCCTTTAGGCCATGAACTGCCACGCTCAAGCCAAAGCAGTTCAAGCTATGATATTTCCCCCGATGAACGTTTAATCGCCTTCAGCGCCTATGGTTCGGATAATCGCGTCGACCCTAAGTTAGACTTGTTCCTCGCCACCATTGGCGACAGCAAGGCTGAAAACATCACTCCAGATAACCCAGCGCCGGATCTAAACCCAACATTTAGCCCTAACGGCAAAACCCTCGCCTTTACTCGACAAAAAATCCCCGGATTTTATGCCGATACCGCAAGGTTGATGCTGCTGGATGTGAGCAGTCGCAAACTCACCACGCTCACCGCGGATTGGGATCGCTCAGTGTCTCAATTTGAATGGACACCCGACAGCAAGGGCTTCTATGCCAGCATTGATGATGCGGCGACAAACCGTATTTATCATATCGATGCCAAGAGCGGTAAGGCCAAGGCCATCACTCAAGCGACCGACTTTAGCCAACCTGCTATCGCTAAAGATGGCCAGTTGATTGCGACCAATCAGAGCTTTTTGTATCCCGCGCGTTTAGTCAGCATCAACCCTCGCAATGGTAAAACCGAGCGTTTAGAACAGTTTAACGACGAGATTTTAAAGGATGTCGATTTAGGCACCTATGAGTCGGTCACCTACAAGGGTTATCAGGGCCAAGATATTCAAATGTGGGTGCACTATCCACCCGGCTTCGATCGCAGCAAGAAGTACCCGCTGTTTATGTTGATCCACGGCGGCCCACACAACGCCATTAGTGATGGTTTCCACTTCCGCTGGAACGCGCAAACCTTCGCCTCTTGGGGTTATGTCACCGCCTGGCCAAACTTCCACGGCTCTAGCGGCTTTGGACAAGAGTTTGCCGATGCCATTAATCCAGATTGGAAAAACAAATCCCTCGAAGATGTGCTCAAAGCCGCAGACTGGTTTAAGCAACAAAGTTGGATCGATAGCGATCGTATGGTCGCTGGCGGCGCCAGCTATGGCGGCTACTTAACCTCGATTATTTTAGGCCAGCCGCATCCCTTCAAGGCGCTGCTAATCCATGCTGCAGTATACGACATGTACTCACAAATGTCGGCGGACTTTGCCGTCCACAGCACCCGCTTTGGTAACTACTGGGATAATCCTGAGCTGTATAAAGCGATTTCGCCCCATTACTTTGCCGCCAACTTTAACACTCCAACCTTAGTCAGCCATGGGCAACTCGATTATCGCGTGCCCGTCGGCCAAGGTTTTGAGCTGTTCCGCACCCTGCAAACCCGTAATGTCGAATCGCGGATGATTTATTTCCCCGATGAAAACCATTGGATTATGAAGCCCAACAACTCCATCTATTGGTATAACCAAGTGAAAGATTGGATGACCCATTACGCTAAGCCTGGTGCCCAATAACACCTAGAACAGAAAAACAAAAGGTCTGCACTATGCAGACCTTTTTATTGGACGAAATAGACTAACGCCAGTGGTTATTGACCAAAACCCACCGCATTAATATCAACGGTTTGCACTTGGCCATATTTGGCAGCGATAGGCGCTATCTTGCTAGCGTTGCCAATCAGCACAAACTGCAGGTCTTTTTGTGGGAAGTAAGTTTTTACTAACCTTTGGGTCTCTTCTAAGGTTAAGCCGTCCACTTTAGCTTGGAACTCGTTGATAAACTTATCATCGAAGCCGTAGAGATACATGCCAGATAAGAGTCCAGCCAATTGTCCCGAGGTTTCAAACTTAGGCGGGAACTGACCTTTAACATAGGCCTTAGCCGAATCAAGAGTCGCTTGGTCAACGCCTTTTTCCCATAAACGAGCATAGGTTTTCAGCGCTAAATCAATCGCTTCTTGAGTGGTTTCCGTCTTAGTGAAGGTGCTAATGGTAAACACGCCCGAGTCGGTATAAGGACTAAAACCGGAGCGCGCGCCATAGGTTAGCCCCGCATTCACCCGCAGCTCATCGTTCAGCCAAGAGGTAAAGCGGCCACCTAAAATGGTGTTCACTACCGTTAGCCCCACATAGTCGGGGTTATCACGGCTAATGCCTAAACCACCGATAACAAAGGTAGTTTCCATCGCATCAGGCTTATCCACCAGCAGCACTTTGGCCTCAGTTAACTTTGGTAAACCTTGGTTTAAGTCGGGCTGAACGAGTTTTTCGCTGCCTTTCCACTGGCCAAAAGTCTGGGTTAGCTTGGCCTTCATCGCCGCCACATCAAAATCCCCCACCACTGTTAATGCGGTATTGGCGGGTTGATAGTAGCTTTTATGGAAGGCGCGCAGCTGCGACACTGTGACTTGCTCAAGTGACTCGCGATTACCCGATGACGCATTACCGTAAGGATGGGCACCGAACACCAGTTTATCGAAGTAGCGACCAATCACGGCGCGCGGGCTTTCTTTATCCTGCTGTAAACCCGCAATGGCGCGCTGCTTAAGCTTGTCGAACTCGGCCGAATCAAAGTCGGGGCTTAATAGCGCGGCGCTGAATAGGCCGAGCATCACATCGGTATCTTTCGCCATAAAATCGGCGGCCAGATAACTACCTTCTTTGTCGGCTTCGGCCCCTAAGCTAGCGCCGAGAAAATCCACTTGCTGCTCAATCTCGGCCTTGGATTTACCCGCCGCACCAAGGAGTAAACCTTCGGCGGTCATTTGGGCGATACCCGCTGTGGTGTCGTTTACCGCCCCAGCACGCACGACCGCGTTTAGGGTGATTAACGGCACTTCACGCTGTGGCATTAAATACACGGTTAGGCCGTTATCTAACACTAACTTGTCGTAACTTGGCATGGCAAAGCTGCCAGTATCGACGCGTTTTGGTGCCGTGGTGGAGGCGCAGCCGGATAAGGCTAAGCTAGTGCCTAGGGCTAATGCGACCATTAACTTAGTCGGCTGCAAAGATGATTTTATAAAGGATGATTTAACAAAGGAGAATTTCATTGATCCGACTCCTCGTTTGCCGCCAATACCGCAACAGTGCGATTCGATTTGCGTAAATAGGTTTGGGCAACACGTTGGATATCCGCAGGCGTTACCTTGTTATAGGCCTCTGGCGCATTAAATAATTTATCGTAGCTACCAAAATACATTTCATAGGTGCCTATGGTGTTGGCCTTGCCATTGATGGTTTCCATCGCACGATAAAAGTCCATCAACTTGATATTTTTGACTTTATCTAGCTCTTGCTGGGTCACGCCATTGGTCGCAATGGCATCGATTTGTTCGATCAGCGCGCGCTCTAAGGTGTTAGCATTCACTTCAGGCGTGGCTACGCCCATCACGTAGAACAGGTTAGGATCGACCGACATCGGCATATAAGTCTCGGCTTCGAGCGCGACTTGCTTATCCACCAGCGCTTGATATAAACGCGAGCTATTACCTTGGCTTAGGATAGAGCTGAGCAGATCCAAGGCATAATAATCGGCATGGGTCGCCGCTGGCACATGGTACGCCAACATCACGTTAGGTGTACTGACCGAGGCTTTTTGAACGAAAGTACGGCGCTCGCCCTTTTGCAAAGGCTCGACGGTACGCACGGCCTTAGGCGGTGTTTGCGCAGGAATAGGCGCAAAATACTTATCTGCCAATGCCTTAACTTGAGCCAGTTTTACATCACCGGCAATCACTACGACCGCATTGTTCGGCGCATAGTAGGTTTTATGGTATTGCACTAAATCTTCTAAGGTCCAAGCGGCAATATCCGACTCATGGCCAATGACAGACCAAGAATAGGGATGCGCTAAAAAGGCCACGCCTTTAACTTCGCCTTCGAGGGTATTCCAGTTGGAGTTTTCAAGCCCAGTCGAACGCTCCGACTGCACTACGCCACGCTCGCTTTCCACCATATCGGGATTGATATCTAAGTTGGCGATACGGTCAGCCTCGAGGTCGAACATGGTTTCTAGCGCATTAGCTGGGAACCAGTCGGTGTAGACCGTCATATCCTCTGTGGTGTAGGCATTGTTAGCCCCACCCGCGGCTTCCATGGTACGGTCGAACATCTTAGGGCCGTATTTTTTCGAGCCGTTAAACATCATGTGTTCGAAAAAGTGTGAGATACCGGTAATCCCCGGGACTTCGTTGCGGGAACCGACTTTCCAAAACAGATACATGTTGGCATTGGGAATAGAAGAGTCCTCTAGCACCATGATTTTCATGCCGTTGGCTAGCGTAAAACTCTTGATGTCTTCTGCCGTTGTGGCCTGTGCTTGGCTTAAGGGATTAAAGAGTCCCATCGCCAACACCAGCGCCGATAGCGTGCGCTTCATCTTGTTCGCTCCTTGCTGTAAAAATCCACATATGAAGGCAAATTGCCTAGCAAATCAAGCGTGGGAAGGCCTTCCCACGCCGATTTTTTGTAAGCTCAAGTTATACCGAAAAGCTGACGGAATAAGGCTTAAGCGGTTTATTGCGCCTTAAGTGCCGTAAGGGCAACCTTGGTCATGGCTTCTACCCCGACTTTGAGTGCACTTTCATCCACATAGAAGGCGGGAGAATGGTTACTGGCAGCCGTTTCAGGATCAGTGCCTTTTGGTGTCACCCCGAGGAAGAAAAACATCCCAGGAGACTCTAGGGCATAGAATGAAAAGTCCTCGGCACCTGTGATTAATCCAGGCTCAATCAGCATCTTATCGCCAACCACACTGGCAAGCACTGGGCGCATACTGGCGACCAATTCAGGATTATTCACCACCACGGGATAACCTTGATGGATTTCAGTTGTCGCGGTGGCACCTAAAGTTTTTGCCGATAACTCGGCGATTTCGGCCAAACGCACCTTAATATCGGCGCGCATAGGTTGATCGAATGTGCGGATGGTGCCAATCAGTTCCACTTCATCGGGAATAATATTCGAGCGAATACCGCCATTGACTGCGCCAAAACTCACCACGGCGGGCGCTTTGGTAATATCCACCTGACGACTGACAATGGTTTGCACATTGGTAATAATTTGCGCCGCGGCGACGATAGGGTCGACGCCATTCCAGGGGCGAGAACCATGGGTTTGACGACCTTTCACTTTGATTGTAAAGGAATCTTCACTCGCCATGGCTGGGCCGCTACGCACACCAATCATGCCGCTTGGCATACTCGAGGTCACATGCATGCCAAACACTTGGTCGGGTTTGCGCTTGGCAAACAGCCCTTGTTTTAGCATTAATTCCGCGCCGCCCTCTTCACCATCAGGCGCACCTTCTTCGGCGGGTTGAAAGATAAACATCACATCGCCAGCAAGGCTATCCTTCACTTTCACTAAATTCTCGGCCACGCCCATTAACATAGCCACATGGGTATCGTGACCGCAGGCATGCATCACCCCAACGGTTTGACCACGATAGGTATCCGTCGCTTTGGAGGCAAAGGGCACATCGACCACTTCGGTCACGGGCAAAGCATCCATATCCGCGCGAATAGCAATCAAAGGACCGGGTTTACCGCCCTTTAACTTTCCGCCTTTCAAGATAGCAACAACCCCAGTATGGGCAATGCCCGTCTGCACTTCTAATCCGAGGGATTTCAGATGCTTTTCGATAATCTTGCTAGTGCGAAACTCGCGGTTAGATAACTCAGGATGCTGGTGCAAGTCACGGCGCCAGTCGATCACCTTTTGCTCCACACCCGCCGCTAACTTGGCCGCGTCGGGCTGCGCCGCATAGGCAGAACTTAGCCCAGCACCCATTAAGCTCAAGGTGACGATGGAAGCGAGTAAGCTTTTGGTGAATCTTGATTTGCTCACACCGAGTGAACGGGAATAAGGTGCAAAGGATGTTGCTACAGAGGATGTTGATAACGCGCGCAATACCGAGGGTACAGTCATAGCGATAACCTATTGTTGTTTTTATAAGCTATCTAAACTACACGGACATAGAGAAATTGTTAATAGATTTAATAGTAAGGAGACATTACGCAGTCCACTCAGTATAAATCACGCGGCTTGCAAAATATGCCGACAACCTATTGTTGATGGCCTCCCGAAATCAAAAGACGAGGCAAAGCGATTACTCACATAAGGTGAGTCAGTCAGGATTTTGAGAGATTTTCACACACCATACAAAACCTGCGACAGCTTTTGTCGCAACCTTTAATTAATATACTGTTATTCCGCTAAACATCGAAAAATTCACCATGCAACCTAACTTTCAACGCCAAGTGACACTACTGAGTTTAATCCCGCGGGCGCCACGTAAAATCTCGGTGAATGAATTAGTCGAGCGGCTGGCAAACCGCACGCAGGATATCAGCAAGCGTTCGGTGCAAAGGGATTTAAAGGCCATGTATGAAATGGGCACCTTTGGCTTACGCCTCGATGATAGAAACAAGCCCTATGGTTGGTCGATTGAGTCCTGCTGGCGCGGGTTGAACCTAGAGCTAATGGACCAACATATGGCGCTGGCTTTAACCACCTTAAAGCGCAGTGCGAGTCAGTTGATGCCACCACAAAGCTTGCAACAACTACAGCCCTACTTCGACAGGGCCGATCAGGTGCTGGCTAGCGATCCCGAAAACCCTTGGCTCTATTGGGCGTGCCGAGTCGCACAGCTTCCCGAGCCTTACCCCTTTATCCTGCCGCAGCACCAACCTCAGTCCTTAGAGGTCATACAGCAAGCGATTTTGGATAAGAAACAAATTCGCTGCGATATCAAAAAATGGATCAATGGTAAAATGCATTGGCTGCATTACAACCCTATCAATCCACAAGGAATTTTAATTCGCGATGGGGTGGCGCTACTCGCTTTTACCATTGGCAGCTTTGATAAGCGCCGCCACCATAAACCGATAGGCTTACTGCTTAACGCGCAGCTATTGCCCAGCGCGGCGGTTAAGAGTGCCGATTTTGATATCAATAAAACCGCACAGGGCTCGCGTGGCGAGAAGATATGTCTCGAACTGCTGCTCTCCGATAAGGCGAGTTTTATCATGCGCGAAGCCAAGTTTAGCGATAACCAGACCATGCAATTACGCGAGGATGGCCGCTTTTATGTGGTAGCAGAAGTCACTGACACCCCAAAACTGCGCGCAGCATTGTGGGAAATGGCCGATACCGTGGAGGTGCTGGCACCGATAAAACTGGGGGAGCACTTTGCCGCCCTCAGCCAAAAAATGGCGGCGAAATACCGTTAAACCGTTTATCGCATTGATGCGACAAGCTGAGTCGCAACTCAAGGTTAGTCTTGCTTTACCATTGCTAACCGTGAGAGTCGCTATGTTTGAACTAATTCATGAAACTGCCACTGGCGCCATGCCCAAATTAACGGTATTCGGCGTCGGAGGTTGTGGTTGTAATACCATTAATCAACTCAGCCAAGTCAATCTGCCATCCAGCGTAGAATTAATTTCCGTCAATACCGATGCCCAAGCCATGGCAGCCACCAGCAGCCATTACCGTATTCAAATTGGTCCACAAACGACGAAAGGCTTAGGCGCAGGCGCCAAGCCCGATGTCGGCTGCGCAGCAGCGATTGAGTCGGCGCAGGCATTAACTGAACAAATGCAGCATAGCGATATCGTGTTTCTCACCGCGGGATTAGGCGGCGGCACAGGTACGGGCGCGCTACCGCAGGTGGCAAAGCTCGCTCGAGAGTTAACCAAACCTGTTATCGCCGTTGTGACCATGCCTTTTAGCTTTGAGGGCCAGCACAGAAAGGCCAATGCCGAAGCCGGACTGCAGGAATTATTGGAGAGCGCCAATGCCGTTATCGTTCTCCCCAACGATAAGCTTGCCGAGGTGCTTGGCGCCAAAGTGACCCTGCTTAATGCATTCAAAGAGAGCAATAAAATTTTACAGGATGTGTTACTGGGGCTTGCCAATACCATCAGCCAAGCTGGGCTTATCAATATTGATTTAAATGACTTTATTTCCGTCATCAGCCGCCAAGGTCGCGCCGCAATGGGCGTGAGCTGCCTTCAGGGCGACGAGGAGCTTATCTCGGCGGTGAAACGCGCCATGCAACATCCTTTGCTCGATAATATTGAACTCAATCAAGCACAAGCGGCAATTGTCAGTGTTGTCGCAAAAGACACGATAGAGCTCAGTCAATACAACCAAATCGGCGCAACTGTACATGAGCAATTACCGCGGGATGCCCTTGTGATTATTGGGCTAACTATCGACCCTAACCTCGAATCGGAGCTCGAAATCATGGTGATAGCAACAGGGATTGGATTCACGCCGCCGGAAATTCAAGATCCTATCCAGGCAGTCAATGACAACTATATCAATGTGCATGATTTTATTAAGCGTCAGGCGATATCCATCGCCGATCCTGCACCATCCAAGTTCGATTTAGAAAACTTACAGATCCCAACTTATCTGCGGCAGCAAAAGCCTCAAGCGCATTAATTAACCTGAGTTCAGGTTAATTAGCTTGATGCAAAAACACGACGTCTTTGTCGATGATTTCCAGTTGCCAGCCGTAATGCTCGGCGAGCCATTGAAAGGTGGCTTCGGAGTAAAAGTTAATATGGGTGGGATCATTTTTATAATGCCAAGTGCTAAAGGCCGTGGGATTGAGCACTCGCTTCGTCATTACGGCCAAAATGCCCTTGGGCTTGAGCAAGGTGTTTAATAAGGTCAGTAACGCATCGGCATCACTCACATGCTCAATGACCTCTGTTAGGGTAACAAAATCGTATTGCCGCGTGAGTAACTCGGGGTGGTTAGCGTAATAGAGATCGTAGTTTTCGACCCGATAACCCCGCGTTTGCGCCAGCAGACTCAACGCCTTGCCCTCACCACAACCAAAATCGAGCCCCAATGCCGTTGGCGCAAAGCGGCTCAACAAGGGGGCGAGGGTTCGGTCTAGAAACTGCTGATAACCGAGATCCTGCGGGTGATTCTCGTGCTTATCGTATTCAGCCTTTTCGGCTTCAGGACTCAGATAAAATTCGGCAGGCACGCTCACCAAGGCACACTGCTGGCACTGTTGGTAACGACGGCGTTTATCTTGGTGGTAAGCCACTAAATCGGCACTGTGGCAAAGGGGACAGGTGTTCAACAGCAATTCCTAGCAGAATCAAAGGGCAAACGGTGAATATTGCCCTTAATGTAAAAATAACTAAGGTTTGGGGATTTTACGCTCTTTGGCGGCCGCTTCCTTGGCTTCTTGCAGATATTTTTGCTCGCGGCTTTCCCTTTCATCGAACTGCTTTTGAGCCTTAAGCTTTTGTTGGGCTTCCCAATCCTGCGGATTGGACTGTTGGCGGATTTTTTCTTCCCGTGCCGAGGTTTCTTGGGCGGCTCGGCGGGCCTTTTCAAGCTGCGCCTGCTCAATACGCTGCGAGTCGATGCGCGCCTTATCGGCCCTTTGCTCTAAGGTCAGCCGTGGTTTCGGCTGTTCAGCCGCATGCGCGGTAGACAATACTAGGCCGACAACGACACTTAACGCGATGGTGGGGATAAGTTTTTGCATCCTATATTCCTTAGAGTCCTTCCTCGGCTGATTGACACGGCAAACTGGGTATTCAGGGCAAAACATAGCATAAAACCGTATTTTACAGTGATGAGTTAGAATGATTTTCGTGTAAGACGCTGAAAATCAGCTATCTTAGACTGTCAGTTTTTAGTTGTTATTTGAGCAAAACCTCGATTATGTTTATTTTAACCTCGCTGGAATGATGTACTATTTGAATTAATTTCGTTATAAACGAAGTACCTAGCTATAGGATGTGACCTTAATTTGCGTCACAAGGGAGTATCCTAAATGATCAGATGGCAACACTTGCTCAATAAACTCAGTACAGATGACCCTGTATTGCAAGATAAGCTGTCATGCTGGCAAGCCGATCCGCACCAGACTCCCCTCGCCCTGATCCAAGGCTTTAGTTTTATTAGCGCAAATAGCGCCACCCTCGATTACTTTGGCACCGAATACGATGCCTTAGTGAATACCACGCCCTATGACTTTTCACCTAGGATCCAATCCTCTGGACGCAATAGCGTTGAATTTGCACGGGAAATGATTATTGAGGCGGCATCGGGGAACCATGTCGAATTTAGTTGGCTCCACCTGAGCCAACAGGGTAAAGAACTCCCCACCAAGGTAAGACTCTACCCTTGTTATTTACAGCAACAAGCCGTAGTGCTCGTTGAGCTACAAGCCCTCAACCGTCGAACTCAAGTTCGGCCGTCGATCTCCGATGGCTTTGCCCATATCCCACGGGAAATTATGGCGACCACACTTGAAGAGAGTGCCGAGGCCGTTTATATCACCGATGCTGATAATCGCATATTGGCCGTGAACAAGGCTATGTGCCGTATCTGCGGTTACAGTGCGGAGCAATTGATCGGTAAAACTCCTGAGTTTTTAGAGGCCAAACTCCTGCCACCAGGGCAAGAAACCGATTGCCAAGCCGCCATGAAACTTCGGGGATTTTGGCATGGCGAGACACTTAAACAGCGTTCTGACGGGAGTCACTTTCCCGCATGGCAGAGCAGTCGCCGAATCGAGACCGATGATAATGCCCTGTATCATGTGAATATTTTCAGCGATATCAGCACCAAAAAACTGCTCGAAACACAGCTCACCACCCGCGCTATGTACGACACATTAACGGGGTTGCCGAACCGTTATCATCTCAAGCAAATACTCAATAGTGCCCTCGATAAACTGAAGGATGATCCTTCCACCCTCGGCGCACTGATGTTTTTAGACCTCAATGGTTTTAAGAACATCAATGACAGCTTTGGTCATTCCATGGGGGACAGGGTGTTACAACTGGTGGCCGCGCGTTTAGAAGCAGGCTGCATTGAGAAGGCCGATATCGCCCGTATGGGGGGCGATGAATTTACCTTAGTGCTGCAGGAATGCAGCTGTAAGGAAGAAATTCAATTATTTGCCGAGCAAATACTGAGCCTGTTCGACAGTCCATTTGAAATCGAAGGGCAAAAGTTCTTCCTCGGTACCAGTATTGGTATCGCACTGTTCCCAACCCACAGCGATCAAGCGGGACAGCTGATTAGCTTGGCCGATACCGCCATGTATAGCGCGAAGAAAAATCAGCCGCACTTAGTCTTTTATGACAAGGCGATGAGCCAAGCAGCTGAGCTTAAATTAAAGCTTATCAACAATCTAAGGCATGCACATAGCCTCAAGCAGTTCAATCTTGCCTATCAGGCAATTGTGGATTTACACACCAATAAGCCCATTGGTGCCGAGGCGCTGTTGCGTTGGCAAAAATCCCCTAACGAGCATTATGAAGCGGCCGAATTCGTCCCTTTACTCGAGGAAACAGGGCTGATTATTACCATTGGGCAATGGGCACTGGAGCAAGCCTGTAAGCAGGCCGCCATATGGCGCGCGAGTTATCAGCCTGATTTTAAAGTGTCGGTTAACGTATCGCCCTTACAGTTGGAGCATGTGGATTTTGTCGGCCAAGTGATTAGCGCCCTAGAAATGGTCGCTCTGCCCGCCGAAGCGCTGATTTTAGAAATCACCGAGTCAGCGCTGTTACGTCAACCCGAGTTAGCGCGCCAAACCCTTGAGCGCATCAAAGCCTTAGGTGTCGGCATCGCCATTGACGACTTTGGTACGGGTCTCTCATCACTCAGTCGTTTAGGAACCTTACCGATAGACAGTGTCAAAATTGATGCTGAATTTGCTATGCGCCTTAATGATGTCTCGGGACAAAAACTTTGCCACGCCATAGTGCAATTAGCACAGGCTCTCGACATTCACTTTGTGGCAGAAGGCATTGAAACGCAGCAGCAAAAAGACATCATTACCCATATGGGACAAGGTTTTGCGCAAGGCTTCTTGTTTGGTTATCCCAGCTCGGTTGAACAGTTTACTCAAGCCTTTTTAGCCGAAAGGTGTATCGCTTAAGGTTGAGCTGCAACGCGGTGATAATTGACTGGTTTATGGGTGGATTTTTACGAATAGACTCATTGGCTCGATAGCCCTGCCAGCACACCATTAAGAATGGAATCACTCCCCTGCAAAGCAATTGGCTGGCAAAGCTATCTCATCATTTGCGCTGCAAATGAATCACCGCTATTAAACCTTGTTTTACGTTACGTTAGCGTGATCTGAATAAGATTTTAACTATTTTAATTCGTACGGGGTCTCAAAAACGTAAGAATTTAAAAACACTTATTCTCCGCCCTGATAACGCAGCCTTACTTGAGCTGGCATCGCCCGAATGCGCATCTCCACCATAGCATCGAAGGCATTCAATAAAGGCGACAGATCTAAATCCGGCTCGAGTGCTTTTAGCATATAAGCACTCGCTTCTAAGGTTGATAAACTGTCACTGCGACTCGATTTACGGATCTTATATCTTGATGCATAACCTTCGGCCAAGTGCACAGCCGGCAATTGAGCTAACCAAGGATTGAGCTGCAAGATTTTAAAGGCTTTGCGCCAAGTGCCATCGATCAACAACAGCACACAATCGGCGCAAAGCTTCTGTTGTTCGACACTCACACTCTGCTCAGAGGGATACACAAGATAGACAGGGCGTTCGCCATTCATCAATTGTTCGCGCAATAAGGCAAAATCCGCTTCAGTCTCCCCCACATACACTTGGGTATTGGGGATCACTAGACTTAACACCTTGACGCTATTCTTTTTATGCTCGACTTCCGAGGGATGCTGCAATATCACTAACTGCGTTTGCGGTTGTATTAGCTGCACATGGGCGCAGAGGCATGCATTCATCGGATAACAGCAAATAGGACAATAGTGGCGGCTCAAAGCAAACTCTCTATAAAACGTTTATCCAGCAGTATAACAGCTTAAATTACCGATAAAAAATGCCCGTAGTTATGGTCAAATAAGCTACGGGCAAAGGGTGTTTTTGGTTAGCCGCTTAGGGCGAATTAATGCTCTGCGGCTAATTGCTCTTGGTGCCAGTGGTCGAAGCGGCTGAGCGCCATCATTGAAAGTAATCCGACAGAAAATACTCCCATCACTAAGGCCACAGCATAGGGTGCGGTCAGGTTTGTTTGCTGCACAAGGCCAGCCACCACAGACGCACCACTCATCTGAATAAAACCTAACATCGCCGTAGCGGTACCCGCCCGCTCGCCAAAGGCAGACAGTGCCATACTGGTCGCTGGGCCTAATAACAGCGCAAAACCAATACACAACAGCATCATAGGCAGCATAAAGGCAAAGGCGGCGGCCATGCCGACACTCGGGCCGAAGGCTTGCGTTGCGATAATCAATACCGCCGAAAGCACCAGTAGCACTAAGGCAAGGATGGCGGTTGGACGGTTGCCTAACTTGCGGATCACCACTGGCGCGGCAAAACAGGCCACAATATTGACTACAGCGTTCAAACCGAACAAACCACTAAAAGCTAACTCAGACACCCCTAAATGGCCGATAAGCCACACGGGAGAGTAAGACACATAACTTAAAATTGCCGCCATCGCCGACATACAGGCAAAGGCATAGAACAAGAAATGGGTATTGCTCAGCACAGGTTTATAACGACTCCAACGGTACAATGGGCCTGTGCTAACGGTATTGGCAGGACGGGTTTCGGGTAAACGATAGCCCACCAATAACATCATCAAAATCGCGTATAGGGTCATAAACACAAAGGTCGAGCGCCAGCCAAATTGCATGGCTAATAGTCCGCCAAGGGTAGGTGCCAAGGCGGGAATAACGCAAATAGCACCATTTAAGTAACTGTAAATACGGGCGCCTTCCTTCGGCGAATAACAGTCACGCACAGCACTAAAGACCACAATCGAGGTTGAACACGCCGCTAAACCTTGCAGCACGCGAGCAAGTTGCAACCAGTGAAATTCAATCGCAGCAGCGGCGAGCAAACTGCTCGCGCCATAGAGCAATACACCAAAGAGTGCCACGGGGCGACGTCCATAACGGTCGGCCAAGGGGCCAATCAATACCTGTCCCACACCCATAGCAAATAAAAACAGTACTAAGGTGGACTGTACTTCGCTGGCAGACACGGCGAACTCTGCCGCCATAGTGGGCATAGAAGGGAGGTAAATATCAATTGCCAGAGGGCTAAGTAGCACCAAAGACATCAAAATAGGTAACAGATTGCGCCGCATAAAACTTATCTCGGTTAAACAGTAAAAAGTATTTCAGTGGGCGCTATTTTAAATAACTCAAGGTATGAACAGAAATGGTATAATTTCCAAAGTGAATTTCCTCTAAGGAATATCTATGAATCTCGACAACTTAGCCAGAATCGATCTCAACCTACTGGTGATATTGAAGGTTTTGCTCGAAGAGCAGAGCGTCACCCGCGCAGCGAGTCGATTACATATTAGCCAGTCAGCATTGAGCAAGAGCTTGAATCGCCTGCGAGAAACTCTAGATGATCCCCTGTTCCAGCGCACTGCCCACGGCCTAAAACCCACGGCACATGCG
Organism: Shewanella seohaensis; assembly: GCF_023283775.1. Classification (NCBI taxonomy): domain Bacteria; kingdom Pseudomonadati; phylum Pseudomonadota; class Gammaproteobacteria; order Alteromonadales; family Shewanellaceae; genus Shewanella; species Shewanella seohaensis. The sequence goes on from NZ_JAKILE010000007.1 coordinate 52,059, forward strand.
CTCAATATTGGGCTTAAATTGCCGAATATTTTGCAGGACTTATATCAACTCACTCAGCCACCGACGTTTACGCCGGCCAGCAGTAACAGGCAGTTTTCCTTCGCCATGGTTGAAAGCGCCTACGAAACCTTAATTCCCTATTTTATCGGCCCATTATTAAGCACTGCACCGAATCTGAAGCTCGACTCCTATGTGTGGACCGAGAAATCGATGCACGATTTGCAGCAGGGGCAAATTGACTTTGGGATCTCGGGGCGGGATCTACACCCACTGTCGGACTCGCAAACGGACAGACTCCCAGATGGCATTAGCTGCCAAACCCTGTTTACCGACAGGCAAGTGTGTTTGGTGCGCCAAGATCATCCCTTGATGACCGCACTCACCTCGCTCCAGTGGGATTTATCCCTGTACTTGGATATGGCACATGTGCAGGTTCGTTGTGAAGGGAGTGATTGGTGGGCGCTGGATTACTTTCTGGCCGACCTTGGCCACAGGCGCAAAATCAGCACGACTGTGCCAGATTTTTATGGCGCGGCCAGCATCTGTGCCCACAGTGATTTAATTTTCACTTTGCCTTCAAGCTTTGCACTGCACGCATGCAAGCTGTATCCACTGAGGCTATTGCCTCTGCCCTTTGAATTTATCCCTATGGCCTATGTGCTGCTCTGGCATCAGCGCAACGATGAAGACCAAGGCCATAAATGGATGCGTGATACCATCTGCCAAAGTGTTGAAAAGCTTATGCAACCTTAGGATTAAAGCCATAAAAAAGCCCAGGATACAAGCGTATCCTGGGCTGATTCAACTCTACACACTTAGAGAATAAAAGTTGCTACTTGGGCGTTGAGATCATTCGCACGCGCCTTTAATCCTTGGGCTTGAGTCAGATCCGATTTCGCGGCCTCGGTGATTTCGTCGGTAATATCTTTAATCGCTACGGTATTTTGGGTGATTTCTCCCGTGACCTGTGTTTGCTCTTCGGCGGCAGTGGCAATTTGGCCTGCCATATCTGAAATGATATGCACGGCTTGGGTGATCTCCTCCAATGCCTTCGCAGCGGCATTCGCATCTTCCACGCTGTTGCCTGCGAGCATTTGACTGCTTTCCATCAAACTCACGGCTTTTGCTGTGGTGCGTTGCAGGGTTTCAATGGTCGCATGTACTTCTTGGGTCGAATCTTGAGTCCGGCGCGACAATACCCGCACCTCATCGGCGACCACGGCAAAACCACGGCCCTGCTCACCCGCGCGGGCAGCTTCAATCGCCGCATTGAGCGCTAATAGGTTGGTCTGCTCCGCAATCCCTTGAATTGTGCCCAGAATACTGGAGATAGACTGAGCGTGATGACTTAAATCTTCAATGACCTCAGTTGCCTGAGTAACTTCATCGGCTAAGGAATTGATCGAACTGCGGGTTTTATTAACTAACTCTTTCCCTTGGAAACTACTTTCAGCTGATTGCTGCGCCGCTGTCGCGGTATTTTCCGCATTGGCGGCAATTTCATTGGTTGCACTCGCCATTTCAGTCACCGCCGTTGCCACCATAGCGACTTCCTGCTGCTGACGCAGTAACTCCGCAACCGAAGATTGTGTCGTCACGAGGCTACGTTCAGCATCTTGATCTAATTGATTTGCCAATTGACGAATATGGCTGATCAGTTGATGCTGACTGCCGACAAAACGGTTAAAGCTATCAGCCAGCACGCCCACCTCATCCTGAGTGTCGACGGAAATACGTTGAGTCAAATCCCCATTTCCATCGGCAATACGTGCGAGCGCCTGAGATACTCGGCTCAATGAACCGAGTAGAACGCTTATTAACCAAGAAATTGCTAATACGCTTAAAATTAATACTAGTGTCGATAATCCAAACTGAGTGAGTAGCAAACTAGAGAGTGGTGCCTCGAGTGTTTCTCTATCCAGTACAAGGACTAATTTCCAATCTGTATTTGGAATATCAACACCCCAAACTAACTTATCGCGATCTTCACTTTCAAAGTACATAGGAAGCAAAGTGCCAATTTTTCGGCTTAATTCTGACAAATTACTATTTAGCTCATTGTCTATATCACTAATAGGCTTTAGTGTTTTAGTTTGATCTTTATAAGCGATAATGGTGCCGTCTTTATGCATCATGATGGCATAACCGTCTGCAGGTAACTCCATTCGATTAACTTCTTCAGTAAGATTATTAATCGACAAATCTCCAGCAATAACACCACCTGCAACAGGCTCAGCCAAAGTCACCACCAGAATATTAAATGCAGTATCAAGATAAGGCTTAGTTAAAACACTTCCGCCAGTTCGCATAGCTTCTTGGTACCAAGGGCGAGTACGAGGATCGAAATTGGTATAATCGGTCGCAGGCTCAGAGTCCCGCATGTTACCGTCAGACTCCCCAAAGAATGTTGATTCAAAACCTCCCGATTGTTTCGCCTGCTTCATTGCTTGCACAATGTCATGGTTTAGCTGAGTTTCCATCGCTTTCACAATTTGCTGACGACTTGAAAGCCACTCACTTATGATTAACGCTTGCTGCTCTCCAAGACGCTGAGCTTGCTCTAAATTAACATCTAACAGCACTTTTTTCTGACTGGTATAACTTTGCCACGACAGTAGTAAAATCACTGCTGAAAGAGCAAGAATAACGGACGAAAGAATTTTCTGCTTTAATGAATATGATTTCATAGGATATTTCGCAAATAAACACAGGATAACCGCCCTACTTCGAATAAAAATTATTCAAAGCAGCATTTAGCTTACCAAAATACGTGAATTAACAACTTACGTATTTACTCTTGATCGCAAAAATAAACAAATTCACAATAAAAGCCAAGATAATTAAACATCTAGATATTAATGTTTAAGTCCTACTTAACAGAACGCTTAGCTTATTTAAAGTTAAATATGCAATATGACTAGTATGAATCATAAAATATCGCATATTAATGCTAACGGATTAGAGATAAATTCAAATAATAGATTATCAATTTAATGTAAATATAAGTGCCAATTTTATTAACTGACACTTATATTGAAGAGAAATGACTATCTGTCGGAATAGTTTTAAGATTGGATTAGAGAATAAAAGTCGCTACCTGAGCATTAAGATCGTTCGCACGCGCCTTTAATCCTTGAGCTTGAGTCAGATCTGATTTCGCGGCCTCGGTGATTTCGTCGGTCACGTCCTTGATCGCTACGGTATTTTGGGTGATTTCCCCCGTAACTTGGGTTTGCTCTTCGGCGGCAGTGGCAATTTGGCCCGCCATATCTGAAATGATATGCACGGCTTGGGTGATCTCCTCCAATGCCTTCGCGGCTGCATTCGCATCTTCCACGCTGTTACCTGCGAGCATTTGACTGCTTTCCATCAAACTCACGGCTTTTGCTGTGGTGCGTTGCAGGGTTTCAATAGTCGCATGTACTTCTTGGGTCGAATCTTGAGTCCGACGCGACAATACCCGCACCTCATCGGCGACCACAGCAAAACCACGGCCCTGCTCACCCGCGCGGGCAGCTTCAATCGCCGCGTTGAGCGCTAATAGGTTAGTCTGCTCCGCAATCCCTTGAATAGTCGCTAAAATGCTAGAAATCGACTGGGCATGGCGACTTAAATCTTCAATCACGTCTGTTGCCTGAGCGACTTCATCGGCGAGGGAATTGATCGAACTGCGGGTTTTATTGACCAGCTCTTTGCCTTGGAAACTGCTCGCGGCCGACTGCTGCGCCGCTGTCGCAGTGTTTTCCGCATTAGCGGCAATTTCATTGGTCGCGCTTGCCATTTCGGTCACCGCCGTTGCCACCATAGCCACTTCCTGCTGCTGACGTTGCAACTCTGCCACGGCAATATGGTTGGTTTTAAGACTGCGCTCGGCATCCGCATCCAGCTCGCTCGCTAACTGACGAATATGGCTGATCAATTGATGCTGGCTGCCGACAAAACGGTTAAAGCTATCGGCCAAGACGCCCACTTCATCCTGTGTGTCGACCTCGATGCGTTGAGTTAAATCGCCATTGCCGTCGGCAATGCGTGCCAGCGCCTGAGACACGCGTCCGAGTGGACCTAGCAATAGATTCACCAACCAGGAAATCGCCAACACGCTCAGGAGTAACACCACGGCGGAAAGTCCAAATTGCGTCAGCAAAAGATTGGTTAACGGCGCCTCTAAGGTCTCCTTATCCAGCACTATCACCAATTCCCAATCGGTATTGGGAATATCGACGCCCCAGACTAACTTGTCGCGGCCCTCATTCTCAAAATACATAGGCAGCAAGGCTCCCGCTTGGCGGCTCTGCTGCGGTAAATCATGACTCAGATCGTTGTCGATTTGGCCGACAGGCTTCATCGCCTTTGAAGCATCTTTGTAAGCAATCACAGTGCCGTCTTTGTGCATCATGATCGCATAGCCATTGGCGGGGAGTGTCATGCGATTCACGCTCTCGACTAGGCTCGCAATTGAGAGATCGCCCCCCACCACACCTTGCGAGGTCGGCTGCGCCATAGTGACCACTAACACGTTATACGCCACGTCAACATAGGGTTTTGTCAGGATAAGACTGCGCTCATTCATGGCCTGTTTATACCAAGGGCGCGTTCTCGGATCGTAACCCGTGCGGTCGATACTTGGATCTGAATCCAACATCTGCCCGGTCTCGGTACCAAAATAGGTCAGCTGGAATCGCCCAGAGGCCTGCGCCTGTTGCAATGCACTTAAACTGTTACCTTCCACCTTAGAGACTAATGCGCCTACGATATCTTGGCGTCCTGCGAGCCACTCTTGAATGCGCTCGGCCTGTTGTTCACCCAAGCGCTGCACCTGCTCTAGGCTATTTTGCAGCAACAATGACTTTTGACTGGAATAGCTTTGCCATGACAGTGAGCCGATGACGAGGGAAAGCGCGATCACGACCGAAATCAGGATCTTTTGTTTAAGCGAATATGAGTTCATTTTGGTATCTACGGTTTTACACAGCACTGAAGGAAGGTAATGATGAGAGGCAGGCAGTTAACGTCGTAAATTTACAGTTTTAGCCAAAACCAATCAAAATATCGGCTAAATTTTCGCACATATTGCACAACAAACAAAGAATACGTTACAGTCAGAATAACAAATAATTAAGCAAAAACATTAAGATAACCAAAAAACGCCAAAAACAAACCTCAGGTAAACACAAAGATCACAGCCAAACAAAAGGCACAACAATTTCGGTTTCATAGACGTAAAACAACGTAAATTAACCCAAATTAACGTGACCCAATCCGATTATTTATTGCACACTGACCCTCCATAGCATTGGGAAAGAGGCCCATTGATGGCGCCAGCTTGGCGACATCCACTCTACAATATGGCTTTACTCGTTTTCCGCCTCGCCCATTTTGATTAGGAGTTCTTATGATCTATCAACAATTTCAACAGAGCCCATTTCAGCCACGCATTTCAGGAGCTCGGGCTTGGTTAGCCATGGCGATCAGCGTCAGCCTAATCTGCTTATCTCTGTTTTTATTACCTTTTGTGCTTTTATTCGGCGCGATTGCACTCGGATGTGTCGTGCTATTTAGCCGTTTTTATGTCGCACGCCAAATGAGTAAGTTTAATCGCGCCCAAGCGCAAGCACAGGAGGCGGCAAGCCAAGCATCGGACTTTTATCGCTCGGCGAATGTGGTACGTGAACCCCATGCAGAACATTATCGTGGCCGCACCTTCGAGCATCAACAGGATGAGAAATAATACTAGGGCGTGTTGACGTTTCAGGGTTATTTTGCAGCAATTTGGCTGGCTTTTATGCAAGGCAAAGTCCGTGCAGTGTAGTCATTCTACATAAACGGACGATAACGCAGCAGAAATGCCAGCCAAATGCTGCCCGAAGGGTTCGTCTAGCAAGCCCTTGCTCTTACTTTCTGCCATAAGAGCCGCTCGTCATTTGAGTAGAATAACTACACATCATTCCTCGTTTTGCGAGCACATACTTGTCAGAACGAACAAAATCTAATTTCGAAACGTCAACACGCCCTAGGCGCTTAGTAATGTCTTTGCGCGCTTAAGGGTTTGAATCTCGCCGGGATCTTGGGTCATCTCCAGCACAGTATCAATTTGCAGCACGAGTGATTGCCAGAGAGGCTCGATGATTTCGGCCTCTTTGGCATTAGCATGACGGCGCGCCAGGTTGAGCAGCGCCGCAGAGCCCACCACATCGATGCGCCCTAAAATACCGTCTGCGAGTGCCATGCTCAACTCAATCATGGCTGGCACGCTGTGACCGTATTTAATCACTTCACGCAGGTAACGCTCCGCCTGACTCACATCGCCACCCAAACCACTTTCATCGTTTAGCATGTGTTGTGCGCGGGTAAGCATGGCATCGAGTTGGCCCTGTTCCGCCGCTTCGGCCATCCAATATTCACTCACAATAGGATCGCGCTGACAACCATCGCCATTAGCGAGCATTAAGGCTAAATGGTACTGGGCATGGGGATAACCCGCTTGCGCCGCTTTATTAATAAAATGATAGGCTTGGGTCAGATCTTTCGCCTGATAGTAAAGCACGCCTAAATTCGCCATGGCTTCGGTCTGCTCGCCCTCGGCTGCCAATTGTAAATAGTGCTTCGCCTGCACTAAATCCGGCTTAAATGTCTCGCTGCCCACCAGATAAAAATACCCGAGTAACGCCATCGCATTGACGACACCCGCCTGAGCGGCCTTGGCAATTGCCGCTTCGCCCTGAATGGCATCAGCCTGGCCTTGATAGCCATGGATAAGCCCAACCCCATGTTCATAGAGAGCATCGGAATGTTTTGGCGCCGCAAGGGCAAACCAATAGGCAGCTTTGGCAAAGGTATCACTGGCTTTTTGCGCCACTTCCTTTACCGCTGGACCATTTTCATCTTCATTACCATAGGATTGGTCAGCCAAGGCAAGCTCTTGCTCTTTCAGCATTAATGCTTTGGTTTTAAAAGAAATCCCTACTAGATATTGGGCCTTAGGGTCGTCTTCCATCACCGCGCGGTAACAAAGATCTTTGATGGTAACTGTATCGCTTGCTTGGTAATGGTACGCGGGAGCAGCACGCCCAGTCACCTTAGGATACAAGTGCTCAATTAAGGCCAACACATCCTTGATGGCCTTTTGAGCCAAGGCGAGCAATTGTTCTTGGGTTAAATGGTATTTTTCAGGGTGGGCGCCACGGTTGCCATAGCCACGCAGGCGATGCAAGGCTCTGGTCGTCTTCACATCGATCAGCCGCTTTTGGTTTAACAGCTCGATACGATCATAGAGGTTGGGACTGGTGAAGGAGACGGCTTTATCCTGACCGAGTAGTTCGGTCAGCCTGTGGGTAAAACTGCGGATATGCAGCAGTGACTGAGTGGGCACATCCTGCACATAGTTTTTGGCGTTGAGGTAATCATCGAGGAGAGAGGCCGAAAACCCTTGGATAAATTCGCTATCCAGTAACTCAGCCCCTGTCCCCATAAATCCTTACCTCAGTTCAAATGTACTCAGTTGATATTATTCCGCGGTAGGCTTTTTCGTCACCATATACAGGCGGAACAGCGCTAAGTTCACGAATAGACCAATAAATGCCATCAAGGTATCCGCCAACATTTGCACTGGCAGGCCGCCAAGAGAAGCCGCACCAGAGAGCTGAGCCCCCACGACAGAAAGCGGCAAATAAAGCATCAATAAGGCGATGGTTTTCAGTACGATTGGACCGCTAAAGCTAAAGCTTGCCTTAATAGCTTCCAGCGGTGTGAGACGCTCAACCACCACCATAAAGTTCACATAGGCTAGGCGGGCAAACAGGTAAAAACTGATCACAAAACCAACTACAACCCCCAAAGGGCCTAAGATAGCGAATAAAATCATAAATGGAGCAAAAATCGCGAGTCCCGAAAATACCCCTGCCAGCAATAACGGTGGCACGAAAGCTAGGCTCGCCTTCAACACTAAACCAACTGAAGGGGTGTGGCCTTGAGAGCGCAGTTCGAGGTATAGCGTTAAAGCAGCGATTAATACCGAAACATTCAATAACATCAGCATAACAACGATCATATGCTGCATATCAAACTGTGGATTCTCCAGATCAATCTTACCAATCTCGGCTCCGAACCATAACTGAAGGCCAAACTGAATTAACAGCAATGGTACCGTCAGCATGGCAAGCTGAGTGAGATGATTACGGAAAAAGTTATAAGCTTCGGTCAAAATTGCGGATAGTGACATGCGCCTTTCCAAAATAATTGAAGTAAATTAACACCGTGAATTGCCGCTAAGGATACCCAAAATCCCACGCCAATGCACAACACAAATCACTTGAGTGAACCGTAAATCACAGAAAAGGACTGCAACAAAAGTCGCAAAGCCGTTACACTGTGGGCCTTTATTGCGCGCAAACCCTCAAAGGATGCCACTCATGAAACACACTCTCACTCTCTCAATCCTGATCAGCGCCACGCTTTTAGCGGCTCCCGCCAGTGCAGGCTGGTTAGATAACCTCGCAGGAACACAAGCAAAAACAGAAAAAGTAGCCACAGGTACCGCGACTCAATCCAACGAGTTAGTCGGTAGTGTGATGTCGCAACTCGGTTTAAGCCAAAACCAAGCAGAAGGCGGTTTAGGCAGCCTGTTAGGCCTAGCCCAGTCTAGCCTAGGTTCGAATGATTACACCAAATTAGCCGCCAGCATTCCTAATGCCGACAGCCTATTAGCCGCAGCGCCAAAGCTTGACGCTAACTCTGGCGTTTCAGGCCTTTTGTCTAAGGCGGGTAATATTGGATCTTCCCTCCAAGGTAGCGCAATGGTGTTAGATGCTTTTGAAAAATTAGGTATTTCTAAAGATCTCGCTATGCCGATGATCAATATCGCTAAGTCTTACCTTGAAACAAATGGCGCCGAAGGCAGCTCAGATCTTCTGATGAAGGGCCTAAACTCTCTGCTGTAATCTTCGCTTTCACCCTAAGCACACGGCTTAGGGTGAACTTTAGCGCCGTAAATCACTCTATTTAGTTATCCCTTCTTGCCAGAGCAGTGCCCTTTTATGATTGCTAAGCTGAAACGATTCCTTCAATCCCACACCCAGGCCATCTCCCCCGAGGAGAAAGCCCACCAGCTCAAGTTGGCGGCCGCGAGCATGTTGCTCGAAGTGGTATTTGCCGATGAAACCCTCGCGGCAGAAGAAATGGCATTACTGCCGACCTTGCTGACGGAAACATTGTCGATGCCAGCGCAGGAAGCCTATGAACTGATTGAAGAAGCGAAGAAAGCCCAAGGTAATGCTACCTCGCTGTTTGAGTTTACCAATACCATCAATGCCGAATTTAGCTTGGAGCAAAAACAACAATTGCTGTTAGCTATGTGGCAATTAGCCTATGCCGATGGACAACTCTCCCAATACGAAGATCAAATCATTCGCCGCACCGCCGATTTGCTGTACCTCAAACACAGTGAACTGATCCAGATGCGTAATCAGGCTATCGAAGCGACCCAAGCGGCACACTAAAAGCGCCCAATAAAAAAGCATGAATCGCAGTGCTGCCATTCATGCTTTGAGTTTAACGTTTTAAATTGCCGTTTGCGGGTCAAACAGTCTTAAGCAAGGGCCTTACCTATTTCAAATCCAGCGCCTCTCAGTTCTGTTAACTTGACTCGCAATCCCCCCATTTCCATCTTTAAGCCCTTCTTGGTCGCTAATTGCGATAACCAACTGGTTTTATCGTCATCATCTATGCTGTCCCACTCCTCCAGCACTTTATAGGCGAGGCACAACAAGGCGGCCAATTTAGAAAACGGATTCGAATCCTTGGGGTGATCCTGATACAGAATCCCCTGCACCAGCGCGGGGGTAAATTTCCAGTTTTGGGCCAACAAGGCGCCTATATCGGGCGAATCATAGCCGAGCAGCTCGCGCTCAAACGTATGCTTATCTTTGCCCTGAGCGACGGCTTCGGTAATCTTCTCGGCATCTTCGGGGGAAATCGCCGCAATCAGTAAGTCACCAATCCGGTGGAGGATCCCACAGGTAAAGGCCTCATCGGGCTGCACCCCACAACGTTTAGCCATCTCTTGGCAATAGAGTGCAATTTCAAAGGTCTGCCCCCAAAACTGCGCGAGATCGACCCCTTGGCATTTAGGCACTGATCCCATCACCGCCGACGCTAGGACTAACGTCCGCAGCGTCTGCATGCCAAGGCGCACAACGGCTTCGTCAATACTGCCCACCTCGCGGCTGTGACCATAGTGGGCGCAATTGGCCAGCCTCAGCACCTTAGCGCTGATCAAGGGATCGTGGGACACCTTAGTCGCAATATTTTTGACCGTGGCATTATCATCGTTAACTACTTCAAGCAGCTCACTAATGGCTTTAGGTAAACGGGGTAAGTCATCGACTCGACTCAGTAGCGCAGCAGAATCCATATTTATTCTCCTTCGACATGAATGATCAAAATATAGAACACAGAATTTAGCCTCGCTTGCAAAGATATCGCCGTATATCAATGGCGTCTGGTACTTTTGTCTTGCTTCAAACGATATTTAAAGCGGGCTGTAATTGCCACAAATCCGCTCGGCAAGCGCGATTGGCTCGTGCTTTATGCCATTCCAGCCCGTCAAAATCGCTCAACAATTATGCTTATTTGTAAATAAATGTTTCTACATTTTAGTGATGAGTGATATAGATTAAATCTTGTTCATCCATTGTAAGGAAACACTATGGGCCAAAATGCACTCGTTAATCGCACAGGTATTATCCTTGTTAGCGCACTGATCACCTTAGGTTTGTTCGTGTTTATGGCGCAACTTATCCATAATCCGCAGCCCTTGAGCGGACAAGCGAGCGATGCGCCGCAAATTAATATTTTGATGAGCGAGCGAACACCCATTCCGCCTAAGGAAAGCCGTAAACCCGAACCACCTAAACCTATTCCAGCGAGGGAGCGGGTGACGACTCCGGGTGAGAGCAATCAACTCGTCGATTTCAACACTCAGACTTTTACCCCCGAAATGCCAACCCAAACCACACTCTTTACCCAATCAGCAATGACGGCCGAAGCCTTACCTATGGTGCAAGTGTCACCTCGCTATCCCATTGATGCGGCGCAAAATGGCAAGGAAGGTTATGTGGTCGTGGGATTTGATATCACGGCGGACGGTAGTGTCAGCAATGTGCGCGTGCTCGATGCCAATCCGAAACGGGTGTTTGATAAGGCGGCACTGTCAGCGGTGCAAAACTGGAAATACAAACCTAAGTTTGATGCGGGCAAGGCCGTGCCACAGCTGAATCAACAGGTGCAGCTCGACTTTAAACTGGATCAGAAGATTTAAGACCAAGAGACCAGAACGCATGATGGTTGGCGTTCTGGTCCGTCATTCAGTGGTACCTCAGCACTTCGGCCACTAAGACGCTTTATTTACCGCTAAGCTCTGTTTGCGACTGATATGCGTCTTCTGCCACCACAGGAATGGTGCCACGAACAAAATCAACACCAACACGTAGGCCATGCTTGCACCAAGCGCGATACCTAAGGCCAAACAGAAGCCACAACCTAATACCACTAAGGGTAAGTTGCTGCGGGGCAATAGCTTAGCCGCGGCTAACATCGCCATTAAATAAATCACCACGAACACCCCATTACTCCATGCAATCAAATGTTCGAGCTCTTGGCCCGTGGTGTGGGTCAACACTATCACACTCGCCATCACGCTGAGTAACGCCGCCAAGGCGCGGATAGGCACTCCGTGACGATTTTTTACCGCAAAGCAGCGTGGCAAAATGCCTTCGTTACTAAAGCTCCAGATAAGGCGTGCGGCACTGGCGGCATACACGTTAACCGTAGCAAGACCACTGGCAATCCCCAATACACCTATCACTTGTGCGCCATAGCCACCCAAAAGCGCATCGAACACGCCAATCATGGCCACGCTTTTATCGGTCGGCACTAACAGTAAAATCAAGGTACAGGCCACATAAATAATGCCCACCAGCACAGTGCCCATCATCATCGCTGGGATCATATCCTGCTGCGGGCGGCGGAAATCATCGGCGAGGTGAGTCATGGCCTCAATCCCAAGGAAACTCCAAAAGGCGATACCTGCGGCAATCATAATAGTGGGGATTTCTGGCGTGCCATAGCTCGCTAATGAGGTTAAGTGCCCAGGTTGCACACTACTCGCCCCGAATAACAGCACCACAATCGCCACAATACAAAGAGTTAAGCCAAATTGCAGTTTGGCCGAGACTTGAATGCCACGCAGATTAAGTAGGAATAAGCCGAAAATCACTAATACCTCAGCGCCCACCTTAGACCAGCCATCGAGGGGGATGAGTGCATTAACAAATTGGAAGGTCATCAAAATCGCAGCTGGCGCGCCCATGGGCACCACCAGTAAAAAAATCAGCCCTATAGTACGGCCCGCAGTGCGGCCAAAGGCCTTTTCGACAAAATAAGCGGGACCCGCAGCATGGGGAAAGACACTCGCCAATCGACCAAAGATCAGTGCCACCGGAATAATGGCTAAGGTCAGGAGTGACCAAGCGATAAGCGCGCCAGCCTGGGCTTTGTCGATTGTCATTTGCGGGAGAATAAACACCCCTGTGCCCAGCAAAGTGGTGGCCATCAAGCCTGCGCCTTGCCAACGTCCTATAGTTCCGCTATGTGAGTTCATCTGTTAAAATTCAGTGGTTTTGAAGCCGTCAGTATAGTGAGATTTTACGCCGCAATCTGCCGTCAATCTCAGTGTTCTTCATGGCAAATACCGGCAAAATGACGGCAAAAATGCATATTTCCGGCAAAATGACGGCGCAGCCCCAGCGCAGGGTGCTTAACTGATATTAGCCTGCCTTGGCGATTTGCCTCGCGCTTTTTTACAACCCGTTTTTATCGGAGCTCAAGTTGGATAAGTTTGATACCGCCATCATCCACAGCCTACGCCAAGATGCTCGCCAGAGTGTCTCCAGTATCGCTGAGCAGGTTAACCTTTCCCGTAGTGCGGTTGCCGAGCGGATTAAAAAACTCGAGCAAACTGGGGTGATCCGCGGCTATCAGGTTTTGCTGAGCGAATCGCAAAAGGAAGGAGTGTCGGCCTATTTCGAAATCCAACATAAATGCCCGCGCTGCGCCGATGTGGTGCATGTGTTCCATGCCATCCCCGAGGTGATCACTTGCCGCGGTATCTCTGGCGATATGGATTTGTTGGTGTATGTGCACGCCCCGTCGATGCGCCGCTTGCACGAAATTCGTGAATATATCGATACCCACACGGACATCATCAAAATCAAAACCCATGTGGTGATGAGCGAGTGGATAAATAACGCGGGTGAATAGGCGTGCTTTGCCCCCAAACAAGAAACGCCACCCCTAAGGAATAAAGGTGGCGAGGCCCTTGTGGAGGCAGGGCAAACAATATCAAAAATATGGCTTCCCTTCCCAATAACCTCCCTGTGACAGCAAATCGCGACAAGGCAACCCACCTTTAACTACTTCAGCCAGTGTAATCAAAGGAGGTTAACTCACAGTGCATTCCTTAAGCACCGCTTCGCCATCCGCCGTTATTCCTTCTTATCTTTAACTTGGGCAAACCGTGCCCCATTAAACGACCGTCATTTGCCCCGTGTAGAGAATAAAGTTACGCAGCAGTAGTACACCAATAAGACTCAAACATGCGGTGCCTGCCACATAGGCCCACTTACGTTTGGAAGTAGCCGTCATAAACAGGTTCATCGCCAATGGTCCCGATAATCCCAGCCCAACTATGCCAATCCAGAAGACCCATCCCCAGAAGCCATAACCTATCGCATTGAAGGCGGCAAACTTACTCTGGCCTCCCGATAAGACGAGCCCCATAAAAAAGGTGAAAATCAGCACTATCTCCACCAAAATCAATGGGATCTCAACTTTATGGATAAAGTGTACTTCCTTGGCATTGGGGTTGGCGTTAAGCAACACGCCACCCAAGAGAGAAGATGCTGCGCCCGATGAAAGCCCCGAAGCCAAAAACAGCAGCGGCAACACGGGGTTTTTCAACATCGGATAGCCGGGTAAGGCCGACAGTAAAAAGCCGGTATAAGCCCCAAGCGCGAGGGAGAAGATCACCAACAAACCGGTAATTGTCGCCTCGAAGCGGCTCAGCCAGGCGGTGAACTTCAGCACCATGGGGAAGCGACTCTCACACCAAGCATCGATAGGTTTACGGAATAACAAGCCAATCCACATAAACATAAAGACTTGGTAAATCAGCAGAATCAACACCCCCATCGACATCACGGACTTGGGATTATAGAAGACTAAGATCTTCCAAAAATCGAAGGGCTTAGTTAAGTCCAAGACTAAGATGCCCAAACCCGCCATCACAGCCACGGGCGCCACAATACAGGCCGCTTGTACAAAGCCAGACTGGTAGGCGTTATGCTTTAACACAAAATGTTTGAGTAACACCGCAAAGAACATGGCGCCGGCCGATGCGCCCGCTAAAAACAGGTAAATCGCGATCGGCCAATGCCACACTAGCGTATCAAAATGTAGGGCGCTCATATTGCTACCTCCCCTGATTTGGCCACAATGCGGAACAGTTTTGGCCGCGTTCCTAGGTCAACCTTAGCCCTTTGGGTCGGGTTAGCCTTCAACACTTGTACCACCTGTGAACTCGGATCCTTTAAGTTGCCAAACACTAAGGCCTTAGTTGGACAAGCCACGACGCAGGCGGGCTGTTTACCTTGGGCCAGATTAGTCTCACGGCAAAAATCACATTTGTCCGCGGCATGGGTAACGGGATTGATAAAGCGAATTTTGTAGGGACAAGCCGCGATACAATACTGACAGCCCACACACTTCCACGCATCCACCGACACGATTCCCGTCTCTTTATCGATAAAAGCGGCACCAGTCGGGCAGACATTGACACAGGGCGCGTCTTCACAGTGCTGGCAAGACTTACGGCTAAAGTGATAAAACTGGTTTGGATATTCTCCGTAAGGTCCGGTTTGTTCTATCTTCAGCCGCGCCACGCCTTCGGGCACCTGGTTGGTTTCACGGCATGCAACCTCACAGGCCTTGCAACCTATGCACTTAGTCTCATCGTGGATCAGCGCATACTTCACGCTGGGTTCGGCCTTCGCCTCATTCGAAGCACTGACAGTCGCGAGTAGGGTCGCTCCCGAAGCGCCGGCCAACAGGGCGCATGTCCCTTTGAGAAATCTTCTTTTTGAATTTTCCATAACCTTACTCCTGCTGGCCTGTATGACAGTTACGGCACAGCTCACTGCGAACCTTAGGCGTCATGTCGGCCATAGGTTCAGTTGGGCTATGTAATTTATGGCAAGCGGCGCACGCCACTTTTTGCGCATGCACATTATGCGTCCACTCTTGGGAACTGAGTTTGGCGGGCCTGTGGCATTTTTGGCATGCCTGTAATTGCACAGTGGTTTCGGATGCCTCATTTAATCCAAAAACCACTAAATCATTTGGTTTTTTAGGGTGATCACCCTTTTCACCGTGACAACTGGAACAGGTCATTTTCATGGCATCCTGGCTGTGATGCCCTAACATTTGACCATTACGCTTATGACACTTCATGCAAGCATCACTGTTAATTTGCCTAGCAGGTTCAGCACTCATCGCAGAAAAACTGAGCAATACAGCAACGACACCCAAGCGTAATGACCACAGCCATTGTCGTGTAGACATAGCGAGTCCTCATATTGATAGATGGGGAAATACAGAGGAAGTCAGGGTTCGGAAGGCTCCGAACCCGACAGTCGTGGTCAGACGGCTAAAGCTTGCTTAAGGCTTTGGGTATCCCACTGTTTATGCTGGTTCATTTCAATAAAGCCAATATTGAATTTACTGAACAGCTTTTTCATGGGTGAGTTAATTTGCTTACCAGCGTCGCTGATCACCATTTTGACTTCAGAAGAGTCATGGTCAATCAACACATAGTCGAGACGGCATTCGTGATTTAAATCAGCATCATGCTGGTCCATATCAAATACAGTGTCTAACGGCACATTGCAGCAGACATCATATTTACCTTCTACGACAGTTTTGAGTGATTTAAAAAAGCTGAAGCTTTCTTCATCAAATAACACTGGTTTGAGTTTCATTTCATGATGAGCGTCATCAGGATCTGCTCTAAAAAACTTAATGCAAGTCATGACAAACATTACAAACACGAATGGAACTGCGACGAATAGTACAAAGTACATAAACGCATAGCTGAGAATGACTGAAGTGTTCATATACGCCTCCAATAACACAATTATATTTTTGTTTTCTCCTTTAAAGCAGCTTCAGTATTATTGTTAATCCCATTTATTTTTTTGACATAGATCACATTTAAAAATACAAAATTACACATAAACAACAAGTTAAGATACAGAACACATTACCGTTTAACGTAAATCTAAAATGCACATATTGATAATGATTAATTAATAAATTGAAATTCAAATAGTCAAATATCACAAACTAAAATTTCAAATTAAATTAAAGATGTTTTTTGAAAAATAAAAAATTCAAATCTAAATTTCCTGTTACACATAGATAGAAAAAAGGTGCTAGACTTGAGACTGGTTTCACATTAATTTTAATTACCAACACCATAATAATTCCTTGCTTATCTAGTGCTTGCCCAATATTAAGGAATATAAAAAATGCATATTAATAACATGGACAACCTCGATATTTTGAGTTTAAAAATATTGGTTTCATTATATGAGAACAAATCTGCAACCTATGTATCAAAGGCGTTAGATATCCCTGCCCCCAAAATAAGTCGCAGCCTAAAAAATCTGCGGGAAACATTTGGCGATGAACTTTTCATTCGTAAAAAATACGGTTTATTTCCAAATGAGTTTGTAACTCATTTATATCCTATTGCGAAACAAACCATAGAATGCTCGGATAAATTTCAAAAAGTGCGCGCGGCAAATGCAAGCCAAGTCAAAACCCATGTTGAAATTGCTGCGCCGGGCCTCATTGCCTATGCGTTTCCTAAAGCCTTAATGCAGGCCATTAAGGAAGAACAAAAGCCGATGCAGATTAATATCACCCCTTGGTCGCTGCACACGACACAGGACATCATCAATGGCGATGTGGCCTTAGGCATTTGCTGTAATAAGAGCACCGCCGATGTGGCGGCCTTTGGTGATAAGTTGCAAACCACGACGCTACAACGCATGGACAAGGTTTACCTCATCGCCAGCCGTAACCATCCGATTTTTAAACGCGAAATCACGCTTGAGAGCATCGCCGAGTATCCCTATGTCAATACAGATCTTGGCAATCCCAGCACTCGCCTCAGCCCATATCAGGAGTTCTGCATTAAAAATGGCATAAAACTCAATACTGAAATTACCATTACCAGTATTTCTAGCCTGTTTGAATATCTCGGCGAGAGCCAGACAATTTCATTACTGCCCTATCGAGTGGTTTACGAGATGGTGAGCGATATTCCCGAGTTACACACTTGTCAGCTGTCGCAACTGGAGGCCGAACGTTTGTACGCCCATACCGAAGCGCCAACGATTTTCCTCGTGCAAAAAAACCAACCGAATAAGGTGAATGAGGACTTGCTCTGGCTAAGCGGACAGATAAAGAAAATTGTCGACCATATTATTTAGCGGCTCCTTATCCTGTATTTTCATCTTGTAATACGAGGTGATAGGCATACTCTGCCTTAGCTTAGGCTCCACCTCATCCCCCACAGTGTCGACCCAAGTTTTGTTAAGCCAGGCATACATCTTGCCCGCCAAACACGTTACACTAAGCCCATCTTTATCCTGATAGATCTTGCTATGCGAACCGAAAACACAGCCACACTGAACCTGATGTGGGGCGCACTTATTCTGGAAGAATTAGCACGTCTTGGTGTGCAGCATGTCTGCATGGCGCCGGGCTCACGCTCGACACCGCTAACCTTAGCCGCGGCTCAGCAAACCAAGCTTAAACGTCACTTGCATTTCGATGAGCGTGGCTTAGGTTTTATGGCCCTCGGATTAGCCAAAGCCAGCTGCGCCCCCGTGGCGATTATCACCACCTCAGGCACGGCCGTCGCCAACCTTTATCCTGCGATAGTCGAAGCTTGGTTGACCCATGTGCCCTTGATTGTCTTAAGCGGTGACAGGCCGCCAGAATTACTCGGTTGCGGCGCCAACCAAGCCATAGTGCAACCAGCGATTTTTGCCAATTATGCCCAGCAGGTAAACCTGCCCACGCCAGATGCGCACATTGCGCCGCAGATGTTACTCACAACCCTCGATGAAGCGGTGGCAAACCAAACACGCCCAGTGCACATCAACTGCATGTACCGCGAACCCTTATATCCGAGTGAGATGAGTGGCACCATTCTCGATAGCGAATCGCCTTATCTGAAGCCACTGCAAACTTGGTTGCAACACGCCAGACCCTACACTCAATACGGTAAGAGTGAACAACTCAGCAGCCCGAGCGATGATGCCATTATGCGTTTCGTCCACGGTAAGGGCGTCATCATCGCCGGTACACTCACGCCGGAGCAAGATCCTGCGCAGCTTATCGCCCTCTCACAAAAAATTGGTTGGCCATTGCTGACCGATGCGCAGTCACAACTGCGGCAACATCCCGCGGCGATCGGCAATATTGACCAACTACTGCAACATCCAAAGGCGCGCAATCTGTTGCAAGAGGCGGACCGCGTGCTGGTGTTTGGTGGGCGCTTATTGTCTAAGCGTTTGATTGCTTACCTTGCCGAGCAAAACTGGCACAGTTACTGGCAAGTGCTGCCACAGCAAGACAGGCTCGACCCAAGCCATAATGCCAAACACATTTGGCACGCCAACGCCGCGCAATTTGCTCAGCTTAATTGGTATCGCTCCTCTTCGGCTAATTGGGCCAACACCTTAGTCACCTACAACGATGAATTACATAGTTTATTTGTACGTAATATCGATCAAGGTGAGTTTGGTGAAGCGCAGGTTATCCGCGCCATTGCCAATACGCGGCCGTTAGAGCAGCAATTGTTTATCGGCAATAGTCTGCCCGTGCGGTTATACGATATGTACGCCCCAGTGAGTTGTTGCACGGCCAGCACTTATACCAACCGCGGCGCATCGGGGATCGACGGCTTACTGGCCACCGCCTGCGGCATTGCCGCGCATCAAGGTAAACCCACGAGCTTGATTATTGGGGACTTATCCCAGCTGCATGATCTCAACTCTTTTGCCATTGCCCGCAGCTTAACCAGCCCGCTGGTGATCATTATTCTCAACAACGACGGCGGCAATATCTTTAATCTCTTGCCCGTTCCCAACGAGGAACTGCGCAGTGATTACTACCGCTTAAGCCATGGTTTAGAGTTTGGTTACGCCGCTGCCATGTTTAATCTGCCATATAATCAAGTGGATAATTTAGCCGACTTCCAAAGCTGTTATCACGAAGCGCTGGATTATCAGGGCGCCTCAGTGATCGAAGTCAGTGTAAGCCAACACCAAGCCAGCGAGCAGATCGCCGCGCTGAATTTATGGGTGAAACAAAGCTAATGCCAACCGTGGCCCGTTACGGGGAAGTCTCGCAGCCAAACTTAGTCCTGCTTCACGGCTTTTTAGGGACTAAGGCCGATTGGCTGCCGCTTATCCCCGAACTGAGCCAGCATTTTCATTGTATCTGCCTCGATTTACCCGGACACGGCGATAATCAGAACGAGCGGCCATCGACGCTCGCCAATGGTTTCGAGCATTGTGTTCAAGACATTATCAGCCGCCTCGATCGCCTTGATATTGAATCCTTTTATCTCTACGGTTATTCCCTCGGCGGCCGCATCGCCCTGCATCTTGCCAAGGCGTATCCGCAGCGCGTTTTGAGCTTATGGCTAGAGTCCTGTCATCCCGGGCTAACCGATACCGCAGAGCAAGCCGCACGCAGTAAAAACGACAACCTGTGGGCCAAACGCTTACTCAGCTTAAGCAGTCGGGATTTTTTACAGCTTTGGTATCAACAGGCAGTATTTGCCGATATGTCGGATAAAGCGCGGTATGCCTTGATTGCCAAGCGCGCGGCGCTGCTCGACCAACATCCCAAGCAGACACTAAAACAGATCTTTTTGGCCACATCGTTGGCTCGCCAAGCCTCTCTCTGGGATGTACCTGAAAGCCTTGGCTGTGAATGCCATTTTTTTGCGGGCAGCCAAGATGCGAAATTCACCGCAATAGCAAAAGCTTGGCAAGCACAACAGCC
This sequence comes from Shewanella seohaensis, assembly GCF_023283775.1. Lineage (NCBI taxonomy): Bacteria > Pseudomonadati > Pseudomonadota > Gammaproteobacteria > Alteromonadales > Shewanellaceae > Shewanella > Shewanella seohaensis. Next base: position 72,255 of record NZ_JAKILE010000007.1, read on the forward strand.
CATCATCTTGCATCAGATTGAACAGGCTGGGCATAACATACATCAGGCCAATCCCGCGGCATTAATCGCCCGCTTAAGCGCACTAAAGCTTAAAAAATCGATGACTTGATACAGATAAATTTAGGGAAAATATGATCTTAACTTCGCTCAGCTTGTACTTATATCGCCTGCCCTTAGACCGCTTTTTACCCGTGGGGAAACAACGCATCGACCACAGAACCGGCTTAGTGTTGCAGGCAAAGGCACAAACTGAGGGCGAAGAAAGTGAGCAACTGGTTGAAATCGCGCCACTCTCAGGGTTTGATATCGAGCAGCAGCCATTGTCCGGTTTTAGCCGCGAGAGCCTAGACGAAGTACAACAGGCCTTAGTGGCGCTATTGCCCGAGCTACAAAATCAGCCTATCGATTACTTGCTCGAGCAGGCCGAAGCGAGCTCTTATCCGTCCATTGCCTTTGGCTTGAGTCTATTGCATGCCAAACTCAGCGGAAAACTCAATACGCTGCGCCCAGTTACCGCCACTGTGCCGTTGATTTATCAGCCGGTGGATGCGCCCAAAACCGAATTGTTCGCTAACATTGCGAGTCTTGATAGCGGGGTGCACTCACTCAAAGTGAAGGTTGCGCAAACCTCAATGGAAGATGAATTGAGCTTGGTTTATGGCATCTTAGGCCAGAGACCTGCTCTAAAGCTGCGCTTAGATGCCAACCGTGGCTTTAGCTTAGAACAGGCCCTCGATTTTGCCGCCTGTTTACCGCTAGAGAGCATTGAATATATTGAGGAGCCTTGCCAACATCCGCAGGATAATCAAACCCTGTATCGCGCTATTCCTCTGCCCTACGCCTTAGATGAATCCCTCAATGACCCGGATTATCAATTTGTGATGCACGAGGGACTCACGGCACTCATCATCAAACCCATGCTACTTGGCAGTATTGAAAAACTTCAGCGCCTTATCGACGAGGCCCACAGCCATGGCGTGCGCTGTATCTTAAGCTCAAGCCTTGAGGCCAGCTTAGGTATCAATGACTTGGCCCATTTAGCCGCCATACTGACGCCCGATGAAATCCCAGGGCTCGATACGTTAGCCGCCTTTAGCCAAGACTTAATCGCGCCAAGCGGCAAGTCTCAATGCTTGAAGCTTCATCAACTTAAACTTGTCGCCAGTACGCAGCAGGATTAATCGCCAATGTCCGAATCTCAAACATTGGCACCATCCCAATCCATTGCACAGCAAGGTATCTCGCCATTACATAGCGCGGCGCTCACCTCACCCACACAAACGGCGGTTAAGTGTAATGGGCAAGACATCAGCTACACCCGCTTAAGCCATATGGTGCAGGCCTTGGGTGAACAGCTCACGCGCATCGGCGTAGGCCCAGGGCAACCACTGGCATGTATCAGCCGCAATAATCTAGAGATGATTTGCCTGTATTGGGCCTGTGTGGATATTGGCGCAATCTTCTTTCCTATCTCGCCACGTTTTCCGCTGGCGCAAGTTCAAGGGCTTATCGATAGCCACCACATTCCTTTTTATTGGAGCGAAGCGGCGCTGGCCTTGTCAGGCAGTCATCAACTCACGCTGGATTTTAGTCTCGATGCAGCACCTAGCGCCGACCTCGCCGCGACAGCTTTTGATATTTATCGTCCAAGTAATGTGATTTTAACCTCTGGCTCCAGCGGTTTTCCAAAGGCGGCCGTGCACAATCTTGCAAATCACATTGCCAATGCCGAGGGCGCTCGCAGTCTTATCCCGCTAGTCGCAGGTGATGCTTGGTTGTTGTCGTTACCCCTGTATCATATTGGCGGCCTCGCCATTCTCAACCGCTGCGCCCTAGTGGCGGCGACGGTAGTGCTGCCGGATCCGACTCTCCCGCTGCAGGCGCAAATCGAGCGCGATGGCTTAACCCATGCTTCCCTCGTGCCGACACAGTTATTCAATCTACTCGCCGATAAACAGGCTTCACTCAAGAGCATTAAAGCCCTGCTGCTCGGCGGCGGTGCAATTTCTATCGATTTGCTTAAACAGCTCGAACAGCGGCATATTGCCAGCTTTACCAGTTACGGCATGACTGAGATGGGCTCGCAAATCACCACAGGCCCAGCGCTAAGCGATGGCACCAGTGGTAAATTACTCCCAGGGCGTGAGCTCAAAATTGTCGATGGGGTGATTTGGGTGCGGGGAGATTGCTTGTTTATGGGCTATCTCACGGATAAGGGAATAGAAAAACCACTCGATGCCGAGGGTTGGTTTTATACCAAAGACAGGGGCGAATGGGATGCTAACGGCAATCTTAAGATCTTGGGCCGCGTCGATAATATGTTTATCAGTGGTGGCGAAAACATTCAGCCAGAGGAAATTGAAGCGGCGCTTAAACTGCATCCACTAATAGATGAGGCGATCGTCTTTCCTCAGCCTGACGTCACCTTCAGCCAACTCCCTGCCGCCATTATTCGTGGTGACATTGTCCGCAGCGGAACTGTCGGCAACAACACAAGCCAAGAAATGAGTAAAATAGAGGCTGAACTTGAAGTCTTTCTCGCCGACAAAATCGCTCGCTTTAAACGACCGCGCCGCTATTACCCTTGGCCAGAGCATGCCGAGCAAACCGGTTTAAAAGTGAATCGCAAGCAACTTATTGCCGCTATTCAATCCGAATCTTGATAACTCTTGATAAATTCAGCCACAAAAAAACCTGCCGTAGCAGGTTTTTTATGTTCTCACGCCGAGCCTAATTAGGCTTCCATACAAGCCTTAAGCTTGTTCATCGCGTTTTTCTCTAACTGGCGAATGCGCTCAGCCGAGACTTGATAGGTTTCTGCCAATTCCTGCAGTGTGGTTTTATCATCGTCTAACCAACGGGCACGCAGGATATGCTGGCTACGCTCGTCTAAGGTTTTGATGGCCGATAATAAACGACCTTGGGCATTGGATTCCCAGTTATCGTTTTCGATGTTTTCGGCTAAATCCGATGAATGATCTTCAAGATAATGTACAGGGGCAAAATCCTGCTCATCATCGTTATCACTGCTGAGGTCAAACGCAGGATCCTGCGCCGCCATACGTGATTCCATCTCAGTCACATCGGCCTTAGATACACCTAAGTTTTCTGCCACCATTGTGACTTCATCATCGCTAAACCAACCGAGGCGAGTTTTCGCTTTACGGATATTAAAGAACAACTTGCGTTGCGCTTTAGTGGTTGCGACTTTAACAATGCGCCAGTTTTTCAGCACATATTCATGAATTTCAGCTTTAATCCAATGCACAGCAAAAGACACTAGACGGACGCCCACATCGGGATCGAAGCGCTTAACCGCTTTCATCAGACCGATGTTGCCTTCTTGGATCAAATCCGCCTGTGGCAGACCGTAACCTGAGTAGCCCTTAGCAACGTGCACCACAAAACGTAAGTGCGACATAATCAGTTGCTTCGCCGCTTGCAGATCACCCGTTTCCTGCAAACGCTTGGCTAACTCATACTCAGTCTCAGCGTCTAACATTGTCATGCTAGTCACTGAATGGATATAAGCTTCTAAACTACTGCTGCCCTGAGGGACTGTTAGTGCCATTGATTGCGTTTGAAAGGTCATTCGCGCTCCTACTCTCTTACTACTTATCAAATATAAGTCGATTTCATCCTGTGGTTTAACTCAAAACACCTTGAGGATGAGCTGACGAACTATCGGCTAATTGACAGAGTATGTCAACCTTCGCTCGTCTGGGGTGTTACTTTTAACCCCGTTGAATAGACATTGCAAGTGAACAAAAGTTCATCGCTTGCCTTATCTACTCGTATTTTTAAACGATAAGCGATTGATCATTAAGAGGGTTCAATCGCTCTTAAATGTTGCCTTACCGAAAGGTAAGAACCCAGCCAACCTAAGAAGGAGGCTAAGCCCACTAATTGTAGCAGTTCGGTAAAGGTCAAAGACTTCATCTCTAACTGACTGCCGTACAAACCGAGCAGCTCAGCGAGGGCAGAATCTAGATACCAAACCAATAAGTTAATGATAAGCCAAGCCAATACACCGCCAATGACGCCGTACCAAATGCCCGTATAAAGGAAGGGGCGTTGAATAAAGGACTCAGTGGCGCCAACCAGCTTCATCACTTCAATTTCGGTGCGACGGTTCATAATCGCTAAGCGAATGGTGTTACCTATCACCAACACCACGGCGAGTACCAGTAGGGCTGCAATCGCCATCACGGTACGTTCGAGTAAGCGCACCACGGCTTGCAGACGCTCTAGCCATTCGATATCTAAGCGGCCAAAACTGATTTCAGGCTCGCGCTCCAGCTTAGACAACAACTCACGGGCACCCACTGGGGTGGAATAACGCTGAGTGGGCGTCACGGTAATCACCGCTGGCAGCGGGTTCTTATCGAGATAGGCTAACGCCTCACCAAACCCCGACAGGCGCTGAAACTCTTCGAGCGCTTGGTTGCGGTCAATATACTGCACCTTTTCCACTTCGGCATAGGCTCGGATGCGGGTCAGTAAACTTTGAATCGTCTGCTCGCTGCGATTTTCATCGATAAACAGTGAAATCTCCGCCGCGCTGTTCCAAGAGCTGGTAATGGTCTCGGCATTTTTCACTAACACTTGCAGCGCCGCAGGTAAGCTTAAACTCACTCCGAGAACCGCCATCGTCATCAGAGAAGAGACTGGGCTGCGCCACAACTCACCCATACTCGCCATGGCTTGCTGCACATGACGAATAAAAAACATCACGATACGCCCCGAAATGGGCAACTTGCTGCGCGTTAATTTAGCGTTGTCACTCATTGCGCATCACCTCGAGCAGTCGCGTGTCCATGGTGTAATTCCTGTGCGCCGAGCATACGCCCTTGTTTCAGGGTAAAAGTGCGGTACTTCATCCGCGCGATCAGTCCCAGATCGTGGGTAGCGATAAGCACGCTAGTGCCTGCATCGTTAAAGGTTTCGAATAAGCGCAAGATATCCATCGACAACTTAGGATCTAAGTTGCCCGTCGGTTCGTCGGCCAGCAATAGTGGCGGTTTATTCACAATGGCGCGGGCGATACCGACACGTTGCTGCTCACCACCGGATAACATGATGGGGTTATGGCGCTCTTTGCCATACAACCCCACCATATCCAACGCGCCAGCGACACGTTTGCGGATCTCACCGTGGGAGAAACCTTCAATCACTAACGGTAAGGCCACGTTGTCGAATACGCTTCTGTCCATCAATAGATGGTGGTTTTGAAAAATCATCCCAATATTGCGGCGCAAATAGGGCACGTGTTTAGGGCTGATTTTGGCAATATCGTGACCATTAATCGCCACCCGGCCGGTAGTTGCACGCTCGATCACTGTGATTAATTTCAACAGGGTACTCTTACCCGCGCCCGAATGGCCGGTTAAGAATGCCATTTCACCTTTTTGTAGATGAAAATTCACCTCTTCCAGTGCCATTTGGCCACCAGGATAAATCTTACTGACCTGCTGAAAATCAATCATAAATTAGCTATCCGCTTTCTCTTGAGTGAACAAGGCATCAATAAATTCTTTAGAATTAAAGGTACGCAAATCATCAATTTGCTCACCCACGCCAATATAACGTAGCGGGATTTTAAATTTGTCGGCAATCGCAAATACCACGCCGCCCTTGGCGGTACCGTCGAGCTTGCTGATGGTCATGCCGGTGACGCCTACAGCCTCTTGAAATAGCTGCGCTTGGCTAATGGCATTTTGGCCCGTGTTCGCATCTAAGGTCAGCATCACTTCGTGTGGCGCCTCTGGATCGAGCTTCTTCATCACCCGCACCACTTTCTTTAACTCTTCCATCAGATGCGACTTGTTTTGCAGACGACCCGCGGTGTCGGCAATCAAGATATCAATCTTACGGGCCTTAGCCGCTTGCAGCGCATCGAAGAGTACCGAGGCACTGTCTGCGCCCGTATGCTGAGCCACCACGGGAATATTATTACGTTGACCCCAAACCTGTAATTGCTCAACCGCTGCAGCGCGGAAGGTATCGCCCGCCGCTAACATCACAGACTTGCCCTGACGCTGATATTGCTTCGCCAGTTTACCGATAGTGGTGGTTTTACCCACACCGTTAACGCCAACCATTAGAATCACATAGGGACCGTTAGCATTTTCAGGTACCAAAGGGATAGCGACAGGATCGAGCGTCTTCTGCATTTCATCACGCAGCAAATCATAGAGTGCTTCGGCATCCTTTAGTTGCTTGCGAGACGCATGTTCAGTCAGGCTCTGGATAAGGCGTGAAGTGGTTTCGACACCCACGTCGGCGATTAATAGCTGTTCTTCCAGCTCTTCAAACAGATCATCATCAATTTTTTTACCACGGAATAACCCGATGAAACCGCTACCAATATTTTCGCTAGTGCGCATCAAGCCGCGTTTTAGTCGCGCGAAAAAGCTTTCTTTGGCGGGTTTTGCTTGAGGTTCGGGTTGTTGTTCAAGGGGTTGTTCAGCTTGGATCTGTGCAGCGGCAACTCGCTCTGCTTCTGCTTGGGCTTGGGCTTGGGCTTGGGCTTCTGCAGCCTGCTGCGCAGCGACTCTTTCCGCTTCTGCTTTTTCTGCGGCTAACAGCTCAGCTTGCTCTTCGGCAATGCGCTGGGCTTCCGCTTCTGCTTGAGCTTTTGCAACTTGTTCTGCGGCAACTCTTTCCGCTTGCGCTTGGGCTTGCTCAGCGGCTAACTGCTCAGCCTGCGCTTGCTCCGCCGCTAGGCGAGCGGCTTCGGCCGCCTGTTGTTCGGCTAAACGTGCAGCTTGTTCTTCGGCAACACGCTGGGCTTCCGCTTCTGCTTGAGCTTTTGCGGCTTGTTCTGCTGCAACTTTTTCCGCTTGGGCATTTTCAGCGGCTAACTGCTCTGCCTGCGCTTGCTCCGCTGCTAAGCGCGCGGCTTCAGCCGCCTGTTGTTCGGCTAAACGTGCAGCTTGCTCTTCGGCAATGCGCAGGGCTTCCGCTTCTGCTTGAGCTTTTGCTGCTTGTTCTGCTGCAACTCTTTCCGCTTCTGCTTTTTCGGCTGCTAATTTGTCGGCTAGAGCCTGTTCGGCGGCTGCCTGTTCAGCCGCGAGACGGGCTTCTTCAGCTTGCTGCTTTGCTAATGCTTCGGCTTGCTCGGTTTGCGATGGAGTAGAGACTGGGGTTTGCTCGACAACCTCATCTTGTGATTTATCTTTACGAAACCAGGAGAAAAAACCTTTCTTTGCCATGTGTAATTCCAGCGCTCTACTTCAGTGTTGAATTTAAAATAAGACCCTGCCGTTATACCAGATTACCGCGGCAATTACGCCCAAAAAGTCGGCAATTAGTTCTGCTCTATCAGCCTTCTCACCTTTTACTAGGAGTTTGATATAAAATAGTGGCCTTTATAAAGGTGGCATAGTCTACCACTTTCTTTCTTCAGGCAAAATCACGGGGGCACTTTGGCTAATAATCGTGCAAACAACAAGCAAGTGACCAAGAGTCAAACGGCCAACAAGAAAGCCGGTAGTGGGCAAGTGCGGATCATTGCCGGGCAATGGCGTTCGCGCAAACTGCCCATCCATGATTTAGACGGCCTGCGGCCGACCACAGATAGAGTCCGCGAAACCCTCTTTAACTGGCTTGCCAATGATATTGCCCACGCAAGGGTGCTCGATTGCTTTGGTGGCAGCGGCGCCTTGGCGCTTGAGTCTCTCTCACGCTATGCCAGTTACGCCAAGATTATCGAGTTGCAACGTCCTGCCGCCATGCAACTTAAAGCGAATCTCAATACCCTCAAGTGCGACAATGCCGAGGTACTCAACGCCGATACTTTAGTCGTGCTGCAAAATGGCTGCGAGCAAGGGTTTGACGTGGTGTTTATCGATCCGCCTTTCCGCAAAGGCTTGGCAGAAAAAACCATTCAACTATTGGACAGCCAAGGTTGGCTTAATGATGGCGCGCTAATTTATGTGGAGATTGAGTCGGAATTAACTCAAATGGCAGTCCCTGCAACTTGGCAACCGCTCAAGGATAAGACCGCAGGACAAGTCAGCTATCGCTTATATCAATACCAAGCCGAAGACTCTCAGGCTAACACCGAGGAATAGCATGTCGTTTCTGATCAATATGGGCAAAGCCATTACCTTAATCGCGTGGCTGATGATGGCTTATAACCTTGTTATGCCTTTTGCAGGCAATATCGGCATTATTCTCAATATCTTGCTCGGCATTACTTGCTTGATGCATTGCTTCCAAGTTGCCATCTTCCATATGCTGTTTAAAAACCTGCTGACGCTACGCAAGCAAGATTATCTGCAAGTATTTATCTTCGGCGTATTTAGCCTTTTGGCTTTTCGCAAACAGGTTTTATCCCAATCCAATTAATGCTCGGCAAGCAAAAAGCCCTCTTTCGAGGGCTTTTAATTTTCATATCAAGCTATTGAAGCGCTAAACCTTATCCTTTTGGATAGGGGTGAGCGACACCTTTGTGACAATCCACACAGGTCTTTCTTGCTTCAGGATCTTTCTTGAAGTTGTTGCTGTGCATTCTCACAGCCATTGGCTTCATAGTGTCAGGCTGGTTCTCATAAATACGAGTATGGCAGTGTTGGCAGTTTGCAGAGTCATTACCACGGAAGTAAGCCAATGCTTTGTCTGCTTGCTCTTTGCGGTTTTCATCTAACCAAGCTTGAGTGTTAAAGCCATCGATCGTTAAGAAACCGTATAAGTCTTTAGATACGATGATCTTCTTAATTAAGTAATCCACTGGACCGTGTGGTAAGTGGCAGTCTTGACACTGTACTGTCACACCCGCACGACCACCGCCGTGGGCAGAAGCTAACACTTCATCTTTCAATGAGTGGTTGCTATGGCAGCTCATACAGAATGCGTCTTCGCTTGTCGCATGTAAGGTTTGCTGGGTTGCAAAGTAGCCCACAACACCGACAACAATACCGACGACGATCAGCGCCAGGATGGAATATTTTGCGCTTGGTTTAAATAGTGCACGCCAGTTCATCACTCTATCTCCAAAAAATATTGTCAAAATTAGTTTTTATAAGACTATTTTATATTTTTTCATTTATTAGAAATTTGATTTTAAGCCTAAAAATGCCCATTAATTTAAACTTAAAAGTGCAAAATGAGACTTAGGTCTAACTCTTAATACATAACTCACTCAACCCAGCTTAGCAGAGCTTGAGGGTACTTCAACTCACGCTAATACATTAATCATTATGCTAAGCGACCAATGATTAAGTACTACCTTATGAAGCTAAGGCAATGAAATCATTTTTAGAATACAAAAATGTGATCAAGACGACATTTAACCTGCGAAGCCACAGTGTGATACATAAAAAAACAAAATGAGTACGAAACTTTTCACCAACTTTAAAGGTCATTAGAGGTAGACATTATTTTATGTGAGTTTTTATGGCTAAGTTTTGGATCACCATAGCACTGTTATTTTCACTTATCGCCCAATCGGCGATGGTGAATGCTATGCCAACTTCAGCGATGAATGACTCCCACGATACGCCCAGCATGCAAATGGTCGATGGCAAGATGAAGTGTACTATGCCCGATTGTCCTTCGGACGAATGCATGCTGCATTGCCAAGACTCCCTCACCAACCACTGTAAAACCCATTGTCTCGCACAACTTTATCTCTCTACGTCACAACCCCAAATCGCACTGATGAATCATGCGAGTAAGCGTATTGCAGTCCAAAGCTGGGCGATTCAAACGGCCGATCTCGGGTTAACCACACCCCCTCCCAACTCCAATTTGCTGTAACCGATCTGTTTTAAGTTTTAGCAATTAAATCGATTCAATATTTCGCGATGATGACGCCACGATTGCGCACTCACGCGATATAGCAAATTTTTGGAGTTTATTATGAAAACCACTTTAATCAACAAAACCTTAGTTGGCGCGACTTTAATCATGAGCTCTCTGGCGATTAGCATGACGGCTAACGCAGCAACCCTAAAAGGTACAGAAACACTCAATGTTGTCAGCATTAATGGTCAAGCCACTAAAGCGTTTAAACCCGTTGAACTGCCCGAAGGTAAAGTACTGGTTGAAGTTAAATATCAAGATGTATTCAACTACCGTGCGGACGACAGCGGCACTTGGGTGAAGTCGGAACCTTTATTCTTTACCTTAGATGTTGCATCTCAGTCTAATTACCAAATTAGCACGCCTAAATTAATCAGTGAGGCGGATGCGAGACGTTTTATTAAAAATCCCAGCATTCAATTAAGTGTGGATGATGCGTCACCACAGCCACAGCCATTGCAAAACCACAGCCAATTAATGGCGGATATGTTGGAAAACCATCCCTCAAAATAATTAAACCGTAGGAGTTTATAAACAGGGGCATTAACTGAAATGTGAGTTAACTCATTGCAGGATAATGCCTCTATGCTAAAATCGAGCCGTTCATTATTTGGAATATTTATGCATCACACACTAGGTCGTTCACTATTAGTCATATTCACTTTACTCGCACTCGTCGGGCAAAGTGTTGCGTCTAATGGTCACGCGATGGTGATGCGCTCTATGGAAATGAGCGCTATGGTTCATAACCCTTCCAGCCAAGGAATGGACCATGCCGCCATGATGCAGATGAACACAGAGAACCGAGCTGATTCAGGTGCAATGGCCAGTACAGATTGCTGTAACGATCAAATGCTTCCCGGCGCGAAGCAGCACTGCTGTGATGGCACCACATCTTGTCTTAATGACTGTGGACATTGTTTAACGATTTCAGTTGCCGGCACTCTTTTCAGCCCACACCTTTGGCCCAGTGTTGGACTGAGTGATACCCCAGTGGCCACTCCTATGCCTCATTTCCACTCTATCTCCCTGTCTTCGGCCTTTAAACCGCCGATAGCCTAGCCTCATTGTGCCCTTTTTTCAGGGCGAACAACGCTAACAATTTATTTCGCCGTTTATTGTGGTGCACTAATAACTCAGCACCCAGAGTAAAGCAAAAGCGTAGTACTGATCCCGCTGACCGCTATGGCAGCCCTATTCGCGCAGGTTATCGGCGCAGAATAATGCCAGTCACGTTTTATGCACTCATATTCGGCTACCAAACCCGATGGAGTGAACAATATGAAAACCTTAACTAATCTTGCCTTAGTTGCATTTTTAATGACCAGCACCAGTGTGTTTGCTACGGCAACGCCCCATGAGCACCACCATGACAATGCCGCGCCACAGGAACAAGCTCAAACCTATGTTTGCCCTATGCACCCAGAAGTGACAGGTAACAAAGGTGACACTTGCCCTAAATGTGGCATGAATTTAGAGCCAAAAGCGACTGAAGAGAAAATGGCTGACGGTGCAATGCACAAAGACCACGCGCACCACTAAGCTAGGCTGGAGATGAGGCATATGAAGCAATTTAATAAAGTAAAAAAGCCGGGCCCTAAGGCTGTATTGATACTCAGCAGCCTACTGATGGGGACGCCTTGGTTAACCCAAGCGCAGCTCGTTAATGCCGCAACACAAGCTGAAGCGGGCCACGAACATGCGCACGATACTAATAGCGTAAATCAAGTCAAAACCTACACTTGCCCAATGCACCCCGAGGTCGAAAGTCACGAACCCGGCCGTTGCCCTAAGTGCAATATGTTCCTCGTTGAGAAGGAAGAAGAGGAAGAGGCAAGCACTGCTGGCCAACATGCGGATCATCAAGCCAGTGGCGCAAGCCAAAATGCGGCGCAAGTCTTTGATACGCCAATGCCTAAAGCCAATAGCTTAGTCAAGAATCAAAGTTCAGGGGCAACCATTAAATACGTCTGCCCTATGCACGCCCACATTATTAGTGATGTGCCAGGCACTTGCCCTATCTGCGGCATGAATTTAGAAAAGGTTGAAACTGGCGGTAATACCCAAGAAATCAACCTCAATGTCTCGGGCAGCATGCAGCAAGCACTCGCCCTGAAAGTGGCCGAGGTTAAACGCGATACCCTATGGAAATTTGTCGAAACAGTGGGCCAAATTGACTACGACGAGAGCCAAATCAACCATGTGCACGCCCGTGTTACTGGCTGGATTGAGACGTTGATGATCAAATCCGTTGGCGACTCAGTCAAAAAAGGCCAGCTGTTATACGAGATCTATTCACCCGATCTGATTAACGCCCAGGATGACTATCTGTTAGCGCTCGATACCGCCAAGTCTGCGGGTAATGGTAGCCGTTATCAGGATTTGGTCCGTAAAGCGGGATTACGCTTGTCACTACTTGGGATGAATGAAAAGCAAATTCAACAACTTGCAGACTCACGTCAGACCCAGTACCGCGTGCCTTTCTATGCCCTGCAAGATGGCATTGTCAAAGCACTCGATGTACGCGATGGCATGTATATCCAACCGTCTACTGAGGTGATGTCGGTTGTCGACCTTTCCAAAGTGTGGGTGATCGCCGATGTGTTTGAAAACGAACAAAGCTGGATTGCCCTAGGGCAAAAAGCCGAAGTCTCTGTTCCCGCCATGAATATCAGCGGTATCGAAGGCACCATTGACTATATCTACCCAGAACTTGACCCCATCACCCGCAGCTTAAGAGTGCGTGTGGTGCTGAATAATACCGATGTCTCCCTCAGACCTAAGACGCTTGCCAAGGTCTCGCTCTTCGGCGGGCCCAATAAAGATGTGTTAGTGATCCCGCAGGAAGCCCTGATCCAAACGGGTAAAGAAAACCGCGTGATAGTGAAACAGGCCGATGACAGCTTTACCGCTAAGGCCGTGACGGTCGGCATGATGAGCCAAGGTAAGGCCGAGATTGTCTCGGGTCTCAGTGAAGGTGAACGCGTGGTGACATCGGGACAATTCCTACTCGACTCCGAGGCCAGCCTCAAGGGCAGCTTAATGCGTTTAAGCAGCGGCCATCAGCACTAGGAGCGGATTATGTTGAAATATATTATCGAGTCCTCGATCAGACAAAGGCTCATGGTGTTGATTATCGCCATGATGATCACTGTCTGGGGGATACAGGAGCTGCGTAAAACGCCGCTCGATGCCCTGCCGGACTTATCCGATGTGCAGGTGATTATTAAGACTCCTTATCCGGGCCAAGCGCCAAAATTGGTTGAAGAACAAGTAACTTACCCTCTCTCAACCGCCATGTTAGCCGTGCCCGGTGCAAAAACCGTGCGGGGTTTTTCGATGTTTGGTGACTCTTATGTGTATGTGATCTTCGAAGATGGCACTGACATCTATTGGGCGCGCTCGCGGGTGTTGGAGTATTTAAGCCAGATCAGCAGTCGCTTACCTCAAGGGGTACAACCCTCACTCGGCCCCGATGCCTCAGGCGTGGGTTGGGTATTTGAGTACGCACTGGTCGATCGCTCCGGCAACTTAGACCTGTCTCAGCTCAAGAGCTTGCAAGATTGGTATCTCAAACTCGAGCTACAAAGTGTTGCCGGCGTCTCCGAAGTTGCGACCGTCGGCGGCATGGAACAAACCTATCAGATAGTGCTTGAGCCGGACAAAATGGCGATTTACAAGCTCGATATCGCCGCCGTTAAGCAAGCGATCGATAAAGCCAACAGCGAGGCAGGTGGTTCTGTGGTCGAAATGGCCGAAGCCGAATACATGGTGCGCGCTAAGGGTTATCGCCAAACCTTAGAGGATTTCCGTGAAATTCCTTTAGGGATCACTAGCCCATCCGGCACAGGCTTGTTGCTTAAGGATGTTGCGACCGTCCGTAAAGGCCCTGCTTCTCGCCGTGGTATTGCCGAGCTAGATGGTGAAGGCGAAGTCGTAGGCGGCATTGTGGTCATGCGTTACGGTGAAAACGCCCTCGCAACTATCGATGCGGTCAAAGCTAAACTTGAAGAGTTAAAAACCGGTCTGCCTGACGGCGTGGAAATCATTCCAACCTATGACCGTTCGCAACTGATCCAAAAGTCCGTCGACAACCTGTTCAGCAAAGTAGTCGAAGAAATGCTGGTCGTAGGCTTAGTGTGTCTGCTGTTTTTGCTGCATGCGCGCTCAACCTTAGTGGCTGTGATCACCTTGCCGCTGTCGATTCTCATCGCCTTTATCGTGATGAACAAAATGGGCGTGAATGCCAACATCATGAGTCTTGGCGGTATCGCTATTGCTATCGGTGCGGTCGTTGACGGTGCCATCGTTATGATCGAAAACCTGCACAAACATTTGGAGCATTTTAAAGCCGAGCACGACCGTGAACCTTCGGTAAAAGAGCACTGGCGCATTGTGACCGAGGCTTCGATTGAAGTCGGCCCAGCGCTATTTTTCTCGCTGATTATCATCACCTTAAGCTTTGTGCCCGTCTTCGCGCTAGAGGCGCAGGAAGGACGCTTATTCGCACCGCTCGCCTACACCAAAACCTTTGCTATGGCCGCGGCCGCATTTTTATCTATTACCTTAGTGCCGATTCTCATGGGTTACTTTATCCGTGGGAAAATCCCAAGCGAGCGCAGTAACCCCATCAGTCGCGTGCTGATTGCCCTGTATCAACCGGCATTAAAACTGGTGCTTAAGTTCCCTAAAATCACCATAGTGCTTGCCTTAGTGGCATTGGCGAGCGCTTGGTATCCTATGACGCGTATGGGCAGTGAATTTATGCCCGCCCTCGAAGAGGGGGATTTACTCTATATGCCAACGGCACTACCAGGGATCAGCGCCAGTAAAGCCGCCGAAGTGCTGCAACAGACCGACCGTTTGATTAAAACCGTCCCTGAAGTGGCCCGCGTATTCGGTAAAGTCGGCCGCGCCGAAACTGCAACCGATCCCGCGCCGCTGACCATGCTCGAAACCACGATTATGCTCAACCCCCATGATGAATGGCGTGAGGGCATGACCTTAGACGGCATCATTAATCAGTTGCAGCAAACGGTGAAAGTGCCCGGGCTAACCAACGCTTGGGTGCAACCAATTAAAACCCGTATCGATATGCTGTCGACGGGGATTAAAACCCCCGTGGGGATTAAGATCACTGGCGCCGATGTCAATGAGCTACAAACCCTAGGCGCTAAGATTGAGGCTATCTTAAGTAAAGTGCCGCACACCAAATCGGCCTACGCCGAACGCAGTGGTGGCGGTCGCTATATTGATATCAGCCCCAAACTCGATGTAGCCGCCCGCTATGGCATGACACTACAGGATATCCAAGATGTAGTACGTTACGCGATTGGCGGTATGGATATTGGTGAGTCGGTGCAGGGCTCAGAGCGCTACCCCATCAACCTGCGTTACCCACGCGAACTGCGTGACAATATCGAGAAACTGCGCGAACTGCCGGTGATCACTAAATCGGGTCATTATTTGCCACTGCGTAATTTGGCCGATATCGAAATTACCGATGGCGCGCCTATGCTTAAGAGTGAAAACGGCCGGTTAATTTCGTGGGTGTTTATCGATATCGAAGGCACTTCGATTGGTGAATATATCGCGGCCGCCAAAACAGCCTTGGATGAGGAACTCGTGGTCCCAGCTCGTTACAGCTACAGCTTTGCGGGTCAGTACGAGTACATGCAGCGGGTCGACGCTAAACTCAAGCAAGTGATCCCTATGGCACTCGGGGTAATCTTTATCCTACTGATGATGACCTTTGGCTCGACCATGCAGGCCAGCATTATTATGCTCAGCCTTCCCTTCGCCCTCGTGGGTAGCACTTGGTTGTTGTATCTGCTCGACTACAACATCTCGGTCGCCGTCGCCGTGGGGATGATCGCCCTTGCGGGGGTCGCCGCCGAATTCGGGGTGGTGATGTTGGTGTACCTCAATAACGCCATTAAACATCGGCAGGAGAAAAACACCTACCACACCGTCGAGGACTTAAAAGAAGCCTTGATTGAAGGTGCGGTCATGCGTATTCGACCTAAAGCAATGACGGTAGCAACCATCTTCTTCGGCCTCTTGCCCATCATGTGGGGCGCAGGTTCGGGTAACGATGTGATGCAAAAAATCGCCGCTCCTATGGTCGGCGGTATGGTCACGGCACCGATATTGTCGCTGTTTGTTCTGCCTGCACTGTATCTGTTGATCTACGCTCGCCAAATCAATAAAGCAGAATAACCCTTTGCTTTAACTGACCATAACCCCTAGCGAGATTAACGCTAGGGGTTATGTTTTTTGAATTCGAAGTAGCTTTTCAGTCCATATCCTATTCGCGTATTCGGTAATTTCACTGCACAATAGCAGCTTGCAACATCATGTGTTTGTACCACCGCCTTAGCAGAAAGGACGCCAGCGAATGACAGCTTTATTTTCTCTTCCCATCCACAACCGCGCAGGTATTTATCGCCATAGCTTTGGCTTGCTGGGGCTGTTGTTGATAGGTTTTACGCCCATCGCACTTCAGGCGGCCCCTGCCTCGGGAGAGTTTGTCGCCAACAAGCGCTGTGAACTGTTTCAGTCTAAAAATAAACAAACCAATCCCGATGATTGGCAGAGCAATATTGGCGAGCGTTATCCCGTTGCCGAAATTTTAGGCAATAGCAGTAATCCCGATTGGCTTAGGGTGCGAACTAATGCCAACAGCTCGCCACTGCGTTGGATAAAAGGTGATTGCGGACAATACAATGCCGCAGCTACAGCGCCCGCCGAATCCATAGCGACCGCTCAACCAGCCGCTAATGTCGAGCCCGCGCAAACAAACCTCACTAGCGAGAGCATGGCGGTTAAGAGTGAAAACCCGCAAGAACGTGGCACGCCAGAGAAGCGCCAAGGCAATGTGTGTCAAATCGAAGATAACTACGACTCCAATGTGCTCGCCCTGAGTTGGCAGAGCACCTTTTGCGAACTCTATGGCAGCCGTAAACCTGAGTGCCGCGCCTTAAGCCAGAACAGTGATGCGCCTCAGTGGCAACACTTTAGCCTGCATGGCCTCTGGCCGAATCGCCAGCAATGTGGCACCCGTTACGGCTTTTGCAGCAGCGTGAAACAACAACCGAGTGATTTTTGTGATTATCCCGAGGTGACGCTCAATGCCTCCGTCCAAAAAAATCTCGAGGAAGTGATGCCAAGCGCCCGCTACGGCAGCTGTTTAGAGCGTCATGAATGGTGGAAACATGGCACCTGTCGCAACCAAGACCCTAATGACTACTTCTTACTGGCGACTCAGCTGACACAGGAAGTGAATGCCTCTGCATGGGTACAACAATTTATCCATGAAAGAATCGGTAAAAAAGTGACTCAACAGGAGCTAAATCAGAGCTTTGATGCCAGCTTTGGCCAAGGTGCGCACACTAAAGTCACCCTAGACTGCGCCAAAGGACTCTTGAGTGAAATTCGCATTAACCTGCCTCAAGTCATCAACAACTCCGACTCTTTGCCGAGTCTGCTCGCTAAGGCGCCGAAGGCGAAAAAAACCAATTGCCCGGCCACACTGTTTATCGACAATCCAAACTAACCGCATACAGCCAGTGGCGAGGTATATCGCCACTGGCAACCGCTTATAAACCAAGAGGCTAAAAACGGTTATCCCTCCCAAACGCCCTCGCCCAATATTAACGAAACTTCATTTAAGCTGTCCCTTTACCTCAGGATATGTCTCCTATACTCAAACAAGCCGTGCCTAGTACAGGAGCTAGCGCTTTAATCCAAGCCATGGAAGACAAGTTTATTCTGAGGTAACTATGTTTTCTATCAATCAGTTAACGCTCACTAAAAAGCTTGCTATCGTTCCTGTCTTTCTCGTTGCCATGCTTATCACTTTAGGGGTATTAAGCTACTTTGCCCTGACCGACATTGATAATCGGATGCGCGCTGTTACTGAAGATCTTGCCCCAGAAAGCGATCTCACCAGTAGCCTGCTACAGGAAATTTATCGCCTGCGCCTCACGGTAAAAACCTATGTCAAAACCGGCTCCAGCGAGACGGCAGCCGAATTTAGCGCCCAAGACAGCAAAACCCGTGACATATTGGCAAAGGCCAAAGCCCATATAGATAATCCTGAACGAACTCAAATGCTTGAGCAGATCATTGCCCATGAAAAAGAGTATGTGGATATTTTTAATCGCCATGTCGTGACTAATCAGCAGCAAAGGGCCAAGCTAGTCACCGGCATACTCGATGTCAAAGGGCCCGAAATCGAGAAAATTATCTCCCAGATCATGCAGTCTTCTTTTACCGATGGCGATGTTCAGGGCGCCTTCTTCGCCGGTAAAAATCTGCGTGAACTGCTGTTGGCTTGCCTCTATGTCAGCAAGTTTCTCCTCGATAACCAAGCCGATCAGGCGCAGCGTTTTCGGGACGAAATCGTCAACACTCATACCACTATGGATGAGCTTGCCGCCGCGCTCGATAATTTGAGCTATCAATCACAAGTCAAGCAAGCCGCCGGACTACTTAGTGAATATGAACAAGCGGCCAACGGGGTCTTTGAGGCGATTAACAACCGCAATCAAGCCATAGTGCAGCTCGATAATATCGGCATCGAAATGGCGCAGATAACCTCAGATCTGCAAGACAATACCATGAAGTCTCTCTCCGAAGCGGGCGATATCGCCGCCAAGGAAGTCAGCCAAAAAATCATCTTTATCAACATTATCCTGCTGATCGCGATTCTGCTTTCCGCCTTTATTACCGTGATAGTGACCCAAAGCCTGCTGCGCACCATACGTGAAGTGGTGGCGCTACTGAATGAAATCGCCGATGGCGAGGCCGATCTCACCCAGCGCCTCCCCGTAAACGGCCATGACGAACTGACCCAGCTGGCCAAAAACTTTAACCGCTTTGTGCTGCGGATCCAGCAGTTAGTGGCCGAAGTCAAAGACACGACTGTTCAAATGGTTAGCGCATCAACCCAGTTAAACAGTGTGACTCACAGTGCAACTCAAGACATGAGTTCACAGCAGAATGAAACCCAACTCGTCGCCTCGGCCATCACCGAAATGGCCGCCAGTGCCGTCGAAGTCGCAGCCAGTGCCGATACTGCCAATAAGCTCTCAGAAGATGCCAAAGCACAAGCCCTCCTCGGCCGCGAGACAGTCACCCGCGCCACCCATTCGATGAGGGAACTGGCGAGCAAAGTCGAAGCCTCGGCCACCACCATAGAGCAGTTACGTAACGACAGCGATAAGATTGGTGCCGTGTTAGATGTGATCCGCGCCATTGCCGAGCAAACCAATCTGTTGGCGCTCAACGCGGCCATCGAAGCGGCGCGGGCAGGCGAGCAAGGACGAGGCTTTGCCGTGGTGGCCGATGAAGTACGTTCACTTGCCAGCAGAACGCAAGAATCGACCAAGCAAATCCAGCAAATCATCCAAACACTGCAGGATAGATCGGGCTCAGCGGCGACCATGATGGGACAAAGCCGAGAAGCCACCAACAGCACGGTCGAGCAAGTAACCCAAGTGGAATCAGCCCTCTCGACTATCACCGAAATGGTCATGTCGATCACCCACTCGGTCTCGCAAATGGCCCACGCTGCCGAGCAGCAGTCGACCGTGGTGGAAGAAATTAATATGTCGATCAACAGCGTGAATGACAGCGCCAACCGTACTCTGACGGGGGTTAAACAGGCTGCCAGCTCTGCCAATGGCTTGCTGGGGATAGGTCAACAGCTGGATGGTTTAGTGAGTGAGTTTAAGGTGTAGCCAGTAGCGGATAAAGGAATAAGCGCATCGACATAAGACCATATAAAACCTAGGTATGACTCAATAAACCTAGGTTTTATTGTCGTTTATGCTGAAATCTCTCCTCGCCAGCTTAAGATAGCGCATTTAACTTGATGACCGCAAAAGTTGCCCCTTGCGCGTCGGCAATCACCGCAAAACGTCCCACATCGGGGATATCGCTTGGCGGCACGCATAGCTGTGCGCCCAGCCCCTGCGCCTTAGCGGCAAAAGCATCACAATCCGCCACCACAAAATAAGGCATCCAATGGGCGGGGATCTCGCCCCATTCTGGCATCATTTTCATCATGCCCCCCATAGACTGACCGTCGATTTGCCACTCGGTGTAATCGATGCCGGGCACATGGCTAGGAAGTGCGGTCCAAGGATACACTTGAGTGTAAAAACTGGCTTCGGCGCTAGGTTCGCGGCAGGCCAGCTCCACCCAACATAGAGTATTTTCTTCACCTTGGCGACGCGAGCCAGAGTGATTTTTCGCTTGCCACAGGGCAAAACGTGCGCCTTCGGGGTCGCTCACCTGCGCCATCACGCCCGCATCCCCCACCACGTGCGGTCCCATGTGTAATTGCCCACCCGCAGCTAGGATGGCGGCAACCGTTGCTTCGATATCCTTAACCGCAAAATAGATCCGCCAATGGCTAGGGATCTGTGGTTCCGACTCAGGGATTTGATACATGGCCCCTAAATCGTCTCCCTCCAGATTGAACAGCGAGAAATGACCATTAGGAATCGCCATTTCCACCGCATTCCAACCAAACAGTGCATGGTAAAACGCCTGTGCGCCCTGCCAGTCATGGCTCGCCAGTTCGACCCAACAGGCCTGTCCCTGTGCATACTGAGTAATCCTCATTGCAGACTCCAATCAAACAGATAATGTGTTCGAGTTAAGCTGGAGTTTGTGCAACTGTCCAGTTTTGGCGATAAAAAGATGAATATAAAGAAAAAGCCCTCAATTTGAGGGCTTGATTCGTAGGCGAAATACTTAGGAGAACTGCGGCAATAAATTCGCCATCGCGAGTAGATGACAAGCCCCTGTCACCACGCCATATAGCACCACAAGGATAATTAACGGCGTGCCACCAAAGACTCTAAAACCTTGATGGTTAGGGAACTGCTGTCTCGATTTATAGGCCATCAGTGCTGGCACTATGACGGCCCAAACGGTTGCCGCTAAGGCTGCGAAACCAATGGCAACCAAAAAGCCATCGGGGAACAGCAAACCTAATATGGTCGGCGGCACAAAGGTGACGATTGCCGTTTTCATCCGCCCCGAGCGCGTATCGTCGAACCCAAATAAATCGGCCAAATAATCGAATAAGCCTAAGGTCACGCCAAGGAAAGAAGACGCCACAGCCAAGTTAGCAAACAGGGTTAACATGCTGTTTAACCAGCTACTTTCCATCACTTTCGACAAGGCGCCGACTAACACACCCATATTACCACCCTGGGCAATAATCTCACTAAATTGGCTGCGGGGAATGTTGCCCATAGTGGCGACTAACCAGCAGGCATAAATGATCAGTGCGATGAAAGTGCCGACGAAAATCGCTTTGATGATGGTCGATGAATCTTTGCCATAGTACTTCACCAGACTCGGCACGTTGCCATGGTAGCCAAAACTTGCCAAGCCAAAAGGCAAAGCAGCCCACAGATAAGGCATATAGCTTTGATTGCCATCCGGTTCGAGCAACTTAGTCACATCAATCTCGATCAGTAAATTACCAATCGCGAGGAAGAAAGTGATGATCATCCCGCCGAGCATTATGGTCGTAATACGGTCCACCGCCTTGGTGCTGATCAACACGATACAGGCCAGCACAACCGCAAATACTAATCCAGCAACACTTTGGGGTAACTCAATACCCATACCCTGTAGGCTATGGTTAACAATCGAGCCGCCGCCACTGATGTAGGCGTAGGTTAAGATGTAAAGCACGAAGGCAATCGATACCCCATTCACGATCCGCCAAAACTGGCCTAGGGTTTCCTTGGTCAGGGTATCGAAACTCGCTCCCGGCTCGAAATGCAAGTTGGTTTCGAGCAGTAACAATCCCGACATCAACATGCAGAACCAAATACCGAGTAACATTAGTACCGAGTAGCCAAACCACATGCCAGCGCCCACAACGGGCAAAGAAAACATCCCCGCCCCGACTGTGGTGCCGGCAATAATCATGGCACCACCGAGCAAAGACTTGCCCACCGGCTTATTCTTCGCCGCATTCATATGGTTAGCCATTAAACGATATGCTCCGCGGTCACGCTCGCAACTATGGTTTGTCTCACTGAGGCTCTGAGTAAGCTATTGGCTTGATCGCGAATGCGCTCAACGTCGGATTTATCTTCCTTCTCGGAGAAATAACCCAACTCTTTAAGCTTAACACTCAAGGTGTTATAGAGTTTCTTGTCGTAGAATTCTGGCGCGGTAATTCCATGCAGCGCCCCTAAACGTTGGGCCAGCAGATGGCTTTCAGACTCCAGCTCCGAACGCTCCATCTTAGGTCTGTGGGCCAGCAGATTGAAGATAATCGCATAGCGTTGCAAGGTTTCGCTAACGCTTCCGGCCAGCAACAACATTTGACTGGTGTGCTCGGTCACCACCGACAGCGTATCGCTTTCCTGCACCAGCCCCTGCTCAATAAACAGATCCAGCACTTGATTCACATAACTTGGGAGGTCCTTGATACCCATGAATAACTCCGCCTTCAGTAGCGGATAGAAGTCACTCACAATCCCTAGAATATGGGCTCGTGAAATCTGCTTATTGTTGGTTAAGCAGCTGGCAATCAACGACGGGATGATAAATAAGTGGATGATATTGTTACGATAGTAAGTCATTGAAATCGCTTGATTCGCGTCAATAGATACTATCTCACCCAGAGGATCGGCATTGATGGAGAACTTATTCAGCTCTAATCCTTGTTGCACTAAGTGCTTGCCATCACCTTCGGCCACCGACGTAAACGAAGTGTAAGGCACACGCTTAAGCAGTGTCAGGTACAAATCTAACTGACGCTCGAGCAAGCAACGCTCTAGGGCATTTTGCTCCGACGCCAACAGCACTAAGCTGGTCAAGGTGATAGAACTGGCCGCGGCAGCATCGTTAATGCGGGTCATTACACGATTCGCTAACACGTTGACCGCTGGGGTTAACCAAGTCGGTTTTTGCTCGGGATCGTCGGCCACTTCAGTTCGCCAGTTAGGCGCAGTTTCATTCAAGAAGTTTTGCAGTGTAATCGGCTCACCAAAGTTGACATAACCTTGGCCAAAATTACCTAATTTACGAATAGCACCAAAGACTTGCCATACAGATTCTTTCTGTTTTTTCTTACCGCTCAGCTCTTTATGATAAGTCGCCACTTCCATCACGTGATCGTAGCCTAAATACACAGGCACTAAGGTGACAGGGCGTTCGATACCACGCAGCACACTGTTGATCGTCATGGCGATCATGCCCGTTTTCGGCGCCAATAGACGACCGGTGCGAGAACGGCCACCCTCAGAGAAATACTCAACCGAATATCCCTTAGCAAACAGCTGATCGAGGTATTCACGGAACACGGCAGTATAGAGTTTATTGCCGTTAAAACTACGGCGAATAAAGAAAGCGCCGCCACGGCGGAATAGCGGCCCCGCAGGCCAGAAGTTTAGGTTAATCCCCGCCGCAATATGCGGTGGCACCATGCCTTGGTAATACAGAATGTAGGATAACAGCAGGTAATCCATATGGCTGCGATGGCAAGGTACATAAACAATTTCGTGACCATCATGGTGCAGTTGACGGATTTGCTCGGCACCTTTGATATTGATACCGCTGTAGAGCTTGTTCCATAACCAAGTTAAGAAACGCTCGGCAATACGCACTAGGCTGTCGGAATAATTCGCTGCAATTTCATCAAGATATTCAATTGCAGTTTCACGGGCTTGGGTTTCAGAAATCTTCTTACTCGCCGCCTCTTCCTGAATCGCCTTGCGTAAGGATTCGGATTTCAGCAGGGAGTGGAACATTGCCTGACGATTCGGCAGCACAGGCCCTGTCATCACTTTACGTTGGCGGCGGAAATGCACTCTGGCCACCCGCGCCAGTTTATGGGCAATCCCCATATCGGTGCCGTGTTCGTCGGCCATGTAACGCAGCGATACCGCATTCGAAAACTGCACAAAGTTGTGACGGCCCAAAAAGAGGATCATCAAGCACTTACGTAACCAAGTTGGATTCTCGCGCTCAAGCACAGCCGCCTTCATGGTGTCGTCTTCTTTACCCGGAGTACGGCCCCAATACAGACTCACAGGCACCAGCTGAATATCTAACTCTGGCTTTTCCTTATGGACGGCCAACAGGCGCATAAAACATTCTAGGAATGGCTCATTACTGGCACGCTCGCCAAACAAAGGCTTACGGCCTTCGAGGCAAACGACGCGGGGCGCGACAACGCCATTTACCACAAGCGGCTCGTAGGGGCTTGGCAAACCCAGCTTAGTGGTGATCTCGCTTAACGCAGCAATATCACTCAGGGATTCTGTTTTCATTACATAAGCAAGCGGTCTGGACGCGTCCAGATTCAGATCGGCAAAAGGATCCTGCGGCACAACAATAGTGTGCACTAAGTGTTTTTGGATCCAGCGTAATGATTTCAACCAAAGAGAGTCTTGTTTAGGCATTATTCTTATGCAATGTAAGTACGTTCATTAGCCCCATAGAATACCAGATTCTAGGGAATATTCGCTAATACTCTCCAATCGCGTTAAAAAGTGGTTAATACTTGCACTACGAATAATACTGTATATACTAACAGTAACTGTATAGAAAAACAGGAAAGAACATGAGACCGTTGACGCCACGCCAAGCCGAAATTTTAGAGCTGATTAAACGTAATATTGCCGAGACTGGCATGCCACCCACCCGGGCCGAAATCGCCACCCGTTTGGGTTTTAAAAGTGCAAATGCCGCCGAGGAACACCTTAAGGCATTGGCAAAAAAAGGCTGCATCGAGATCATGCCTGGCACTTCCCGCGGGATCCGCCTCCCAGTTGAGGAAGAAGATAACAGCGAATCTGGCTTACCACTGATTGGTCAAGTGGCTGCGGGCGAACCTATCCTCGCCCAAGAGCATGTCGAACAGTATTACCAAGTCGACCCCAGCATGTTCCACCCAGCCGCCGATTTCTTGCTGCGCGTCAGAGGCGACAGTATGAAGAACATCGGTATCCTCGAGGGAGATCTGCTCGCCGTTCATAAAGTACAGCAAGCGCGCAATGGCCAAGTAGTTGTTGCTCGCGTTGATGATGATGTAACAGTTAAACGCTTTGAAAAGAAAGGGAATCTTGTTTATCTACATGCTGAAAATGAAGATTACTCCCCGATTAAAGTCGATTTAAGTTTCCAAAGTCTAACAATTGAAGGGCTCGCCGTAGGGGTGATCCGCAATGGAGATTGGCTATGAACAAACTACTAGGTAATGCCCCGCGTCACCCCGGTTTATGGCTTGATGCGGTACGCGAAACCGATACAGACTGGCAGCATACGCCTATCATTACTATGCCCACCGAGAGCCAAGGGCGCCAAGAGCTAATGCAGCTTAGTAAGCAATTGGCACAACTGAGCCAACAAGGCCGCTGGGTCGTGCTCATCAATCCACCCAGTATCGGCTACAAGCAGTTACTGGCCAACGCTGGCGTGCGTATGGATCGTGTACTCTTAGTCCATGCGAAAGATGAAGTCGAAACACTTTGGGCCATGGAAAAAGCGTTAACCAGTGGCACTTCCAGCGCAGTAATTACTTGGATCCACTCACTCGATGCCCGCGACAATCGTCGTTTGCAAATTGTGGCCAAGAGCGCCCGCGCCATGGGAATCGTGCTCGAAGGTGTCGTAAATCACTCACCTACAGACGCGACACTCAAGCAACCAGCTCACTTTGCCCAAGGTAGTTTTTTTAGCTCTGTTCATTAAAATTTTTGCACTGCGTATTTAGCCTTGAAAGCCGCCTCACCTGTGAATGTGGGGCTTTTTTTTGGCAATTTTTCAGACAATTAGAAAAAGAAGTGATCTTGATCAATTTTTAAACAGCAAGTATGTTTGATTCAGGCGAGCATAATATATCGCCCGTTTAGGCAAAAAATATCGACGATTTATCGAATATCTCTTGCCCACAAAAATCGAGAATAATGGGTTTATTCAGCAGTATGTGCCAGTGTGGCTAATACCAGCAGTAACAATACTTAATCAAAAGTAAGCCGCCAACGCACGTTGAAGTCAGAGAAGCTTTTTTGGGAACTGAAGAGTTTGCATAGAGTTGAGACTTACTGTGTTGCTCTTCTTTGTAGTTGCTATTCGCAATTGGCAGAGGAGAAGTCTTGTGAAGCAATGGTTGTATTGTTTACTCGTGGTGCTATTCGCCCCACCGTTGGCCGCAGCGGACATGCGGTTCAACATGACCCCCGGCGTAACAGAAATCAGTGGCAAGGTTTATCACTTACACATGACGATTCTGTATATCTGCTGCGCAATAGGCCTAGTGGTTTTTGGCGTTATGATTTATGCCATGATCAACCACAGAAAATCCAAGGGCGCGGTCGCGTCTCACTTCCATGAGAGCACAAAAGTCGAAATCGCGTGGACGATTATTCCTTTTGTCATTCTGATCTTAATGGCGATTCCCGCCACGAAAACTCTGATTGCCATGGAAGATCCCAGCAATGCCGATCTCACGGTAAAAGTAACAGGTTCTCAATGGAAATGGCATTATAGCTACTTCGATCAAGATATTGATTTTTACAGCATTCTAGCAACACCAAGACCTCAAATCGAAGGTAGTGAAGCCAAGGGTGAGCACTACTTACTCGAGGTAGATAAACCCCTAGTATTACCCATCAATCGTAAAATCCGCTTCTTGATGACCTCAGAGGATGTCATTCACTCATGGTGGATGCCCGCCTTTGCGGTTAAAAAAGACGCTAATCCAGGTTTTATTAACGAGGCATGGACCCGTATCGACAAACCCGGCATTTACCGTGGCCAATGTGCCGAGCTTTGCGGTAAAGACCATGGCTTTATGCCGATAGTGGTACAGGCATTGCCCGAAGCCGAGTTCGATGCTTGGGTTGTAGAACAAAAACAAGCCGCCAATGCCACAGCGCAAGCCGCACAAGCCGCGTTATCGCAAACACTGACTAAAGAAGAGCTGATGGCTCAGGGTGAGCAAGTTTACCTCGGTCACTGCGCGGCCTGTCACCAACCAAATGGTGAAGGGCTACAGGGGGTATTCCCGCACCTCAAAGGCAGCCCCATTGCGACCGGACCATTAAGTGGCCATCTTGAAATCGTGCTCAATGGTAAAGCAGGTACGGCCATGCAAGCCTTTGGCAAACAATTAACGACCCAAGAGATTGCTGCAGTGATTACCTATGAGCGTAATGCGTGGGGCAATAACACGGGGGATGCGGTGCAAGCCAAAGACGTTGATGCCCATAAATCCGGTGGCACCAATAGCGAACCAGTAGCAACGACTCCGCCCCCAGCAACCACCGATGCGCCAAAGCCTGCGACAGAACCCGCCGCCAGTGTCGACCCCGCGACTCTTCCTACGCTTAGCCATGATGAACTGATGGCCGAAGGGGAAAAGACCTATGCCACGATTTGCGCCGCCTGCCACCAGCTAACGGGTGCAGGTATGCCACCTGCCTTCCCCGCCCTTGCTGGCAGCGCTATTGCTACGGGTCCAGTCGCCAATCACATCGACATTGTGATGCACGGTAAACCGGGCACGGCGATGCAGGCATTTGGCACACAACTCACGCCACAACAGCTTGCCGCCATCATTACCTATGAGCGCAATGCATGGGGCAACAATACTGGCGATACAGTGCAACCCGCTGATATTGCTCGCCATGGACAGTAGGGGATTAAGATGAGCACACTGACTCAAGATCAAATTGCCGCCCATGATGAACACCATCACGGTGCACCTAAAGGCATCATGCGCTGGTTACTCACCACTAACCACAAGGACATTGGCACCCTGTACCTATGGTTTAGTTTCATTATGTTTTTAACCGGTGGTGCGATGGCCATGGTGATCCGCGCCGAACTCTTTCAGCCCGGATTACAACTCGTTGAGCCTAACTTCTTTAACCAGATGACCACAGTTCATGGGTTAATCATGGTATTCGGCGCCGTGATGCCGGCCTTTACAGGGCTGGCTAACTGGCTGATCCCGATGATGATTGGTGCGCCAGATATGGCACTTCCTCGGATGAACAACTGGAGTTTTTGGATCCTGCCCTTCGCCTTTACTATTTTACTGAGCTCACTGTTTATGGAAGGCGGCGGCCCTAATTTCGGTTGGACCTTCTACGCACCACTCTCGACCACTTATAGCCCTGACAGCACAGCATTATTTGTTTTCTCTATTCATATCATGGGGATAAGTTCGATCATGGGCGCCATCAACGTGATCGTCACCATAGTCAACCTACGCGCTCCCGGCATGACCTGGATGAAGTTACCGTTGTTTGTCTGGACTTGGCTGATTACCGCCTTCTTGCTGATCGCCGTGATGCCCGTACTCGCGGGCGCCGTTACTATGGTGTTAACCGATAAGTTTTTCGGTACTAGCTTCTTCGAGGCTGCAGGTGGTGGTGATCCTGTGATGTTCCAGCATATCTTCTGGTTCTTCGGTCACCCCGAAGTCTACATCATGATTCTGCCTTCCTTCGGCATTATCTCCGCCATAGTTCCAGCTTTCAGCCGTAAACCATTATTCGGCTATTCATCCATGGTGTATGCCACGGCGAGTATTGCGATTTTGTCCTTCCTCGTGTGGGCGCACCATATGTTCACCACCGGTATGCCTGTGTTTGCTGAGTTGTTTTTTATGTACTGCACTATGCTGATTGCTGTGCCTACTGGGGTAAAAGTGTTTAACTGGGTAGCGACCATGTGGCGCGGCTCATTGAGTTTTGAAACCCCAATGTTGTTCGCGGTGGCCTTTATTATCCTGTTCACTATTGGCGGCTTCTCTGGCCTGATGCTCGCCATCACGCCAGCCGACTTCCAATACCACGATACTTACTTTGTGGTGGCTCACTTTCACTATGTGTTAGTCACCGGTGCGATTTTCTCCATCATGGCGGCGGCCTATTACTGGTTGCCAAAATGGACCGGCCATATGTACAGCGAAAAGCTCGGCCAGTGGCATTTTTGGTGCTCGGTGATTTCGGTCAACGTGTTGTTTTTCCCGATGCATTTCTTAGGTCTTGCGGGTATGCCAAGGCGTATCCCCGATTACTCGATTCAATTTGCCGATGTAAACCAAATCGTGTCGATTGGGGGTTTTGCCTTTGGTCTTTCTCAGCTGATTTTCCTCGTGCTGGTGATTAAGTGCATTCGGGGCGGTGAAAAGGCGCCCGCCAAACCTTGGGAAGGCAGCGAAGGCTTAGAGTGGACCCTACCCAGCCCTGCCCCCTACCACTCTTTCACCACTCCACCCGAGGTGAAATAACATGCAAGGCCAACCCCATCAGCCCAACATCAAGTCCAACCGTAAGCTCATCAGCCTGCTGGTGCTGGGCTGCCTTGGGATGTTTGGCTTTGGGTTCGCCTTAGTGCCGCTCTACGATGTGTTGTGCGAAAAACTGGGGATTAATGGCAAAACCTCTAATACTGCCAGCAGTTATCAAGCGATCACTGTGGACAAGAACCGGGTGGTAACGGTGGAGTTTATCTCGCAGGTGCAGACGGGCATGCCCTGGAAATTTGAGCCACAAACGAAACGGCTCGAAGTGCATCCAGGAGAACTTATTCACACGGCATTTCTGGCGCAAAATGTCTCTAACAGAGCGATCGTGGGCCAGGCGATTCCCTCTATTTCGCCCGGACAAGGCGCGGCTTATTTCAATAAAACCGAATGTTTTTGTTTTAACCAACAACACTTAGCCGCCGCGAGTCGCGCCGAGCTGCCGTTGATCTTCTTCGTGGATCCTCAATTACCCGAGTCTATCCACACCTTAACCCTCTCTTACACCCTCTACGACATTACCGACAAGCAGTTAGCGTCTGCCATAGAGCAAGGAGCTGCAAAATGACCACTAAACATGAGACTTACTACGTCCCCGCCCAGAGTGCTTGGCCGATTATTGGTGCTATCGGCTTGTTTTTAATTGCCTTTGGGGCAGGACATTTTGTACATCAACTCAAATCTGGCACTTCGGGTGGCGGCTATATCCTTCTGGCAGGCATAGCCGTCATCCTGTTTATGCTGGTTGGTTGGTTTAGAACCGTGATCAAAGAATCGATGACAGGCCTCTATTCCCATCAAATGGATAGATCGTTTCGCCAAGGCATGAGCTGGTTTATCTTCTCCGAGGTGATGTTCTTTGCCGCCTTCTTCGGCGCCTTATTTTACGCCCGCATGGTCGCAGTGCCTTGGCTCGGCGGTGCATCCAACAATGCCATGACCCACGAAGTCCTGTGGCCACACTTCGAAGCCGTTTGGCCACTCGTCACCACGCCTGATGGCACCAAAACCGAAGCCATGCCATGGAATGGACTACCGCTAGTCAACACCATAGTGCTGCTAACCTCCTCAGTCACGTTGCATTTTGCCCATATCAGCTTAGAAAAAGGTAAGCGTTCGGCCATCACCCTCTGGCTTGGGCTCACGATTTTGTTGGGGATTAGCTTCCTTGCTTTGCAGGCGGAGGAATATAGCCATGCCTACCATGAGATGGGACTAACGCTCACCTCGGGCGTGTATGGCAACACCTTTTTCCTGCTGACGGGTTTCCACGGCATGCATGTCACCTTGGGCACTATCTTTCTATTAGTCTTGTTTTTCAGAGTGTTAAAAGGCCACTTTAGTGCGGATAAGCATTTTGCCTTCCAAGCGGGCAGTTGGTACTGGCACTTTGTCGACGTAGTTTGGCTCTGCCTGTTTATCTTTGTTTATGTGCTTTAAATATTCATCGAAACAATATGTTGAAAGCTTAAGGCGTGGGATTGAGACCAAGCAGTCCAGTCCCTAAAGCCACCAGCAAGAGCAGGATCACTAGTACAGAAAACATCACCCTCCGGCCCAAATAGCGACTCATAGGCACAGGGTGATCAGCGGTTTGATCGTCACCTTTAACCATAATGATTAAGGCTCTGCCTAGGTTAAAAATGATAAACAGTAACAGCAGTACTAAAACACACTTAAAAATGAACGGGATGTTCATACGCTATCCTTATGTTTTGCTGACCAAATTAATGAGGTTGCCAAGATATATTTGGCTGCATAGGGCAATGTTGTTACTGCTGATATTGACTGTGGTGGTATTCGTGATTTTGGTCAAGCTGGGTTTGTGGCAAATGGATAGGGCTGCGGAAAAAACCGAACTACTCGCACAAATGGAGGCCAGACAATCCGCTGCCGCACTCAATCCTGAGCAGCTCATCGCTGAATTGGCTAAAGGTAGCGTTACAGGCTATCGCCTTGAGGTTCAAGCCAGCCCCGTTAATCCACAAATCTGGTTACTCGACAATCAGGTCTATCAAGGGCAAGTGGGTTATCTCGCCTTTCAATTACTGCAAATAGCGTCAGAAAATCATACAAATCATCGCGAGCAACCTTGGCTGTTACTCGAACTCGGCTTTATCGCCGCTAAACCCCACCGAGATGCCTTGCCCGAAGTCAGCCCCATAGTCGGTGAACTGGCTCTTACAGGCCGCCTCTATCAAAAACAGATTAATCCCTTAAGCCATCACTTATTGGCAGAACCCTTCACCACGGAACAAGGTGAACGGATTCGGTTTCAAAATCTTAATCTACCCGAGATGGCTCAAATGTTAGGACATCCTACCCTGCCCGCGGTGTTACAACCCGATGCCTTGCCCCAATTACAACCCGCGCAGGCCTTGCCTCACCCTTGGCAGCCTTTCCCGCTCTCGGCCCAAAAGCATTGGGGTTATGCATTGCAATGGTTTGCCATGGCAACTGTGTTTGCGGGGCTGATGGGTTGGCAAGCAATGAAATACCTCAAAAAATCACGACAACGGCATCAAGCCGATAAGGAAGTGACTAAGACCGAGTAACAGATACCTAAAAATTATTAAAAGAACACAATAAAACAAAGCATTAGGGACAATAAGAGGAGCAAATATGGACTCCCAACAAACAGCCAAATACCGCGCATTGGGGTTATTGCTACTGGCCTTTATCGCGCCTGTGGTCATCGCTAAGTTAGTGCTGAGCATGCATTGGTATCAAGGCGGCTCCACCAACCACGGTGAGCTCATCAGCCCAGAAACCAGTTATACCAGTCTTGGCCTTAACAATCCTCAGCCTAAGGAATGGCAACTGTTGTATTTATTGCCCGCAAAGTGCGATGAAGCTTGCCGCGAGCGCTTATATATCCTGCGTCAGAGCCATACCGCCTTAGGGCCAGATCAGGCTCGTGTCGAACCGCTTATTCTTGTGAATCCAGACAGTGACTTAAGTGCATTAAGCAGCTTTAACTTCAACACTCAGCCCGCCAGTCAAAGCCTAAGCCAATGGCTTGACCAACAGCAGTTGATTATTGTCGATCCACTCGGCGCACTCGTGCTGCGTTACCCCCAAGTGCAAGGCAAGGCGGCACATTTAGCTCAGGGTAAGGCCTTGGTCGCGGATCTGCGTAAGTTATTGAAACTATCGAGGGTAGACTAATGCAACTGACTTGGCTCCTACGCGTCACCATAGTCTTTACCCTGTTAGTGATTTTAATGGGGGCTTACACTCGGCTCTCGGACGCAGGACTTGGCTGCCCTGATTGGCCCGGTTGCTACGGCCATATCAAAGTGCCCACCCACGACCATGAGATCTCCCATGCCCAAACCCTATTTCCTGACCACGATATCCATCCCGAAAAAGCTTGGCTCGAGATGATCCACAGGTATATCGCGGGTGCCTTGGGCATACTAGTGTTACTGATTTTGATCCTTTGCTTAAAAACATCCCAAGCCCCCAAGAAACTGCCCTTTGCCATAGTGCTACTCATCATCTTTCAGGCGGCGTTGGGGATGTGGACTGTGACGATGAAACTAATGCCGATTGTCGTGATGTCCCATTTAATTGGCGGCTTTAGCTTGCTCTCGCTCCTACTCTTACTTTATCTGCGAACACGTCCGAGGCGAATTTTCGAAACCGCTGATATTCACAGTCAGCGTGGTGCGAATGGCGCCCATGGTTCGCGGATTGGCACGAGCCTTAAATTTCTAGGCCAGAGTAAACACCTGCCGAAGCTGGCGCTGCTGAGTCTGCTGGTGCTAATAGGTCAGATCATGCTCGGCGCCTGGACCTCCTCCAACTATGCAGCACTCGCTTGCACGGCTTTGCCGATTTGTGAAGGTAATTGGATGGATAATCTCGCCATTGCCGATGCGTTTTCCCCTTTCCAAGGGCAACATCCAAGCTTTGAATTTGGCGTATTGGATTACCATGCCCGCATGACCATTCATATCGCCCACCGCGTTGGCGCCATCATTACCGCCAGTCTATTGTTGTTGCTCGCCTATCGGTTATTTTTCAGCACCCAGCTCAAGGCACTAAGCCTATTGCTGGTCGCCTTAGTGATACTGCAGGTCAGTTTAGGGATTTCAAACGTGGTGATGCATTTACCACTGGGGATTGCCGTTTCCCACAATGGCGGCGCGGCGCTGTTACTACTCACCTTAGTCGCGATTAACTATTTCCTTTGGCGCAGGGCACCTTAATCATCGGGGGATTTATCATGGCAAAACCACTCTCTATCAGCAGTCACCCCAGTGTCCATTTGGCTTGGCGTGCCTATTTCGAGATGACCAAACCTAAGGTTGTGGCTTTAATGCTGCTCACCGTCTTAGTCGGCATGTGTTTAGCCATGCCCACCATACTGCCAGTCAAACCCTTAGTGGCAGGCTTGCTCGGCATCGCCATGATGGCGGGGTCGGCCGCCGCCTTAAACCATCTGATTGATAGGCGAATCGACGGCATGATGGCACGCACTTATAACCGTCCGCTGCCCAAGGGCCGAGTCTCAGCAACGAGGGCATTGTTGTTCGCGGCACTCTTAGGCAGTCTAGGTTTTGTGATCCTCTATGTTTTTACTAATCCGCTCACCGCTTGGCTGACCTTTGCCAGCTTGATTGGTTATGCCTTGATTTATACCGCCTATTTAAAACGGGCCACACCACAAAACATTGTCATTGGCGGTTTAGCGGGCGCGATGCCGCCGCTCTTGGGCTGGACGGCGGTAACGAATCAATTCCATGGTCATGCGCTATTGCTCGTCATCATCATATTCCTGTGGACGCCGCCGCATTTTTGGGCACTGGCGATTCACAGACGCGCAGAATATGCCAAAGTGGATATTCCCATGCTGCCCGTGACCCATGGGGTAGAATTTACTAAGACCTGTATCTTGCTCTACACGATTTTGCTGGCGATAGCTTGTCTATTGCCCGTGTTAGTCGGGATGAGTGGACCGCTCTACTTTGTGTGCTCAAGTTTGCTCAGCACGGGATTTATTTATAAAGCGTGGCAGTTAAAGTATCAGGATTGCGAAGGGCTGGCGATGCAGGTGTTTCGTTTTTCGATTTATCATTTAATGTTGTTATTCATGGCATTACTGCTCGACCACTATCTTTGGGCTTAATGTGCAACGAGCAATAGGGCGAGCATGGTCAAAGGACAAAATATGCAAGCAAGAATCTCCAACAAGATCTTAGTGATAGCGATTCTGTTAATAGGATTGGGTGGACTATTTGCAGTGAAGTTCAATCCACCTAAGCCCGTTGAATTAGAGAGTGGTTTTTTGTTTCCCGAGGCGTTCGAGCTAGCGCCCTTTGAGCTTGTAGATCAACAGCAGAAACCCTTTACTAATGCCAATTTGAAGGATCAATGGAGCCTATTCTTTATCGGCTTTACCTATTGTCCCGATGTCTGTCCGACCACCTTAAACAAGCTCGCCGCCGCCTATCCTGAGCTGAAAAAAATTGCCCCCATTCAAATCGTGTTTTTATCCGTAGATCCGAAGCGGGACACCCCAGAGAAACTCCTCACCTATGTGAATTTCTTTAATCCTGAGTTTAAGGCGGTGACGGGTGAGCAAACCCAAATATTCCCCCTCACCCGCAGCCTAGGGCTCACCTATGCCATGGTCGGCGAAGGGGATAATTATCAAGTCGATCATAGTGCTGGCTATGTACTGGTTTCTCCCCAAGGCACGCGGGTCGCGGTGTTTAAACCCACGGCAGCCTTAGGTAAAGCCCCTCAAGTACTCAACCAGGCCTTGATTAGCGACTTCGATAAAATCGTTAAAAGCTACAAACCTAAATAGCCGCCGCTGACGTGTTACTCTTTAACCCAAGTGCCGTCGTCTTTGGGTCTCACCCATGCCTGCGAAAACCAGTAATAGCCGTTGCGCGTCTTGCTTGGCGCCGTGCAATTGTAGCGCGAGCGACCCGCTGGCAGGGCTAAATCGGCTTGAATGCTAAATTCATTGTCACTGATCCAAGTTGGTGTTTTAGCGCCTTGCCCTTGGATATAACACATGACTTGCTTGGCCGAAATATCGCTCATATCCAGCTTAACCTTAAGCTCTGGGCGCCAATGCCCGCCCTTCAGCTCAGGATCGCTAGGCGTTTGCTCAAGCACTGGCATATTGAGGCTGTATAACTTGGCTTTTAGGCTCTTTAGATCCGCATATTGCCCCGCTACAGGGAAGCGCGGCAGCGCCGTGAGTGGCGAGTACGGCCCCGCCGCCCCTGACTGCTGGCCAAAGGCAACGAAGCCATTTTCGGTCAACATATCTTGAATCGCCTGATTGTATTCGCCATAGGGATAGGCCAGCATTTTAAAGTTCTGCCCCGTCGCCTCACGAATCGCGTTTTCGGTGTCCTGAATATTGGCTTTAATTCGTGCCAGCCATTGGCTTTGGGATTCATTGTCAAGTTTACGGATCAAATGCTCATGGGCCCAACTGTGGTTCGCAATGTCGGCCCCTTCCTTGGAGAGCTTAATCAGATCTTCCCAGGTCATCATCTCGGTAAACTTTTGTTTAATCGGCTCAATTGCCACAAATAGGGTGTAGGGGAAACCAAATTCCTTTAGGATAGGATGCGCTGTGGTCGCAATGCTGCGATAACCATCATCGAAGGTGATCGCCACCGTTTTGGCGGGTAAATCTTGCTTGTTTTTGATCGCCTCAACCACTTGGGATAAGGGAATAACCTTAAAACCATCGTCCGCCAGAAACTGCATTTGCTCACGAAATTGTGCAGGCGTGACGCTCGTCGCCGCCGGCGTGGTTTCTGACACATGGTGATACTGTAAAATGACCACAGCATGGGCCGAGAAAGTCATCAGCCCTAAGAGTGCCCATAACGCACGTTTAACCATAATGTGAATACCTCTGAAATCAATGACTACCGCAAAATCCACCGCACTCGCGCTCCTGTTGAATGGCACCAAGAATCGCCAGCTGCTCGCGCTTGCCCTGCCGATGATCCTCTCCAATATCACGGTTCCGCTGTTGGGATTGGTCGATACGGCCGTCATCGGGCATTTAAGTGACGCCTATTATTTAGGGGGCGTCGCACTCGGGTCAACGATTATCACATTAATCATTTGGTTATTAGGCTTTTTACGGATGGCGACCACGGGATTAGTCGCACAGGCCTATGGCGCAAACGATACCGCGCGCCAATTAAAGTTGCTGGTCCAAGGCGCCATACTGGCGACTGGGCTGGGTATCGCGGTGATCCTATTACAGATCCCGATACTGAATTTAGCGCTCGGCCTCTCCGAGGCGAGTGTGGAAGTGGAGCGTTATTGCCGAGAATATTTTCAAGTCCGAGTCTGGTCGACACCATTCGCCCTGCTCAATTTAGTGATGCTCGGCTGGCTCCTTGGCAGACAACAACCCAAGGCGGCCATGTGGCAGCTCATCTTCGCCAACTTAGCCAATATTATCCTCGATGTGTTGTTCGTCTTAGGTTTAGGCTGGGGAGTCAAAGGAGCAGCACTTGCCTCAGTATGTGCGGATATCACCGCCTTTAGCGTTGCGCTCTACATGGTATTACAACAGCTTAAGTTAATACCTCGATTCCAATTTGCCGACATTAGAGTTCACCTGAACTTGTCGGGTTACGGCCAGCTGCTAAGGCTCAATACCGATATTTTTATCCGCAGCCTATGCCTGCAAGCCGCCTTCGCCTTTATGACTTTTCACGGTGCAGGCCTTGGGGATAATACGGTCGCAGCCAATGCTGTCTTGTTGAATTTACTGTTATTAATCGCTTACGCCCTCGATGGTATTGCCTATTATGCCGAGGCGGAAGTGGGCAAAGCCTACGGACAAAAACGCACACAGCCACTGCGTGAAGCAGTGCTCCTCGCTTGGTGTTGGTCAGCCATTACAGCCCTAGGTTTTAGCCTGCTATTTTATCTTTTTGGAGACCATATCATCGGGCTGCTAACCAATATTGATGAGGTGAGAACCACAGCGCAAATTTATCTGCCTTGGCTGATATTGCTGCCGCTTTGGTCTTTTAGTTCCTATCTGTTTGATGGGGTTTATATTGGCGCCGCTAAGGGCAAAGTCATGCGTAATAGCATGATTATCGCCACTTTTGGCGCCTTCTTCCCAACATGGTATTTGCTGCAATCGCTGTTGCCTTCCGAACAGGCTAACCATGCACTGTGGGCGGCCATGACGGCCTTTATGCTAACGCGCAGCCTCACCCTAGCGGCACATTACCGCTTTAGCAAGGCATTTATTCTTAATTAGTTCTGTAAAGACAGTAGCTTACTTAAGGTTATCCCATTAAGATACGCGGCATTATTGTAATGAAATTGTGATGCGCCATGAAAAGGATTTTACCTTTGTTACTTCTGTGGCTAAGTCTGCCACTGCTTGCCCAAACGGTACCACAGCTTCCGGTCGAGGCCTTTGCCAGTATTCCCGATGTCAGCTCAGTCCAACTGTCGCCCGATGGCAAAAAAATTGCCTCTATCGTTCGAGTCGATCAGCCCAAACTTAAGGGCACTGTGGTCAGTATTCTCGATTTAGAAACGGGCAACAAAGACTACGCGATTCACACCGATAACCAGAAGTTTGTCCTGCTGTCATTACAGTGGGCAAATGACACCACCTTGCTGATCAGCGCTAAGTTTCCGGCAAACCGCTACGGTACACCGACCACCGAAACTCGCTTGGTGAAGTACGATTTAACTACGCGAAAAACCACGAGCGTACTCGCCCGTAGCGTCATCGACCGACTCAGTTGGATCCCCCAACATCAGGGACAGATTATCGATATGATGCCGGATGACCCCGATAATATCTTGCTCTCCCTCGATGGTATGGGCGAAGAAGTGGGCGAAGACAGCGTGCTGAGAGTCAATCTCTCGCAGGGAAAATCCGCATTTATTCAAAACTCTAAACGTAAAATCATCGGCTGGATTACCGACAGGCAACATAAGGTCCGTATCTCCATCTATAACGATGACACTGAATATAGGATCTACGAGCAACCAGAACAAAAGGCAGAGCCACGCTTACTCTGGACCTTTAAAGCCTTCTCCGACGAGAGCGTCTGGCCACTGGGCTTCGATGCCGACCCCAACATCTTATTCGTACGCGCCTACCACCAAGGCTTTGAAGCTATCTTCAAGGTGAATTTAACCGATCCTAAGCTCACCAAGGAGCTGGTGTACGCCAACGAAGATACCGATGTTGAAGGCAATCTCATCTATTCAGAACTCAAGAAAAAAGTCATTGGGATCAGTGAGGGCGACGGCGAAGAATATACCTTCTGGGATCCTGAGTATGCGGGTCTGCAAAATGGGTTGAAAGCAGTATTGCCCAATGCCCATAACTACATCACCCAATTTAGCGCGGATGAACGCCGCTATATCGTCTACTCCACCAGTTCGACTCAACCTGGCACCTATTACTTCGGCGATAGGGATGAAAAGGCACTGTTTCCGATTGCCGATAGATATAGCCAGCTAAGCAGCGAGCAACTCGCCGACACTCAATATCTGAGCTACGAAGCGCGGGATAAACTTAAAATCGATGCTTACCTGACAGTGCCAAAGGGCCTCGAAGCCAAGCAACTCCCCACCATTATCTTCCCCCACGGCGGGCCGATTAGTTACGACAGTAACGACTTCGATTATTGGTCGCAGTTTTTCGCCAACCGTGGTTACGCGGTATTTCGAATGAACTTTAGGGGCTCGGCGGGCTACGGCTATGAGTTTATGAAGGCCGGCCTCAAAAGCTGGGGACTCGAAATGCAAAACGATGTGGAAGATGGTACACGTTACTTAATCAATCAAGGGATTAGCGATCCACAGCGTATCTGTATCGTCGGCGCGAGTTATGGTGGTTATGCCGCCTTAATGGGCGCGGCGATGACACCTGATCTGTACCGCTGCGCGGTCAGTGTGGCTGGTGTAACAGATGTGGCTTACCTAGTAAAATCCAGTCGCCGTTTCACCAATTATGAAGTTGTTAAAGAACAAATTGGTGATGATTTTAGCGCCCTCTATGAACGCTCACCCGTTAGTAAAGCCGATAAGATCACTATCCCGGTATTACTACTGCATGGCGATAAGGATCGAGTGGTTAAGGTGCAACATAGTCGCGAAATGTTCGACGAACTGAAATCACGTAAGAAAAACGTCGAATATATTGAGCTCGAAAATGGTGACCATTATTTAAGTAACAATGACCATAGGCTAACCACCTTTAAGGCGCTCGATAAGTTTTTAGCCGACAATCTGAAAACCCAGCTATAGCCACAAAACGCCATAAAAAAACGCGACTCACAGGTCGCGTTTTTTTTATTCAGTTCAACACCAGCTTAAGCGTAAGAATGCGCGCCGTGTTGGTGATCGGTCACATCGCTCACACCAGAGAGTTCACCTGGGAACATATCGAGTAGTTGCTTCTCGATACCATCTTTTAGAGTGATATCAACTTGCGAACAACCGTTACAACCACCACCGAACTGCAGTACTGCTACGCCTTCTAGGGTGATTTCAACCAACATGATGTTACCACCATGGCTTGCCAGTTGTGGGTTGATTTCAGATTGGATCACATACTCAACACGCTCGGCTAAAGGCGCATCTGAAGCCACTTTACGCATTTTTGCGTTAGGGGCTTTAAGGGTTAATTGCGATCCTAATTGATCGGTCACGAAGTCGATTGAGGCTTCTTCTAAGAAAGGCGCACTCTTCTCGTCAACCATAGCGCTAAAGCCATTGAATTCTAATTCAATATCATCGCTTTCAACGGCGTCAGGCGGGCAGTAAGACACGCCACACTCGGCTTGTGCGGTACCTGGACTGATCACAAATACGCGAATATGAGTGCCTTCAGGTTGATCGGCTAACAACTTTACAAAATGGGCCTGAGCCGCATCGGAAATAGTAATCATGGAAACCAGCTCCGTCAGGGGATACCTGAGTGTTTTAGTAAGAATTAGGCGTATGATACTCCTACTCACTCACGCTTTGTAGCCCCTAGGGTAGCAAGTTCTGGAATTTTGCAAAATCCATCACGCTTTAAATGCAGCAACTTAACCAGTAAACCACTAATCAAAACCCGAGTTTTCACTTGCAATATCATCCAACAACCCCGGTGCTTCGGCTCTGGCGAGGCACCATATTTGCACTTGTATATATCGCGCCTCGAACAAGCGGGCAATTTCTGCCACTGTAGTCCCCGTGGTGACCACATCGTCCACCAGCGCTATCCGTTGATAGGCAAAATCGGCATTTAACTCAAAAGCATCCTGTAGATTTCGCCGTCGCTGTGCGCCATTGAGTCCGGCTTGTGGGCGGGTATCCTGCCGCCGAATTAATCCGTCACTGACCAGTGGCAGCGAGAGCTGCTTCGATAATTCATGGGCAATTAACCATGCTTGATTAAATCCACGTTGGCGCAGCCGATTGGGATGTAAAGGGACTGGCACTATGGCCTGCGGTAGAGTGATTAAGTCTTGCTGTTCGAGCTGACCAATGCGCGCCACTAAGGCTTGGCACAATATGGGTAACGCGGCGAGTTGCCCCTGATATTTAATGGCCGCTATCCAAGGACCAAAGCCTTGATGATAACTGCAAGGTGCGATGACTTTTCGCGGTTGATGCCGTAGGCACTCACCGCAATATTCGAGTTCAAGCGGCATGGACTTTCCACAACCTAAACAAATTGGGCTGTGATATAAGCCCGTTTGCAGGCATACCTGGCAAAATCCGGCTTCCCTTACATTGAGGGATTGGTGGCACAGTAAGCAGCGGTTAGGTAAACTGCCCGCCAAGTAACGCTGCCCCAAATGCGAAACTATGCGTAACAGCTTCGCCCCCTGTTGCGACCAAGTCCATTTGCTATCGCCCGACATACAACTTCCTATTAGAGGTATTTTAGTGAACTCTGCGACGCCAGCCCATCATCCGCAACTGCATATCGACACCCGAGGCCAAGGGCCAGATCTGGTCATGCTTCACGGTTGGGGCGTTAATAGCGCCGTCTTCACGCCGCTCCATGAGCAGCTTTCTGAGTATAGAGTCCACTATGTCGATCTGCCGGGCTTTGGCTTAAGTCAGCCAATCGCGGGCGATTTATCGACTTGGGTGGATGCGCTAATTCATACCTTACCCGCCAATGCGATTTGGGCCGGCTGGTCACTGGGTGGCTTAGTGGCAACTCAAGCTGCCATAAGCTACCCATCCCATGTCAGAGGATTAATAACTATCGCCTCCTCGCCCTGTTTTATGGCAAGAGAGGAAGAAGCATGGCCCGGCATTCCACCGCAGGTGCTCAGCATGTTTGGCGAGCAGCTTGGGCAAAATTTACCAAAAACGATTGAGCGCTTTTTAGCGATTCAGGCCATGGGCAGCGAAACCGCCAAAGACGATATTAAGCAGCTGCGGGATTTAGTCTTAGCACGCCCGCTACCCGATGCAGCGGCCTTAACTCAAGGTTTGGATATGTTGAATCAAATCGATCTTAGGCCACATCTCTCGGCGATACAGCAACCTTGGCTGCGGATCTGGGGCCGACTCGATGGACTCGTGCCCAAACGCGTTCAACCTCAAATGCCCACCGCCAGTCATATCACTGATCTCATGCTTGCCAAGGCATCCCACGCACCGTTTGTGTCTCACAGGGAAGAATTCTTGCAGGCAATCACACCTTGGCTGGCGCAATTCAAGGACTAGTGCTTTATCTTTGTGCAATAAGTGGCTAGTATTTGACCATTAAGGCCACAAGGAATTTTTCATGCTGCTTGTCAGTAACTACCCCCAAGTTCCGATAGCGACGACCAATGTCGCGACGGACTCGGCTCGGGTCGACAATCAGCTCAAGCCCGTCGTTATTCCGCCACAGGCCGCGACTAAGGGCCATGAAGAACGCGCCTTTAATCCGCAAAATGAGCGTACCGCCGATCAAACTCAGCAACAGGCACGTTTGCTCGAGCAAAATCAGCAACAAGTTCAAGACAAACAGCAACAGCAGCAGTCTTCACAGCAGCAGAGCCAGCAACAGCAAGAGAAACAAGCGCCCATAGTTGCTGCCGATCGTGCACTCCATAAAACCCTTAAAGTGCCAGTGCGCGGCCCAGCGGCGCTGCAGCGTAAGGATATTCGGTTAAAGGTCGGCCAAAATACTCCCCGCCCCGCCAATACCACGGCGAAAACCACGACTGCGGCAGCGCGTCAGCCGATGCAAGGGGAATCTCCTCAGTTTTATCAACAGGTTGGCCAGCGTATTGGGCAATATTATGCGCAGCAAACTCAGCCCGAAGCCGAACCTGCTATGTCTGCTTGGATTTAAAATCTGCTGGTTTAAAGATAAGTTTCAAAATAAAAATGCCGCTAATCAGCGGCATTTTTCATTCGGTTATTTACCCGAGCGATACAGCTCTTGCTGGTAGGCTAGGCTGCCCCACAGCGCCCAACCTAAGGCCTTTTTCTCCAACGCCTGTGCAGCAGGGGCATAAGGCGTTAAGTGCTCGGTCTTTTCATCGTACTGGAAGCCCTGCGCCGCTTTCTCTGGCTGCAGGATAACCACATCTTTACCTTCCATCAGGGCAAAGTTTTTATCGTATTGCATTAGCGCACGTCCCGGCCAATCATCGCTGACCTGAGTTAAGTCACGACCAAGCATAGGATAAGAGTCTGAAATACCAATCAAAGATAACAAGGTTGGCGGCAAGTCGATTTGACTCACAATACGGTGATCGCGTTTTGGCGCAACATTATCCCCAATAATTAACCCCGGAATACGGAAGCGCGATACCGGCACCAAATCGGCCCCACCAACGCGGCTATCGTGGTCGGCGACCACGATAAAAATAGTGTCCTTCCAGTAGTCGGCATTTTTTGCCAGTTTAAAGAACTCACCAATTGCATAATCGGCATATTTCGCCGCGTTATTGCGAGTTTGCTTAGGTTGTTCATACAGCTCAATACGGCCATCGGGGAATTCGAATGGGTCGTGGTTACTCGAGCTAAACACCAAGCTAAAGAATGGCTTACCCTCACTGTGAAGACGCTCGAACTCACTATTCGCCTTACGCATTAAATCTTCGTCGGATGCGCCCCACGAGCCAACAAAGGCCGGAGACTTATAATCCTTCTGGTCGATAATGTCGCTAAATCCATTACCGAGGAAGAAACTGCGCATATTGTCGAAATGGCTCTCACCACCGTAGATAAATTGGGTGGTGTAACCGTGGTTTTTCAGCAATTCGGCGAGGGTGAAAAAGCCCGTCTGGCTCTTACCGAGTTTTACCACGGCGCGGGCCGGTGTTGGGGTAAAACCTGTGGTGACCGCTTCGATTCCGCGCACTGAACGTGTCCCAGTGGCGTAAAGATTATCGAAATACCAGCCTTCCTGTGAGAGCGCATCGATATTCGGCGTTAAGGGCATACCGCCTAAGCTCCCCACAAAACGGGCACCTAAGCTTTCCTGTAACAGGATGACTAAGTTTTTCGGTTTACCGCTGTAGCTGGCTTGGTTAAAGCTCAATGAAGGGATGTCACTCGAGGTAAAGGCACTCTCGGGGCGGCCACTCTCTTGTCTGATGGTCTTGATGATCTCATCTCTATCTAATGAGCCATACACCTTAGAGGCGTCTTCTTCGCTGCCCATTTGCTTGATTGCAAACACTAACGAATAAGCAGAGTTAATCACGAGGGAGTTCACTAATGGATCGTCGGCAAATGCCACCATCGCCGGGTTGATTGGACGATGGCCTAAGGTTGAGCGCGCGCCCAATAGGGTCACGACTATTACCATGACAGCTAGCACAGGACGCCAATACCAACGGGGGAAACGCAGATTTTTAGTTAACTTACCACTGAGTTTCCAACCGCCCCACAGCGTCGCTAGGGTGAGCAGCACAGAGAAAATCAGCT
Source organism: Shewanella seohaensis (assembly GCF_023283775.1). Lineage (NCBI taxonomy): Bacteria > Pseudomonadati > Pseudomonadota > Gammaproteobacteria > Alteromonadales > Shewanellaceae > Shewanella > Shewanella seohaensis. The sequence continues at coordinate 116,275 of NZ_JAKILE010000007.1, forward strand.
CCAGCTTGCGTCCCGCCCACAGCATCGACAGCACTTCTTTAGGGTAAATCAAATACTCCACATACAAGCGGTTCGGGCGAATGCCGTATTCCTCAATAAAGGCTGGCGTTGAAACCTCAAGAAATACAATGGTCCACAGACCTAAGGTTAGCCATAGGCGCAGCACCCATTGCCAAATGCGGCCAAGCAGGTGTTCTCCCGAAAACAACGCCGTACCTAAGGCGGCGACACCCCATAACCAACACAGGGTAGCGATATCAACACGAATACCTTGTAGTAGCAGATGCGACCAACCGTCAACGGCAGCCACACGTTCGCCCTGCCACAGACCTAAGCCGATGCGGCTTGCCGTAGCAATAGCGAGTACTAACAGACTGAAAACAAGAATGACGCGAAATGGCCCATGGGCGGACTGGCGTCCACGAGCGGATGAACCTGACTGCATGTATAACCCCAAAACATTAAACTTCCACTCAGCTTTGGAGTGTCAATTTGAAAAAAATCGGTGAAAAACTTGTGGTATGACAACCGATTTTGCTTAACGTTGCATTAAATGCCGACTTTATATTACCTAGGACAGCATATATGCAACAATTTTGTGGCTAACAAGTAAAAAATGTCGACTCGAACACAGGTGTGTATCCGAGCCGACCTGAGTCAGATTACTTTTTCAGCTTTGCGAAGGCGTCGGCAAAGGCATTGCCCATGGCCGCGTTGACAGGTGCCGCTTTTGGCGCAGGGCGCGAAGACTTATGCTGGGCATTGCCCTTATGAGCCTGTGGCTTACCTTGAGATGGGCCGCGTGTTTGAGCCTTGCTCTGATCGATAACCTCATCCAGACGCATACTCAAACCGATACGACGACGCTCGACATCGACCTCCATCACCTTCACTTTCACTACATCACCCGCTTTCACTACTGTATGGGGATCGGTAATAAATTTGTCGGTTAATGACGAGATATGCACTAAACCATCTTGATGCACACCGATATCCACAAAGGCGCCAAAGTTAGTTACGTTGGTGACAACGCCCTCGAGGATCATCTCAGGTTTCAGATCCTTAAGCTCCTCAACCCCATCCTTAAACTTGGCGGTTTTAAACTCACCACGGGGGTCACGACCCGGTTTATCCAGCTCGCTGAGGATGTCGGTGACTGTCGGTAAACCAAACTCAGGGGTCGTAAACTCCTGCGGCTTGATATTGCGTAGCAGCTCAGAATTACCGATAAGGCTCGCCAACTCTACTTGCTTAGTCTTAGCAATGGTTTCGACCAGCGCATAGGCTTCGGGGTGAACCGCCGACATATCCAATGGATTGTCGCCATCACGGATCCGCAAAAAACCCGCGGCTTGTTCAAAGGCTTTAGGGCCTAAGCGTGGCACTTTCAACAGTTCTTTACGGTTTTTGAAGGCGCCATTGGCATCGCGGTAGTCGACCAGGTTTTTCGCTAAGGTTTTGTTTAACCCCGCCACCTGCGACAGCAAAGGCACTGACGCCATGTTTAAATCCACGCCCACACCGTTTACGCAGTCTTCGACCACGGCTTCGAGCGAGCTAGACAGCTGGCTTTGGCTTACATCGTGCTGGTATTGACCCACACCGATGGATTTAGGCTCAATCTTCACCAGTTCCGCTAAGGGATCCTGTAGACGGCGAGCAATCGAAACGGCGCCACGAATAGACACGTCCAGCTCTGGGAACTCCAGCGCGGCGAGTTCTGAGGCGGAATACACGGAAGCACCCGCTTCACTCACCATCACCTTGGTCAGTTGCGGTTGGCTATCCTTAAGGCTGGCAATCAACTCACCCGCTAACTTGTCAGTTTCGCGTGATGCAGTGCCGTTACCAATCGCGATTAATTCCACCTTATGCATTTGCGCTAAGTTGGCTAAGGTACGAATCGACTTATCCCACAAATTCTGTGGCGCATGGGGGAAGATAGTTGTGTGTGCGACCAGCTTACCCGTGTTATCTACCACGGCCACTTTAACGCCCGTGCGTAGTCCCGGGTCTAGACCCATAGTCGCCTTAGCGCCCGCTGGTGCGGCCATAAGTAAGTCGCCTAAGTTGCGGGCAAACACTTTAATGGCTTCTGCTTCGGCGCGCTCACGCATTTGCGAGATAAACTCGGTTTCCATCTGCAGGGCAATTTTAATCCGCCATGTGGCGGTCACAACGGTCTTAAGCCATTGATCGACACTGCTCTCGCCGAGTTTTAGCCCTAAGTGCTCGCTAATGATCACTTCACAGTAACTGCCCTGACCCGCTTCGGCAGCAGGATCGGCATTCATGGATAGAGATAAGAAGCCCTCATTGCGGCCACGCAACATCGCCAAGGCGCGGTGTGACGGCACTTTCGCCAGAGGCTCGCTGTGCTCAAAATAGTCGCGGAACTTAGCGCCTTCCTTCTCTTTGCCAGCGATAACGCGGCTCTCTAACACACTGTTTTGGCTCAGGTGTTCACGAACTTTACGCAGTAATTCCGCATCTTCGGCGTAACGTTCCATCAGAATATAACGGGCGCCTTCCAGTACGGCTTTGGTATCGGCAAAGCCCACTTCGAGATTCAGATAACCCGCAGCTAATGCCTCGATATCGGCATTACGGTCCGCCAGTAAAGCTTCAACAAGCGGCTCTAATCCCGCTTCAATCGCAATTTGGCCCTTAGTACGGCGCTTAGGCTTGAAGGGAAGGTACAGATCTTCGAGACGGGTCTTGCTGTCCGCGCCTTCAATTTCCCGTTGCAATTCAGGTGTTAACTTACCTTGTGTTTGAATGCTGGATAAAATGACCTGACGTCTGTCATTCAGCTCGCGCAAATAACCTAAACGAGTGTGCAGCGTACGTAACTGGGTGTCATCTAAGCCCCCAGTCGCTTCTTTACGGTAACGGGCAACGAAGGGAACGGTAGCACCATTGTCGAGCAAATCTATGGTGGCAGTGACTTGATGCTCCTGAACATTCAGTTCCTGAGCAATAATTTGGGCAATAGTCTGCATAAATAAAGTATCGTGCCTAACGGTTTGATTGATCCTAATTGCGCCCAAGATACCACAGGCGCAGTCGTTATTTCATATGATGCTCTCGATTTCAGCATGAAAATCGACGAGAGTTTGATCTACTAAAGGTTATTCTGGCTCGCCCTCGAGCGGCGTCTCGAATGGGGTATAGCGGATGTCGTTGATATACCATTCCTTTGGACCCGAAGGGGTTTGCACGACCACTTCATCATCGACCTGTTTGCCGATCAGTGCCCGCGCCATGGGAGAGTCTATGGTGATATAACCCAGTTTAGTATCGAGCTCATCCTTGCCGACGATACGATAACGCACGCGCTCGCCCGCTTCGTTTTCAAGCTCGAACCAAGCGCCAAAGTAAATTTTGCCTTCTTGCAGGGGAGAATAATCGACGATTTTAAGTTCTTCGAGGCGTTTGACTAAGTATCTGACACGGCTATCGATTTGGCGTAAAAGCCTTTTGTTGTAAGTATAATCCGCGTTTTCACTTCGGTCGCCCTGGGCGGCGGCCTCTTGCACTTTGAGCGTGATCTGCGGACGATATTCCTTCCACAGGTATTTTAATTCTTTATCTAAGGTCATCCAGCCTTGGCGGGTGATCAAATGCGCTTTCATAACTCACTATCCACGGGTTTAACCATGCCGAGTAGCCTTACTCGACACACAAACTAGACTATTGCGCCGGTTCGATATCGACACCAACCACTTGATTACGGCCATGATGCTTCGCCAGATAGAGTTGTTGATCCGCTACTTCGACGAGCGACTCCCAACTTAAATCGGCTAAGGGTTGAATCGTCGCAATACCAGCACTCACAGTGACTTCGCCAAAATCTGACCCCAAGTTCTCTATGTGTAAGGCCTGCACCGCATCCACCATCGCCTGCGCGAGGCGCATGGCCCCAGACAACTTGGCCTCAGGCAGGATACAGATAAACTCCTCGCCACCATAGCGCGCGATAAGATCGTTGGGGCGTTTTAACATGCCCTTAGCGGCATCGGCAACCAGTCGTAAACATTGGTCACCTTCTTGATGACCATAGCGGTCGTTATAACGCTTAAAAAAGTCCACATCCAGCATGATAACGGATAAGTAGGCTTGATTCCGACAGCAAAAGCGCCAGATTTCGGGTAAGCGCTGCTCAAACTGACGGCGGTTAGCGACCCCAGTCAAACTGTCGAGTAAGGCGATGGAGTGCAATACATCGGATTGGCGCTTCAGCTGATATTGGTTCTTGACCCGCGCGCTGGTGATGATGGGGTTAATCGGTTTGTGAATAAAATCCACCGCGCCGAGTTGGAAACCCTTCACCTCTTCCATCTCATCAAAATGGGCGGTAATAAAGATCACCCCGATATTAGCGGTGGTGGGTTCGGCCTTCAGTTGTTGGCAAACCTCGTAACCCGACATTCCGGGCATTTCGATGTCTAACAACACCAGATCGGGCTGCATCTTTTGGCATACCTGCAGAGCCTGCTCACCGCTCGTCGCCATGAACATTTCATATTCTTCATGGAAGAGTTGGTGCAAGATTTTGATATTCAAAGGCTGATCATCCACGATCAAAATCTTGCCCTTTGCGGCCTGCTGGGTCGCCATGAGTTCACTTATATACACTACGCATCCTCCAACATCATCGCCCGCAAAGTCTCCAAAGCCTGTGTAAATGCGAGTGATTGAACCAGTCCATTGAGTTCAGCCCATTGCGGGTGCTGTGATAGCGGTTTTGCGAGTTTGTCGACTAAATTCACGGCTTCTAAATTATTTTCCTGTAAGAGAGCAGCCAAGGTATCCAGCTCGGGGCGCATACTCTGCATATCCACGGCGGTACCGTTTACAGGCTCAATCGATTGAGGCTGTTTGAGCTGCCCCTTAGGTAAAAAGCCTGCAAGCTGTTCAATACTTTGGTGTATTAAGGACTCCAGTGTATCCGTCCAGCGTTTTATTTCCAGCAGCTCGAGGCCTTCTTGTTTAAATTGTTTTTCTAAAAACGCCGCATGAACGGCTAAACGCCGCGCGCCAAAGTTGCTGGCAATGCCTTTAATCGCATGGCTGATCGCAGCTGTAGTGGCGTAATCAAAGGTTTTGGTCGATTGCTTGAACAAGCTTAGCTGCTTGGTCATTTCGGGGGCAAAACTGCTCGCCATTTTTTCGAAAAACACTTGGTTGCCGCCAAAACGACGCAAAATCAAACGAATATCGTCGAGCAGGGTTTCGCCCTCGAGATTGTGTTGTGAGTCGAGATGCGCAGACTCATGCTGCTCGAGGGATGTCACATCACGCCCCACTAGACGCAGAATATTCGGTAACAGCAGCTGCATATCGATAGGCTTACCGACGTGGGCATTCATCCCCGCCTCGAGGCATTCTTGCTTATCGGTTTGCGAGGCATTGGCCGTCATCGCAAGGATTGGCAACTGGGCGAATCGACCATCGGCACGGATCCGCCGCGTCGCCTCTAACCCATCGATGTCGGGCATTTGCACATCCATAATCACGGCATCGTATAAATCACCGCTTTCGAGTACCTGTGCCACCCCTTCCACACCGCCACCTGCGAGCACAACGGTGGCGCCTTCATAACTCAGCAGCTCCTCAATCACCTCACGGTTTAATTGATTGTCTTCAACCACTAACAGAGTCAGCCCCGCTAACAGACGCTGTGAGCGCGGCTTAGGATTCGCGTCCATGGTCTTGCCTTCGATAGCATTGAGCACGGCTTCAACCAACACTTGCGAGGTGACAGGCTTAGTTAAGAAGTTGACGAAGGGAACGTTATTAATGTGCTGACTCTCGGCAATCACTTCATGGCCGTAGGCCGTCAACATCACCACCAGCGGGGTATAACTGCCGGTTCCGGCATTTTTCAACATTTCCGCGGTTTGTAGACCGTCGATATCCGGCATACGCCAATCCATTAGCACCACATCAAACTGCTGTCCGGCTGCATTGGCCTGTTTTACCTTTTCAATGGCCTGATAACCGCCAGAAGCGGTTTCAACCAGACAGCCGTAGTCGCTGAGGATTTTCGATAAGATCTCGGTCGTGATTTGATTATCGTCGACCACCAGAATGCGATATTGGCTCAAATCGGCGCGGGCGCGGGCTTCGACCTCCATCACTTGGAAGGTCAAATCGAACCAGAAGCGACTGCCAACCCCGACTTTACTGGTGACTTGCAGTTGTCCGCCCATTAACTCAACGAGACGTTTACTGATAGCCAGTCCAAGTCCCGTGCCCCCAAAACGGCGGGAGGTTGACGATTCGGCCTGCTCAAACCCAGTGAAAATCCGCTCAATTTGCTCTTCGCTGATGCCGATACCACTATCGACAATCGAAAACTGCACAGTGACGGTATCGGCCTCATGGCGAATACATTCTAGGCCGACAATCACTTGCCCGTGGGGGGTAAACTTGAGTGCGTTGCCCGCGAGGTTGATCAGAATTTGCTGCAGCCTTAATTGATCGGCCAGCAGCCAAGGAGGCAGCGCCGAGTCGAGATCGAACATCACTTCCACATCGGTATTGCTGTGGCTCGCCGATAACACCACAGCCAGATCCCGCATCAATAACTCAATCGAGCAAGGGTGTGGATCGAGTTTTAATTTGCCGGCATCGATTTTTGAGAAGTCTAAAATATCGTTAAGCAGTCCTAACAATGACTTAGCCGCCGTTTGCGCCTTGTTCACATAGCCCTGCTGCTGCACCGAGAGCGAGGTATATTGCATCAACTGCAACATCCCCAACACCGCATTCATGGGGGTACGGATTTCGTGGCTCATATTGGCAAGGAACGCCGACTTAGCGGCATTGGCGTTATCCGCCTCCAGCTTAGCACTCCTTAAAGTCGCCTCAATCTGCCGCTGGGCGGTAATATCGATGTTGATCCCAATCAATCGGATCACATTCCCTTGACGGTCGCGCTCTACTTGTGCACCCGCCTGCACATAGCGCACCGCACCATCGGTGGTTAACACGCGGAAAATTGGATCATAGGGTTCATCATACTCAACCGCACGGTTAAGCTTTTCTTCGGCCTCTTCTACATCATCGGGATGGACACGCATCCGCCAATGCTCATAGCTAAGACCTTGCTGTTTAAGGCTTTCTGGCTGGTCATACATGGCAAACATGCGGTCGTTCCACTGCAACGAGTTATCGAGCAGATTCCAGGTCCAAATCCCCAGCTTAGCCACTTCCGCCGCCTTACTGAGGTGATTACTCGCCGTGAGTAAGGCCTCTTGCTGGGCGACAATTTGCGAAATATCCACGCCAATCCCAAGGTAACCCAAAACTTCACCATCATTACCACGCAATGCTGTCACCGAGAGCGAGACTTGAAATTGACTGCCATCCTTACGCACATAGGTCCAAGTGCGAGTCTCGGAGCCCTCTTCCCGCGCCTTGTGGACAAACGTCTCAAAACCTTGAATTTTTTCACCGTACCCCGTAGATAGCTCAGCGGCACGGGCGGCGACTTCCTCGGCAAGATGCAAAGGTGCAGGGGTGGTTTTGCCAACCATATCCTCGGCGGAATATCCCAACATGCGCTCGGCACCGCGGTTGAAGATAGTGATAATGCCCTGTGGATCGGTGGCAATGATGGTCATTTCGGAGGCCGCATCCAGCACATTGGTCAGCAGAGTCGCAATCCGATTTTTTTCGAGCTGGGCTAATTTACGTTCGGTAATATCGGTTTGCAGCGCGACAAAACGCTCCACTTTGCCATGCTCATCGAAGACCGGACCAATCACAGTATCGAACCATTTCAGCTGCTGATCTTTCCCTTGATTACAGATTTCCCCATGCCATGATTTACCAGCCTTAATCTGCTCCCACATCCGCTGCCAAAATGCGGCATCGTGCTCGCCAGATTTCAGCACTGAGTGGGTTTGACCTATTAACTCCTCCCGCGCGTAGCCACTGATCAAACAGAGGTGCTCATTCACCTCTAAAATCACCCCATCTAAATCGGTGACCGAATAATGTAGCTGCTGGTTGATGGTATCGAGTAGTGCCTGATTCTCGAGTAAGGCCTGCTGCAAAGCATGGGTACGTTTGGTTACCTGTCGTTCGAGGCTAGCGTTGAGGTTGAGAATATGTCGCTCGGCATCCTGCTGGGCCGTGATATCCCGAATGGTTTGACTCAAACCCACTATGTCGCCATGCTCGTCGTAAATCGGCAAGGCAGTGGTCGAGGTCGACAGGTTACTACCATCGGCACGTTGATGGCGCGATACTCGATTGAGTACCGTCTTGCCGGTCAACACATCGGCCATGAGAGCCTGTTCTTCCAGCACTATGCTGGGCGGAATAATCAATTCGCTACTGGGTAAGCCCAGCGCCTGCTGCTCAGTGTAACCAAAGAGTCGCTCAGCACCTTGGTTCCAACTGGTTATATTGCCAGCGAGGTCATAACTGATAATGCCGTCGAGGGAATGCTCCAACATGCTAGCGCGGCGCGCTTGCTCGGCTAACACTTGCTGTTTACGTTGCAAGGTTAAGGACCACATAGCGATCAACGCCGCCAGCAACACACTAAACAAACTGCCACTGAGCAACACTAAGCTGGGCTTATTGAGATGTAATGACTTGATAAAACCTGGATAGGCCATTACCTCAAACTGCCAATGCCTACCAAAAATCGTCTTATTTAACTTGTAGCTGTAATCCGATAGCGGGCTTAAATCATTGGCGTGGGTTTCGAAGAAATTGATCGGCTGCTTATCGTCCGTCACGTCGCTTAACATCAGCTTGGTCATTTTCTGATTCAGCGATAATCCCGTTAAAATCTCGGTCGTCACCAGCGGCGCATAACTCCAACCAAACCCTTGAGCCAGTCGTTCTTCTGGCGTCGCGGGAACCACATTGGTACGGTAAACGGGTAACAGAATTAAGAAGGATTGCAGCGGCTTACCCGTGGCCTGCACTAAGGTAATCGGCGCGGAAATTTGCACTTCTCCCGACAGCATGGCGCGATCGGCAGCTTCTTTTCTGTGGGTCTCAGAGGCGATATCTAAACCAACCGCCGCCTTATTGCGCTCGAGCGGTTCAATATATTCAATCAGATACTTTTCCCCCTCGTTGGGGTTGAGCTGACGAATATGGTAGTCAGGCCAATCGACCGCCTTTACCCGCGCTAAAAACTGCGCTTCGTTTTCTTTGGAGACCCGCCGAATAAAGCCAAATCCGCGTGCGCCGGGAAACTCCCCATCCACATCCCGCGTCAGACTATAGTTTTGAAATATGGGGCGGCTGATATGGTCTTCACCCGCCGTGAGAATCATGCCTCGGGCGCCCCTCAAGCCATATTGGTAGAGGGCAATCCTATTGGTGACATTCTCACTGATCTGCTGCGCGCTCGCTTCGAGCGCCAAAGAAATGGTTTGCGAATTGATACGACTCACCTGCCAAGCGAGCACGGCACTAAAAAAAAGTCCCACGAGCAAGACGAAAAATCCCCACTTGGAGGCTTGCTTGTAACTCATCGACAGGGTCATATACACCTAATAATTGATAATCATAGAGTTATGATTCTGGACTAATCAAAATACTTTTGCCATAAAGCTGATAAGTTAACTCAACAAATGCATCAAAAGTAGCTAATGCCAATTTAGTTACAATTTCAGTTACATACTAGATAAATGTGACGATTCCCATGCAATTTCATTTGCTTAGTATTAACATGAGTTGGCAATTAGCCGTATTCGGTCGACATTGACTCACATCATGAGCTAGTCGCTCAGATTGAATCCAGCTATATTAAGCACATTCTTGGCAGATTCGTTTTCAATTTCAGCCAGTTAATCTTTGTTGTATGACGGCATAAAGAATAAAAGCAATAATCCGAGCAATTTAAGGACATCCCATGGGACAAGAAACCTCGAAAATCCTCGTCGTCGATGATGATATGCGCCTACGAGCACTACTCGAGCGTTACCTGATGGAGCAAGGCTATCAGGTGCGCAGTGCGGCCAATGCTGAGCAGATGGACCGTTTATTGGAGCGTGAAAACTTCCACCTAATAGTGCTCGATTTGATGTTGCCCGGTGAAGATGGCTTATCCATCTGCCGTCGTCTGCGCCAACAGGGCAGTACGATTCCGATTGTGATGCTCACCGCCAAGGGCGATGAGGTCGACCGGATTATCGGTTTAGAACTCGGTGCCGACGATTATTTGCCAAAACCCTTTAACCCGAGGGAGTTATTGGCGCGGATCAAAGCGGTAATGCGTCGCCAAATTCAAGATGTCCCCGGCGCGCCCGCGCAGCAAGAGGCTGAAATTAGCTTTGGCGAGTTCTCCCTCGACTTAGCCACCCGCGAGATGTACCACGGTAATGAGGCTATCGCACTCACCAGTGGCGAGTTCGCCGTATTAAAAGTGTTAGTCACCCATCCACGCGAACCCTTGTCGCGGGATAAACTGATGAACCTCGCCCGTGGCCGTGATTATTCGGCGCTGGAGCGCTCGATTGACGTACAGGTTTCGCGCCTGCGCCGTTTAATTGAGAAGGATCCCGCTAACCCAAGGTATATCCAAACCGTGTGGGGCCTAGGTTATGTGTTTGTGCCCGATGGCGCCGCCCGTCGATGAGCCACTCTTGCCTGAAGTCGTCAGTGCGTTGGCATCAAGATGAAATCTAAGTTTTGGTGGCGCTTTCTTCCCCGCAGCGCCTTTAGCCAAACCGTTATGCTGATTGGTTGTCTACTGTTGATCAATCAGCTGGTTTCCTATGTCACTGTGGCTGTGTATGTATTAAAGCCCAGTTACCAGCAAATCAACCAGTTAATTGCTCGTCAAATCAATCTGTTATTTGTCGATGGTGTCGATATTGGCCGTGAACACTTAACCATAGTCGATGCGCTCAATGCCAAAGTCCGTGACGATGGCATGAAGGTCTACAACCAACAACAGGCCCGCGAGGCGGGAATCGAGCAGGCCACCTACTACGGTTTTTGGTCATCGCAGATGTCGGAATACCTAGGTGGCGATGCTGAAGTTCGCGTCACCCACGGCACAGTATTACAAATTTGGATCCGCCCGCCGCAGGCGCCATCAGTATGGATTAAAGTGCCGCTCATCGGGCAAAACGTTTCCGATTTGTCGCCACTCACCTTGTACTTAATGGTGATCGGCGCGCTCAGTGTCGCCGGTGGATGGTGGTTTGCCCGCCAGCAGAATAGGCCGCTTAGACGTTTACAAAAAGCCGCGATCTCGGTCTCACGCGGCGAGTTTCCCGATCCTCTGCCGCTAAAAGGCTCCAGTGAATTGGTGGAAGTGACCAATGCCTTCAACCAAATGTCCCACAGCATGAAACAGCTCGAACAGGACAGAGCCCTGTTGATGGCGGGGATTTCCCATGATTTACGCACGCCACTGACGAGGATTCGTCTCGCCTCCGAGATGATGGTCGAGGAAGATCAATATCTTAAAGATGGCATCGTCAACGATATCGAAGATATGGACGCCATTATCAGCCAGTTTATTGCCTACATTCGCCAAGATCAGGAGGCGAGCCGCGAGCTAGGGCAAATTAATAAACTCATTCAAGATATTGCGCAGGCCGAAGCCAACCGCGACGGTGAAATTGAAGTCGTACTGAGCGACTGCCCCGAGGCCTTGTTCCAAGGGCTGGCAATTAAGCGAGTGCTCAGTAATCTGGTCGAAAATGCCTTCCGTTATGGTTCGGGCTGGGTGCGGATAAGCTCGCAATTTGATGGTAAGCGTATCGGCTTTAGCGTTGAGGATAATGGCCCTGGGATTGATGAGTCGCAAATTCCCAAACTGTTTCAACCTTTTACCCAAGGCGATATTGCGCGCGGCAGTGTTGGCTCGGGCCTTGGGCTCGCCATCATCAAACGGATTATCGACCGTCACCAAGGCCAAGTGACCTTATCTAATCGCACTGAGGGCGGCTTAAAAGCCCAAGTCTGGCTCCCCTTGGAGTAAATCCAAGATTCAGCATGACAACGCTGACATTCAACTTGTGTTGTCATATTTATGTCACGCGAAATTCATAAACTCTAGGCAGTTAACTTCCTAAAGTTTCCAATGAAGATTGCATCATGAAGATTTCAACGCTGTCACTCTCAGCTTCGGCGCTGTTGTTATTGCTTGCTGGACTATTAGCAGCCGTGGTGCTGTGGAGCAGTGATCAAAGACAACAGATTGAGCAACAAACCCAAGTGCTGCAAGGCCTACAACAGGATTTTCTCGTGGGGGTGCGCCGCGATCTCGATGGCTATTTAGCCAGTGGCAACGCGACCCAACTCGAAGAAGCCAAAGCCAAACTAAGCAAGATTAAAACCAAGCTCAGCGAGCTCAACCTCGCCGCAGCGGGCAGTGCCGATGAGGAATTACAAACTGGCCTTAGCCAATTCATTCAAGACTTAGACACTAAATACCGCGCCGCAGGCAAACTCGCGGGCAACCCAAGACAACTGCTGGCCCACGCCGAATCTGAAATGCTCGACTATAACCGCAGACTCGGCAGTTACGCTGACAAAGGTTTAGCGATTAATGCCACTGTGGCCGAACAATATCTGCAATTAAGTCGCGACTTACCCAGCATTGTTTATCAATTATCGCAGCTTACCGATGGCTATCTCATCGATAAAAATCAGCAACTTAAAAATATTCTCGACAGCACCAGCAAGGAGCTGAACCAGTGGCGTGACCGACTGAACGCCCTGCCGTTAATCGGCGTGTACGAGCAGCAGGAAGCCGATGAATTTGCCCTAGGCGCGAGTGAGCCAGAACAAATTGAAGTGGGCGAAAATGATCGCAGCGAGCTGTTAAGCCTTGCCAACCGCTACAATAAAGAAGTCGCCAACACCCACCAACTGCTGCAAGCCAATCAGGAGATGCAAGAGCAGTTAATTCAAGCCATTAGCAGAGTTGAACAGCAGCTCATCGCCCTCGGCGAGGCACAGGCCGCCAAAAACCAACAGCTCAAATATGAGTTACAAGTCATTCTTTATGCGATGGTTTCGATTATGGCGCTGTTTGCTATCGGCTACTTAATCCTGCAACAGAACCGTGTGGTTAAGCCCCTTAAACGCCTCAATCAAGCCTTTATGCAATTAAGCGAGTCCAACAGTCGTGAACGCTTGGATATCAATCGCCGCTGTGAAACCGGCCAAATTGCAGGCCATTTCAACCAATTACTGCACAGATTCGAGCAAGAAGACGAACTCCAGCGCCAACAAATGACTAAGGTTTCTCAATCCTTGAGTCAGTTGGTCGCGCGCATTACTCAACTGTCGCAGCACACCGAACACACTCAGACCATAGTTGCCGACACTCAGTCGCAAACCGAGCATATCCGCAGCCTCGCCAATGAGGTCAGCCACACTTCGGCCCTTGTTGAACAAAGCGCGGCCGAAACCATGCGCCAAATGCAGTCGAGCCAAACCGAGGCAGAAGCCGTGCTGAGTGCCACAGAACAAACCCAGACGGCGGTTGGCCTTTGCCATGCCTCGCTCGAAAGCCTAAATAACTCGGTGGCAGATGTCGCTAAAATCATTGATGTAATTGGCAATATTGCCGAGCAAACCAATCTGTTGGCGCTTAATGCCGCCATCGAAGCCGCCCGAGCGGGCGAGCAAGGTCGCGGTTTTGCCGTGGTCGCCGATGAGGTTCGAAGCCTGAGTCAACGCACTCAGGTGTCGTTAAATGAAATCGTGAAGATCCTGCATCAACTCACCCAATCTAACCTCGCACTCGGCGAGAGTGTCGATGGCATTGCCCAAGCGACCGATAGCCAAAAACAGCGGGCACAGAGCCTATGGCATGTGGCGCAAACCGTACAAAATCAAGCGAGTGAAATGGCCAATACCGCCAAGCAGGGTTCGCTTAACGCCAAGGAACAGGTCGATTACCTCGATGAATTTGTCCGCAGCATGGATAACCTAAAAGACCAAGCGCAAACCAGTTCGCAGCAGAGCGAAGTGATTGCCCAAGAAGTACAGCAAAGCGTGGAAGATATTGAGACCAGCCTAGGCATAGCCGACACCAACACAGTATCTGCCCGAGCGGCTTAAGCTTGATGCCAATAAAAATGGGAGCCTAGGCTCCCATTTTGTTTTTTAATCAGGCATTAAAGTGCCGCTAATACCACTTCGGCTTTGCTCACTTCAAATGACTTAGGTGCTTCTACATTCAGTAAAGTCACCACGCCGTTATCGATGATCATCGCATATCGTTGTGAACGTACCCCACCAAAGCCAGCGGTATCCATCTCTAACCCGAGCGCCTTAGTAAAGCTGGCATCGCCATCGGCAAGCATCAGTAGCTCAGACGCATTTTGCGCTTCGCCCCACGCTTTCATCACAAAGGCATCATTTACCGATACACAGGCAATTAAATCAACGCCTTTGGCTTTAAATTGATCGGCCAGCACCACATAACCTGGCAAATGCGCTTCAGAACAGGTTGGTGTGAAAGCACCAGGCACTGCAAATAACACCACTTTTTTACCCGCGAACAGCTCGGTAACTTGATGATTTACCATGCCATCTTTAGTCAGTTGGCTTAGCGTCGCCGCTGGTAATGTTTGACCTTGAGCAATCATGTCTCTCTTCCTTTAGTTAACGTAACTTGCCCATACTAGCCCGAATCGGAAATGATAAACACAGAGAGAAAAAGGGGATTTGTAGCAGAGGAGGGCAAATTGCCGATAAATCGCAAGGTTGCTTTTGTTACCCGCATTGCGAAATAAAAAAGCAGCGCATCGATGGATACGCTGCCTTTAGTATTAGCCACGCTGTTTACTCTAAATAGGCGCTGACTTGGTAAAACCCTGATGGCTTACAAAAGAGTTTATTTCAGGGTATTAAACCCATTTTTCACGCTTGCGTAGTGCAGCGAACAACCCAAGGCCAAGCAAGGCAAAGATAGACAATGCACCGCCGCTTTCTTCCACCACAATCACTTCGTCAACACGGTCACGGTCGCTACTTTCCAGCGGCAAGGCATATAAGCCATCGGTGTCATCGGCGCTAATGGTGGCGACAATATCGCTATAACCTACTTCATAAACATCGATTAATACATCGTAGTGATCCGTTGGATAACCAGTGTAGAGGGTGGTCAGTACTTCGTAATCATCCTGCGTTGAGTCACCGTAAATGGTAAACACGTCCGTGGTGTAGTAATGCACCCAAGGGCCACCGTTACGGCTGAGGTACAACTCGGCAAACAGGTCGGCGCGCTCATTAAGATATGAGCCAAACACATCCACATCGAAGGTCACGCTGAAGGTTTGATAAAAGCCATCGTAATCAAAGTCTTCAAACAAACGGCTGCTGGCATCAAAAATCCCAAAGCTGTGATACACGGGTGCGCGATAGGGATCTTCACTGGTCGCACTCGAGCTTGGAATAGGCTGACTCGTGTGCTTAGCAATCACTTGTTCGCGGGTCATGGGGGTAGCGCCCATCAATTGCACGCGATGAGCACTCGGACTCTTTGGCGACAACGACGGCGCTAAAGATTTAACAGCGGCTGCAGCGGCTTCACCCACGCTTTGAGCGGGCGCCGACTGCTGCAATAGGCTTAGGGCTTGTTTTTCTTGCTCTGCGGCCTGCTCGGCATCGGCTTTTTTTGCCATCCCAATACTGGCCGCGCTAAAGGGGGCCAAGTTTGACTCGTCGAAGGACTCTGCGCTCACCATGGTCGGCGCCAGTAATGCACCTGCCAATGCGATTGCCTTGATAAAGGTAGAGTGAGTTGTGCCTACGATACCTGATTGATTGAGTGTGCTCATCTTGAATACCCCATTGGATAATCCGTTCAAATTGGTGACATTAGAGGGCACTCAAGGTGAACATAAGCTGAACATTAAAAACCGTGATTTTTTGGGATAAAAAGCCGTTCAGCCTCAATTCATCTGTTTTGGTTAACACTGCTAATATGTCACAGGATATGACTCCTGTTCTGTAAAGAGGTTCGATGGGGATTAACTCGATAAAATCCCACGAATCGCAGTGAATTTTAAAGGAATTGTGTTTACCAATTGGCTGATCTCTATGTGTTTGTTATGGTGATAAGGTATTCTTAGTCGACTCGATAAGCTATCCACCTAGCTACTCACTTAAGATCGCCGAACATGCGCGGGTAACAGATATGAAACTTGGTTTGACACTGACCCTAGTCGCTTGCTTATGCACCTCCTTTGGCAGCATGGCGGGCAATGATAAACACGATGATCGTAATCAATCGCGCGGCCAAGGTGTGAAGAATGAGCAGCGCCGCCTTGTGGTCAACAGTCCAGATCAGGCCGTGGCGATGGCGCAACGTCAATATCGAGGAAAAGTGCTCAGCGTGCAGTCGAGTGGCTCGGGCTATAGAGTCAAAATCCTCAATAACGATGGCCAAGTTTTTTCTGTTTCGGTGGATGCCGCCACTGGGCGTGTTTCGAGGAATTAATATGCGACTCTTACTCGTTGAAGACGATTTAGCGCTTCAAGCCAACTTAAAACAGCACTTGCTCGATGCTCACTACAGCATAGATGTCGCCAGCGACGGTGAAGAAGGTCTGTATCAAGCCATTGAATATAATTATGATGCCGCGATTATCGATGTCGGTTTACCTAAACTCGACGGCATAAGCCTTATTCGCCGCGTGCGCCAAAAAGAGCGCGCGTTCCCTATCCTGATTTTAACCGCGCGAGATAGCTGGCAGGATAAAGTCGAGGGCCTCGATGCTGGTGCCGACGACTATCTCACTAAGCCCTTCCATCCCGAAGAATTAGTGGCTCGGCTCAAAGCCTTGATCCGCCGCTCGGCCGGTAAAGCCAGCCCAGTGATTACTAACGGCCCCTTTAGCTTAAATACTAGTAGCTTAGAAGTGCGCAAAGGGGATGAACTCGTCACCCTAAGCGGCTCTGAATACAAACTATTTGAGATTTTTATGCTGCATCAGGGCGAAGTGAAATCGAAAACTGCGCTCACCGAACATATCTACGATCAGGATTTTGACCTCGACTCCAACGTTATCGAAGTCTTTATCCGCCGTTTACGCAAAAAACTCGACCCAGATAACCAATATAATCTGATCGAAACCCTGCGCGGCCAAGGCTATCGTTTAAGAGTCATCTCCCCAGATGAGTAAGCGTGCGCTTGCCTGGCAGTTATTAAACTCCCTCAAAACTCGGCTCGTCCTCAGTGCGCTGCTGTTTATTTTGGTGCTGCTGCCGCTGATTGGGGTCGCCCTCAATGACGCCTTTGCCGAGCAAGTAAAAAGCGCCGCTAAAAACGAGCTAAGTGCCTATGTGTATTCGGTGTTAGCGGTGACTGAGGTTGAAAACAAACGGATTTTTATCCCCGAATTAGTGCTCGAAAACCGCTTTAACCTCATTCAATCAGGCCTCTATGCCATTGCCACCACAGAGAATGCCGAGCATCAGCAGAGCATAGTCTGGCATTCGCAGTCTTTTATGGGCATCACGCCGCCGGCGCAGTTCACGATTCCACCGACGGGCAAAAGTGCCTTCGATCAAATCGACCTCGCTGGCGCGCCGCACCTTATCTACAGCTTTAGCGTCAGCTTTGCCAGCCTGAATGAAAACGTGCCAGTAACTATCCATATCATTAAGGATGAATTGGAGTTTCAACAGCAAATCTCCCAATTTAATCAACAGCTTTGGACTTGGTTGCTGATATTGATCTTAGTGATGCTGGTGTTTCAGTTAAGTTGGTTGATTTGGACCATTAGGCCGCTGGCGCGCTTTACCCAAGAACTGCACGATGTAGAACAGGGTAAATCGACCCAGCTCAGTAGCCAGTATCCGAGTGAGCTACAGGAAGTCGCGCGGCAATTGAATATCCTGCTCAATACCGAGCAGACCCAGCGCAAACGCTATCGCAATGCCCTTGCGGATTTGGCCCATAGCCTGAAAACCCCGCTGGCGGTGATTAAGAGTCAAGCGGACTTAAGCGAAGCCTCGAGCGAGCAAGTGTCGAATATCAGTCGTATCATCAGCCACCAGCTTAAACGCGCCCAAACGGCGGCGGCCGCTTCCTGGCATTTAGGCATTAAGGTGGAGGATGTCGCCGCCAAATTGCTGCGAACCTTGGCCAAGATTTATCGAGAGCCGCAGATTGATCTCAGCGGCGACCTGACACCACATGCCGTATTTAAGGGCGATGAGGCCGATCTGACCGAAATTTTAGGTAACTTGCTCGATAACGCCTGCAAGGCCGCCAAGTCACAGGTCAAATTAACCGTCACAGGCGATGCCTATCAGCTCCAACTTTGTATTGAAGACGACGGCCCTGGGATCAGCGAAGCCCTGCAAACTCAAATATTTGAGCGTGGGATCCGCGCCGACTCTTATCACCAAGGCAACGGCATAGGTTTAGCCATAGTGCGCGATTTAGTGGATAGCTATAATGGCCGCATTTCCGTATCCCGTTCAGAAAACTTAGGCGGTGCCAAGTTTACGGTTAACTTCACCCACTCGGCTTAAGCGTTTGTTTCATCAAGATAACTAGGGCGTGTTGACGTTTCGAGATTAAATTTTGTTCGTTATGGCAAGCACGTGCTCGCGAAACGAGGAATGATGTGTAGTTATTCTACTCAAATGACGAGCGGCTCTTATGACAGAAAGTAAGAGCAAGGGCTTGCCAGACGAACCCTTCGGGCAGCATTTGGCTGGCTTTTCTGCCGCGTTATCGTCCGTTTATGTAGAATAACTACACTGCACGGACTTTGCCTTGCATTAAAGCCAGCCAAATTGCTGCAAAAATAACCCTGAAACGTCAACACGCCCTAATGAGTTAGCTAAAATTTGTGCTGCTTTAGGCATTTTTACCACACAAAATACTTTCAGCTTATGTTCATATTCACGCGCCTATGATGCCAATAACATCCTCAAATAGGATTATTGGAGCGAACCATGAACAGATTACATCGATGGAAATGGCTGGTGTTATCGGCGGCATTAGTTGCCCTGCCGTTCACTGCGCCAACTCAAGCCGCAGGCGTATCAGTCAGCCAAGGTTCAAGTGCTTCACTGAGCCAAGCCGAACTCGAACAGATGCTTGCGCCCATTGCACTCTACCCCGATAGTTTATTGAGCCATATTTTGATCGCCTCCACCTATCCACTCGAAGTGGTACAGGCGCAGCGTTGGTTAGAGGATAACCCTAAGTTATCGACCGACGAGGTGATGTCTCGCACCGAAGACAAGGACTGGGATCCGAGTGTTAAAGCCCTTATGGCTTTCCCTAACGTCTTAGAAAAAATGAGCGAAGACTTAGATTGGACCCAGAAACTCGGCGAAGCCTTTTTAGCCGACGAAGGCCAAGTGATGGATGGCATTCAATCGCTTAGACAACAAGCGGATAAAGCCAACAGTTTGGCCAATATGGACAACATGGCGGTGACCCGTGCGAACAACCAGATCATCATAGAACCCGCAAGGCGCGAAGTAGTGTATGTGCCCTACTATGATCCCCGCGTGGTTTATGGCACTTGGCGCTGGGGCGTGGCCTATCCCCCTGTTTATTGGGAGTTTGGTGGCTATGTGGGCTACCCTTACCACCCAAGTCATAGTTACTTTTACTGGTCACCCGGGATCCATATTTCCTTTAACTACTTCTTTAGCTCGTTCCATTGGCACAGCCACAGAGTCGTCGTTGTCGATCACCGTCACTCCCACCATTATCGCCCAAGGGAGCGATACTCAGTCAGCTACGGCGCTCAACCTTGGAAACATAAACCCGAGCATAGACGCGGCGTGGTTTACCACAATCCTGTGGTGAAAGAGCGCTACTACGGCGATAGTAAGTTCCGTGGCCGTGATTCCCACTCCAGTGGCAGTGGTCAGCACTTTACCAGCCAGTATGCCAAATCGAGGGAACACCAAGACGCACGTAATAACCGCGACAACAAGGGCTATGACAAGCGCCAAGATAAGGACAGAGGTAACAACCTAAGCCGCGACAATCACTATAGCCGCGAGCGTGCGCCTAGCTTCCAAAATACTCAGGCCGAGTTAAAAGAGCGCCGCGTGGCACCGACAAACTCGGCGCAAACCAAAAGAGAAGGTTACCAGAAAGAGCGCAACGACAATTTCCGTCAGGATAATCAAGTAAGACAAGCGCAGGCAAAAGCGACGAGGGAGCAAACCAAGGACAGTCCACAGCGCCAGTATCAGACTCGAGAGCAGCAACCGCGCAGCTTTGAGCCTCGCACTCAGCCGCAGAGACCGGAAGCTCGCCCTGAAGTGAGACGCGCCGAACCGCAACGTATGGAGCAGCCTCGCCAAGCGCCGCCAAGACAGCGGGAAGAGAATCGAGTCAGGCAGAATGATTCACGCCAAAATATGCAGATGGCCCGCAGCCCTGAGCATAACCAAGGCAGATCGGCACAGAGCCAAGAGCGCCGCCACAGGGAATAATCTCAACCAATAAAAAGAGCGCGAATATTCGCGCTCTTTCTTTATGTTCAAATAGCTAAAACTTGAGGGTCAAGGACTGGCCTTCACCCATGCCCTGCCATTCGAGGGTCAGCTCCATTATCTCATTGATAATATGTTCAAAGTCCGCTTGAGATACCTCTGGCAGCGCCAGTTTACGGTTGCTACAGCTTTGCTCTAGCAGGTATAAAAACCCGGCATAGGTCGGCGTATCGGCTGACCACAGCAAAGATTGTAGGGCTTCGACAATCGACTCGGTTTGCCAAATTAAGGTTTTATCCGCGACGGCTAAGGAGGCTTCGTTGTGCTCAAGGGAAAAGCTGATATCGGCGCCTGCGCGCACTTGGGCGAAAAATGCGCCCTGAATATGCAGTCGTTTTTCAACGACATAATGGATCATGTCATGGGGAGCTATGCCCTGCTCGGGCATTTGTGTTTGGGTTGCACTGCCATCCATGCGCACGCAACGTAATTGACCATAACGCTTCGAACCTTTGGTGAAGATAACTTGCATAAAGCCGTCCTTAGTTTATCCATCTTTCCATCGCCGGATTTAGCCAAGTATAGTTCTAAATGGATAAAAAACGGCTTAAAAATTGCGCTCGATAAAACGCGAACACTCTTCGGCCGCCAAGGGTTTACTGAAGTAATAACCCTGCACTAAATCGCAGCCCATGCCCGATAGCAGCACCAGTTGCGCCTCATTCTCGACCCCTTCGGCCACGACGGTCAGCCCCAACTCATGTGCCATTGAAATCGTTGCCGCGCTGATGGCGGCATCGTTCGGATCACTTTCGATATCCTTCACAAAAGAGCGGTCTAACTTGAGTCTGTCTAAGGGCAATAACTTCAAGTAAGAGAGTGACGAGTAGCCCGTGCCAAAGTCATCAATCGCCAATTCGATCCCATGTTGACGCAACTCGGCCAGTAACTTGGCATTTTGCTCGGGATACTGCATGGCCACGCTCTCGGTGATTTCAAGCTCGAGCGCCCCTTTGGGCAACTTATGCTTGGCAAGCACGTTGATGATATCGACAACGATAGTGTCCTTACGCAATTGATGGGCCGAGAGATTGACCGCCATCCGAAGCCGTTTGGCGCCCTTCTCACGCCACTCGGCTAGCTGCGCCAACGCCTGCTCTAACACCCATTGGCCGATGGGAATAATCATATCGATCTCTTCGGCGATAGGGATAAAGCGATCGGGAGCCACCAGGCCCAATTCGGGGTGTTGCCAACGGATCAGCGCCTCGACGCCGACCATTTGCCCGGTATTGATATCGATTTGCGGCTGATAGTGCAGCCGCAGCTCATCACGGGCAATGGCCTGCCTGAGTCCGGTTTCGATTTGTTGGCGCTCGGTCACTAAGGTGTTCATGGCGGCGGTGAAAAACTGATAGTTGTTGCGCCCCGCCGCTTTGGCACGGTACATGGCCATATCAGCATTTTTCATGAGCGCCTCAACACTGTCACCATCGGTTGGGAACAGGCTAATGCCTATGCTGGGTGATGAATGCAGCGGCTTGTTATCTATGGTATAGGTTTGATTCAAACCACTGCGTAGGGCTTCTGCCACCTTAGCCACCTCGTCATGGTCCGTATCGGACAACACCACCACGAACTCATCGCCGCCCAAGCGCGCGACAATATCATCGCTGCTCACAATACTCTTCAGCCGCCGCGCCACTTCGAGCAGCAGCATATCGCCGACATGGTGTCCCAAGGTGTCGTTGATATTTTTGAAGTGATCCATATCGATAAACATCACGGCAATCTGGGTCTGACTGACAAAGGCTTCTTTGAAAACTGTCTCTAACCGCGATTGCAGACTCAAGCGATTCGGCAGCAGAGTCAAGGAATCGTGGTGCGCGAGGAAGTGAATGCGCTCCTCGTTGACTTTGCGTTCGCTGATATCGGTAAAACTACCGATATAATGGCTGACAGACCCCGTCTCATCCCGCACGACAGACATCATCAACCATTTAGGGAAATCAAATCCCTCTTTGTGTCTGTCCCACACCTCACCCTGCCAGAATCCGGTCTGTTCGAGGGCGGCTCGCACTCTAGCATCATTGCTACGGTCGGTCCGCTCGGCCTCGAGGAAGCGGCAGTTTTTGCCGATGATCTCATCTCGGGTGTAACCAGTAATTTGGGTAAAAGCACTATTCACATCCACGATAATGTCATTCGCGTCCATGATGGTGATGCCTTCACCGCTTTGCTGGAATACCTGAGCCAGCAGGTTAACCCTAGCCACGGTGCGCTCCTGCTCGGTAATGTCCTCCACAATAAACAGGATAAGTTGCTCGCCGTTAGCTGCGGTAACCAAGGAGCCATTTAACCTCACGGCCACCATTTGCCCCCCCTTATGGCGATAATGCTTCTGGTAGGGGCCGTAACGGCGAGTCTGCTTGAGGCGCTCGAGCTGCTCGGTTTCACTCACCCGATAACGGATGGGCGTAAGCTCCCAAGGATCGAGTGTCTGCAACTCTTCGAGGGTATAACCGGTAATATCCATAAAGGCTTGGTTGATGGCGACAAACTGCCCGTCCTCTAGCCGTTTTAACGCGTGGCCCACAGGCGCCTTATCGAACAGGGTGCGATACCTTTGCTCACTCTCGATCAAGGTCGCTTGGAAGGTTTGGCTACGGGCGATCTCCTTCGAGAGTGCCATGGTTTTTTCCGCCACCTTTTCGGCGATGCGGTGCCGCTCCCCAGAAGACACTAAGGTCATACCGCCGACAACCGCGCAGGTGATAAACGCCAGCAGTAGCATCAGCAGCGACAGGCTAAAGGTTTCGCCCATCAGCTCGGAATAAGACTCGTAGATAACGATATGCCAATGCCTATCGGCCAGCATTAAGTTGGCCTGATAATACTGGCCCATCTTGTCGCTTTGTATGTTCCCCTGAAACTGGGGGAAGGTCTTCTGGCTATTGGCGTAGAGTAAGGCTCCGCCAGCACTCATGTCCGTTAGTCGCCAGTGCAAGCCTTTGACCTGCTCCACCGCATTGATAATCGATTGCAGGTCGATCACCGCCGAGCAAAAGCCCTCGATATTGCCTAAACGGTCGAAGACGGGGGCAATAAACAGCGTCCCGCCCGGCCCATTTGGATCCTCCGCCAGTTGAATTTTTCCGGTCATGACAGGTGACAGTGTGGCGCGGACTTTGGCAATCGCCGCCGCACGTGTCGGTTCGCCATTAAGGTCAATACCCAAGGCGGCACGGCTAGTGTTTATCGGTTGCACAAACTTAATCGGCACTAACCAACCGTCGGGATTGGGTCGCCCATTGGCTAAGTATCGAATGCGGTATGATTCGCCAATCTCGACGCGGGTGGCGGCCTCGAAACTGTCTTTATCGGTCGCGGCAATCAGTGGTGACCAAGCCCAAGCCCGAAACCCATCTAATTGCAGTTGGTTGCGCTTACCAAACTGGATAAATTCATCCTGAGACACCTGCTCGCTATTATCGAATAAACTCGCGAGCGCAATCACTTGCTGAAGATTCGACACCTGAAAACTTTCAACATTGCTAATAATGGCATTGGACTGAATTTGAAATTTATCCTGCAGCTGCTGCCGCTGGTTCATATCCGAGTAGTAATAAATGCCGACACAGAATAAAAAGCCGACAAACAGTGGCAACCCTGTCTGAATCCGCC
The DNA here is from genome assembly GCF_023283775.1 of Shewanella seohaensis. Lineage (NCBI taxonomy): Bacteria > Pseudomonadati > Pseudomonadota > Gammaproteobacteria > Alteromonadales > Shewanellaceae > Shewanella > Shewanella seohaensis. The sequence goes on from NZ_JAKILE010000007.1 coordinate 140,386, forward strand.
TTGAGCGCCAAATGGAGCGCTGATCGAAGAGCAACATCGTCAGCGGAATGAAGATCACCGCTCCGAGTAAGTCCCCAAGCCACCAATTGATCGTACTGCCAAAGACATCCTTTATGGGAATGGTGCCATGGGCGGCCAGGGCGGCATTACCAAAGAGGGTGGCAATCATGCAGGTTAACGAGAGGCTGAGGCAGGACTTAATGACAGTGTTGGGTCTATCTAAGGTCACTAAGGGGTCGATACGGCGGATCACATTGGCAGAAACATAGGCCTGTAAACTCGATGCCGCAGCAATCACTAAGGGCAGCCAACCGAGATGGATCTCACCACCGATATTGATGTTAATCAGCCAAGAGCCGACCAAGATACCAAACCAGGGCGAATACTTGCTCCATATCAGGCAGGAGGCAATGGCAATACCCGCCGCAGGCCAAATGGCAGCCGAATAACCGGGAGGTAAGGCAATCAACAAACCGATTTTGCCAACGACAAAGTAAGCCAAGGCAACGAGTAGATTGACCTTAAGGTAGTGAGCAAATGCTTTGATATCCAATCCCTTTTTATTACTAAGCCGCAACTCAGATAGGTCACATAATGCCTTAATCTACAAATCAATCTCAAGCTTAGTAAAAGCTAATCATCAATTCTGTTATCGGTCGCCAGCGTAAACGCTTCATTAACGGTCGGTTTGCTATAGCGAAATCTGCTAGACTCACGCCAAATCTTAAGCGCAGCCAAAGGATGGGCATTAACGAGTGAGGAGGTTATCCCGCATCAATGCGATAAAGATAATTCCGTGAAAAGGGGCGAAAGCGCAGCGAGTTTAGGTGATTTTTCCAGCTCAAATTGTTTACATTTAACCCAAGGCGTTTTCTGACACAGCTCACATTAACCCTATTTTTTGCGAGTGTAATGAGTATAAATTCAGTTAATTTTGTTAATTATTTGTTTTATTATGGTTTTAATTAAGGTTTTTTTAATGCAAAAGCCGTTTTGAGCCTGGGATCCACTTTCAATCAATCCCCGCTTCTTGTTATCCTCCCGCCCGCACAAAAAAGTTGCAGCTTGAATTTTTATTCAGCCAACAATTTCCTCTCGTTCAGCCGGACCTGTTAATTGAAATTCGCACTCAGCCAATTTATCGCTGAAGGATTGAATCTCGTAGCGAGGTTCTCCCACTTCAGTATGACAAACTTAGCCCTGCTTTTTGGGTTACTGTTTGTGCTGCCCGCTGCTGACTTAGTGTCGGTGATGGTCGGCGGCTGCATCGACATAGGTGAGTTAATCACCCTGAGCGATGGATTTTTAATCGAGTTTTTCAGCGCCACGCTGCTGAGCATTTTGCTGCTCAATCCCCAGATTATTAAGCAATTGTGGAATCTGTTCGACAATGGCTTCAAGTGTTTCAACAGCTTAGATTTAACTAATGCTGCCCAGTTTTTAGCACCCCCAAGGCTAAAATCCCTCGAGCACCTTGCGCACGGTTGTCGCGCCCCACCATTGTAACTCTCTGTTTTAAAATTCAAATTTAGCATTAAGCGCTGAAAGTCGATCCTCAATCTTGCATTGGGGTGGCAGGCATTTTTTGTGCCGCGCTCGAGCCACTTTCGGATTTGCCTTCGGATAACGCCGCTCAATGCTACTGCCAATCTCTCTGGGCAGAGTTGTAAACCTTAGGGTTAGAGGAATCTTCCTTTGTTAATTCGAAATTTAAGTAAAGTAGCATTCGCGGCGATAGCCCTGATGCTCGCAGGCTGTGATGGCGGCGTATTGGATCCCAAGGGCCAGATCGGTGTCGATGAAAAGCACCTGATCATCATCGCTACCCTACTCATGCTGATTGTGGTTATTCCCGTGATCTTCATGACTTTGTTCTTCGCATGGAAATACCGCGATGGCCGAGATCATGAGGTTTACGCCCCAAAATGGTCCCATTCAAGCGCGATTGAAACCGTGGTTTGGATTGTGCCTATTGTGATCGTTGTGATTTTGGGCGTGATTACCTGGGGTTCAACCCATGATCTCGACCCTTATAAACCACTCGAACACGAGGCCAAGCCAATTACGGTTGAAGTGGTTTCTATGGACTGGAAATGGTTGTTTATCTATCCAGAACAAGGTGTTGCATCGGTAAACGAACTGGCTTTCCCTGCGAACGTACCAGTGAACTTTAAGATCACCTCTGATACCGCAATGAACTCTTTCTTTATCCCGCAGTTAGGTAGCCAAATCTACTCAATGGCTGGGATGACGACTAAGTTGCACCTGATTGCCAACGAACCCGGTACCTATGACGGTATTTCCGCTAACTATAGCGGCGCAGGTTTTGCGGGCATGAAGTTTAAAGCCATTGCCACGCCAACGGCGGCCGACTTCGATGCTTGGGTAGCCAAGGCAAAACAACAGGCGACTAAGACCTTAGACTCTGCGACTTACCAAGCCTTAGCACAGAAGAGTGAAAACAATCCTGTGGAATACTTTGGCTCAGTTAGTCACGGCATGTTCGATCAAATCGTTATGCAATACATGCACATGGACTCAAATGAGAACATGGCAGGCCATGAAGGTATGGAACACATGAGTGCCGACCACAATATGGCTGGCATGCACCACGATATGGCGCATATGGCGCATATGGCGAGCGAACAGAAGATGGCCGACATGGAAAGCTCAACCCATTCTGACACTTCATCAACAGAACACTCATCCACTCACCAAGTGGAGGCGGAGTAATCATGTCTTTTCTCGGTAAATTAAGCTTAGATGCGATCCCGTATCATGAGCCTATCATCATGGTGACCCTTGCGGTTGTTGCCGTGATAGGCCTGTACGTCGCAGCCTTGATCACTAAACACAAAAAATGGGGCGTGCTTTGGCACGACTGGTTAACTTCGGTTGACCATAAACGCCTCGGTATCATGTACATAGTGCTTGCCTTCATCATGCTGATCCGCGGTTTTTCCGACGCTATCATGATGCGTACTCAACAGGCACTGGCCACCAATGGCGCCGCAGGTTATCTGCCGCCTGAACATTACGACCAAATCTTCACTGCCCACGGCGTGATCATGATTATCTTTATGGCGATGCCATTTATGATCGGTCTAATGAACTTAGTGCTGCCACTGCAAATCGGTGCCCGCGACGTTGCCTTCCCCTTCTTGAACAACCTCAGCTTCTGGTTAACCGCGTCTGGTGCCGTGCTGATCAATATTTCATTAGGTTTAGGTGAATTCGCCCGTACCGGTTGGGTGGCTTACCCGCCGTTGTCTGAGCTGGCTTACAGTCCGGGCGTCGGGGTCGATTACTATATCTGGGCGCTGCAGATTTCGGGGATAGGGACAACCTTAACTGGGGTCAACTTTATCGCGACTGTGCTTAAGATGCGCGCTCCAGGCATGAAGCTGATGCAAATGCCTATCTTCACTTGGACTTGTACTTGGGCCAACATCCTGATCGTGGCGTCGTTCCCGATCCTGACCGCGGTTTTAGCGCTGTTAACACTCGATCGCTACATGGGTTTCCACTTCTTCACCAATGATGGTGGTGGTAACGCCATGATGTATATCAACCTGTTCTGGGCTTGGGGTCACCCTGAAGTGTACATCCTGATTTTACCTGCGTTCGGTATCTTCTCGGATGTGATTTCAACCTTTACCTCTAAGCGTCTGTTCGGCTATTCCTCAATGGTATGGGCCAGTGGCGCGATTTCGATCCTCGGTTTTATCGTGTGGTTACACCACTTCTTTACCATGGGCTCTAGCGCCAACGTCAACGCCTTCTTCGGCGTGATGACCATGGTGATTGCGGTCCCGACTGGGGTAAAACTGTTTAACTGGTTGTTCACCATTTACCGCGGTCGCCTGCGCTTAACAGTGCCAGTGCTGTGGACCTTAGGCTTTATGGTGACTTTCACCATTGGTGGTATGACGGGCGTATTATTGGCCGTACCTGGCGCCGACTACGTACTGCACAACAGCTTGTTCCTGATCGCTCACTTCCATAACACCATTATCGGTGGTGCCGTGTTCGGTTACTTAGCCGGTTTTGCTTACTGGTTCCCGAAAGCGACGGGTTTCCACTTAAATGAGCGTTTAGGTAAAGCGTCATTCTGGTGCTGGCAGATTGGTTTCTATGTGGCCTTTATGCCGCTGTATGTACTCGGTTTTATGGGTATGACTCGCCGTATAAACCACATTGATAACCCAGCATGGAACATGTGGATCTATATCGCTGCCGTGGGTGCTTGCATCATCATGGTCGGTATCATTCTGCAATTCGTGCAACTGTACGTGAGTATCCGTGACCGCGACCAAAACCGTGACACCACGGGCGACCCATGGAATGGCCACACGCTGGAATGGTCAACCGCATCACCACCACAGTTCTACAACTTTGCTAAGTTGCCACAAGTGTCTGATATTGATGCCTTTACCGATGCCAAAGAAAAAGGCACAGCGTATCAACGCCTCAAACACTATCAACCAATCCATATGCCGAAAAATACCCCGAGCGGTATCTTAATGGCGCTGGGCATTACTGCCGCTGGTTTTGCTGCGATTTGGCACATTCTGTGGCTCGCGATTGTGGGCATGGTGGGCGCGTTTATCGTGTTCTTATTCCGTGCTTATAACAACGATGTCGACTATTACGTTCAACCCGATGAAGTGGCACGCATTGAAAATGCTCACTTAAACAATGTAGTAAGGGGCTGATATGAGTGTTGCAATCCCAGCTGATTTAGAAGTTGCTCACGCCGAGGAGCACCACGAGCACCATGACACGGGTGGCAACACCCTGTTTGGTTTTTGGCTCTACCTGATGACCGACTGCATCCTGTTTGCTTCGGTATTCGCCACCTACGCCGTGCTCTATATGAACACCGACGGCGGTGTCTCGGGTAAAGACATTTTCGAACTGGACTTTGTGCTGATCGAAACCGCAGCCCTGCTGCTCAGTAGTATTACCTATGGCTTTGCCTTGATTTTCGCTAAGCGCCACAACAAGGCAGCAACCCTCACTTGGTTAGCCATTACCTTTGCACTGGGCTGTGTGTTTATCGGCATGGAAGTCTATGAGTTCCATCATCTGATCGAACATGGCAACGGTCCACAACGCAGCGCCTTCCTGTCATCTTTCTTCACCTTAGTGGGCATGCACGGCTTGCACGTGACCGCAGGGTTAATTTGGATGGCAATCATGATGATTGAAGTCGCCAAAACGGGCTTAGGCAACCGCAGCATCACTCGCCTGAGCTGCTTAAGCTTGTTCTGGCATTTCCTCGACATCGTGTGGATTTGCGTATTCACCGTTGTGTACTTATTGGGAGCATTGTAATGGGCGCACATACTCATTCGCATGATCATAGCCATGGCGCAGACGATCTGGCCGCCAGCATCAAGTCCTACTTAGTCGGTTTTGTGCTGTCAGTGGTGTTAACTGCCATCCCATTCTGGGCGGTAATGACCCATCACTTCGAGCAATCGACGACGCTTGCCATCGTCGTTGTTACGGCACTGGTGCAGATTTTGGTACACCTTAAGTACTTCCTGCACTTGGACTTCTCTAAGGAAGGCAAGATCAACACCTTCTCCTTCCTATTTACCGCGCTGATCATCGTGATGGTGGTTGGCTTGTCGGTATGGATCATTCTCGAAGCTAACGCTTTGATGATGTAACGAGACACAGCAAATGAACACACAAGCTAGATTGACATCGACGCAATGGAAAGCACGCTTCAAAGGGTATGTACAGGTAACTAAGCCTGGCATCATTTTCGGGAATCTGATTTCCGTTGCTGGCGGTTTCCTATTGGCCGCTAAGGGCGATGTGGATCTGGTCTTGATGCTGGCAAGCTTAGTGGGATTATCCTTAGTCGTCGCCTCAGGCTGTGCGATTAATAACTGTATTGACCGTGACATTGACGCCAAAATGCAGCGCACCTGCAAACGCGTCACCGTCACGGGCGAAATTCCCCTAAGCCATGTATTGCTGTTTGGCATCGCCTTAGGCGTACTTGGATTTGGCACCTTAGCCTTGTTCACCAATGCCTTAGCTCTGCTGTTTGCCGCTATTGGCTATGTCGTTTATGTCGGGATTTATAGCCTCTATATGAAGCGAAACTCGGTTTACGGCACCTTAGTCGGCAGCTTTTCGGGCGCTGTACCGCCCGTGGTGGGCTATTGCAGCGTAACGGGGCAAATGGATATGGGCGCAGTGATTTTATTGCTGATGTTCAGCCTCTGGCAGATGCCACACTCCTACGCCATCGCGATTTTCCGCTTTAATGACTATGCAGCCGCGAAGATCCCCGTGCTGCCAGTCGCCGAAGGGATGGCCAAGGCGAAGCACCATATAGTGCTCTATATCGCAGTGTTCGCCTTGGTCAGCACCATGCTGCCACTCGCAGGTTACACAGGCACCGCCTTTATGGCCGTGACCTGTGCCACCAGCCTCTGGTGGCTAACAATGGCCCTCAAAGGTTATCGTCAAGATGTGGATATGCCACGTTGGGCCAGACAAGTGTTTGGTTTTTCAATTATTACCATCACAGCACTCAGTGTAACCATGGCGCTGGATTTTCAAGCGGTCAGTCAAACCCCACTGTTTACCTTAGTGCGATAAACATAACCTTTATTCAAAAACAAAAGCGCTAACCTAGGTTAGCGCTTTTTTATTGGCGTAAGACTAGCGTCAGGTTTACAAGCTTCGCAATACTTTAGTACCGTTTAATGACGACAATCTCAGCCATCGAAGTTTATTGGACTACAATATCAAACGCCTATAAACGTTTATGTGCACTATTACAGGGAGTATTCGATGAAATTGATATCATCAGCCATAGTCTGTTTAAGCTTGAGCTCATTCGTACAAGCATCGAGTCCACCAAAACCCAATGCCGAAACAATTTATATGGGCGGCAACATAATAACAGTGAATGACTCTGCCCCAACAGCAGAGGCATTAGCGGTAAAGAATGGGCGCATTCTTGCCGTTGGCAAAGCATCGGAACTGTTAAAACTCAAAGACAATAACACTCAAGTGATCAATCTCAATGGTAAAACGCTGATCCCAGGTTTTATCGACGGTCATGGCCATGTCTTCAATACAGGGATCCAAGCGCTATCGGCAAATCTGCTCGCAGCCCCGGATGGAAATGTTGATAGCATTGCATCGCTACAGCAAATGCTAATCTCTTGGGCGAAGAAACCCGAAAATGCTCAGCACGGTATCATCCTCGGATTTGGTTATGACGATTCACAATTGGCTGAACAAAGACATCCAACCCGCCAAGAACTGGATCAAGTCTCTAAAGACATACCCGTACTCATCATTCATCAATCAGGTCATTTAGCCACCTTAAACAGCAAGGGATTAGCACTCGCGGGGTTTAATCCTGACAGTAAAGATCCTGAAGGGGGCAAAATTCGCCGCGAAGCAGACGGGAAAACACCCAATGGAGTATTAGAGGAAACCGCTTTCTTTGGCACACTGCTACCACTGTTTGCCAAACTAAATGAACAAGAAAATGAAGCCATCTTTAACGCTGGAATGAAACTCTACGCCAGCTTTGGCTATACCACAGCTCAAGAAGGACGCGCCTCTAGCTCCGCAGTTAAAACCATGTATAACCTCGCGCAACAACGCAAACTGCCTATTGATGTCGCCGCGTATCCCGATATTCAAACCGCGCAGGATGTCATTGTTCCCCCCTATTACTCAGCAGAATACAGTAATGGCTTTAGAGTCGCCGGAGCCAAATTAAACCTTGATGGTTCTCCTCAAGGAAAAACCGCATGGTTAACAAAGCCATACTTGATACCACCCATTGGGCAAGCACAGGGATATAAAGGCTATCCTAGTATGACCGATGAAAAGGCCGCCGAATATATTGCACTAGCCCAGAGCAAAGGTTGGCAATTGCTGACCCATGTCAATGGAGATGCAGCTATCGATCAACTGCTCAAAGGAGTTGAAGCAAGCGAGAGCAAACAAGGCAAACCCGATAGAGGCTTTATCGCTATCCATGCGCAAACCGCTCGCAAAGATCAGGTAGAGAGCTTCAAGCGCCTTGGCATATTTCCCTCTTTCTTCCCAATGCACACCTTTTATTGGGGTGATTGGCATATGGACTCAGTATTAGGCAAAGAGCGAGCACAAGACATCTCACCTACGGGCTGGGCGCGAGAAATCGGGATGATATACACCTCTCACCACGACTCCCCCGTAGCATTACCAAACTCGATGCGGGTTTACTCAGCAACGGTTAACCGTACTAGCAGAACAGGTCGAGTGTTAGGCCCAGCACAAAAAGCATCACTATTGGAAGGCCTAAAATCCCAAACTATTTGGGCCGCAACTCAGTATAAAGAGGAAAAAAATAAAGGCTCAATTGAGATTGGTAAACTTGCTGACTTCGTAATTTTGTCTGACAACCCACTACAAATTACGCCAGAAGCCTTAGCTGATATTCAGGTACTAGAAACGATTAAAGAAGGAAAAACAGTCTATAAGCTTGACGGTCAGAACAGCGCTAATATTGGAAGTTGCATTGAATCGGCTCGTTGCCAAACCATTGCTACCACAGCCATGGTCACGACAGGTCTATTGCATCACTCCCATTAAGCTATCAAGTAAAAATGTAGGTAGGAGAACTTCACTCCTATCTACACCTCTCATTTAATAAATTACCAAAACCATGACTCACCAAATAGTTACTTCATTGCCGATTTTACATAGACATCGAAGCGGTTTTTCTTCGTTTCGATAACCATGCTGGGCTTAACGCCGGCGAGGTCTTCGGCATAATCGGGGCGCTTCACCACTACACGCTTACTGGCTAGGGCCATGGCTGGGGCGAGCAAACCATCGGCGTCGAGATCCGCGCCGACTAAGGTTTGGAATATTCGCATTTCCTTTTTTACTAAGGCCGATTTGTCGCGGTGGGGGTACATAGGGTCGAGGTAGACCACATCAACCTCTTGCTCCAATTTGGCGAGTGCTTCGAGGCTAGAACCATGGAAAAGCTGCATACGTTCACGCATCCAGTCGCCGATTTCGGCATCTTGATAGGCGCGGCGCAGGCCGTCTTCTAATAATGCGGCCACCACAGGATGGCGCTCTACCATAGTAACGGTGCAGCCTAAGCTTGCCAGCACAAAAGCATCGCGACCGAGGCCCGCAGTACCATCGACCACTTTTGGGGTAACGCCCTGCTTTAACCCAACAGCCTTAGCAATCGACTGCCCACGACCGCCACCAAACTTGCGTCTATGGGCAACCGCGCCAGTCACAAAATCCACTACTATGCCATCGAGCTTAGGCTCATCGCGCTTATGTAGCGTCAAGGTGTCTGATTCAAAACGCAATTCAAACGGCGCATCGGCATCAAAAATCAGTTGCCAACGGGCACAAATGTCCACAAGAGTTGGAAATTGCTGATTAAAAAAAATCGGAGTCACAGGCTATCTTCAAAGCAACAAAATGATGGCTATTATGCCTAAAAATCTGCTTCGTGAATATGTAACTCGGTCAATCATCTTGTTAATGCTCATTATTCTATGAGTCAATTTGTCTAAGCCACCTTAGGGAAACTCAAACATGAGTCACAGTGTAATTAACTGATTGATAAAGGCAAAAATCTATTTATATAACAGTTTAGCGATTTGTGTTATATGTTTTGTTCCTAGCCAACCTTGCGACTTCCATACGGAATAAGGACATTTTTTGCTTAACTGGCTGAAAGGTTTTTTGTTTATCAGGGAGCAAGACTTTTTAAACCCCGATAGAACCATATTAAAAACCAGTTTATTGCGGATTATTTTGCTAAGTGGTGCCATTCTGACCACCAGCATAGTGCTGCACAGCTCATTGATCGCATATGAGCTCAACCTCAGCTTTATTATTGGCATTACGGTCAGTTTTTTAACCGTCTTATTTCTCGCATTATGGTTTACCCGTCGGTATTTGCTGGCGAGCTCAATCAGCTTGCTGGCCATGGTGGTCGCGGCCTGCTTGGCAATACTGTTGTTTATTCCAGATTTTACCTTGTCGCAGGCGGGCATTACCTTCCTGTATACGCTGCCGCTGATGGCGCTTTTCCTGTTTGGTAGAAAAGTCGCCTTCTGGATGATGTGCTTCAATGTGCTGCCTTTCTTATTGCTACTGCGTAACCAGAATCTCCCGCCTATTGTCGATGTAGATATTAGCCTGCCAGCGACCCACGCTTACCTCAACGGGCTGTTGTTTATGTTTTTCAATATTTGTATCCCGTTGTCGGCCATGCGGTTGTTAAAAACCCAGAAAGTCCATGCGCAGCAAATGATCCAGCATCAACACGCGCTGCAACGCTCTTTAGATCAATATGCTGAAATCTTTGATAATAATGGCACGGCCTCCTTCTTCTGTAATGAAGATGGAGTGATCCTCAACTTGAATAATGCGGCAAAACAAATCGCAGGAGATGTCACACTTAATCGCACTCGCCTGTGTGATATTTTTGAAGTGGACCAAGATACCAGTACGAATTTGTTGGCCGCCTCATTCCATACCCGTTTAAGGCACAACAGCGGCAGCCGGTATCTACTGCAAAAAGCCTCATTAGAGCACCATGATACCTTGCTGTTTCACTGCCACGATATCACGGCACAAGCCAATCATGAGCTCGAACTCAATCGGCTCAAAAAGCACCATATCAGTACCCATTTTTACGATTTAGTTACGGGCTTACCCAACGAGAACCACTGGTATAACCCGACACCAAGTACCGCCCACCAGGAAATGACAGTCGCCCTAGTTAAGATCGATAATCTAAGCCAAATTAATGCCGCCTTTGGCATCAGCGTGGGAGATGCCATCCTCAAAGCTTTTGCCTTAGAGCTTAAAGAGCGCTTCGGCCATCAGGCCAAAATATATCGTTTTAGAGGTGCATCCTTTGCCCTGGAATTTACCGAACTGCCACTCATCTCGCCAGAGACGCTTGCACCACAATTACGTCTTCGCATTCCGACAAGTTTAAAACTTAAGCAAGAACAACAGATTGAATACCATTTAGAGTGCCGCATTGGCTGTAGTTCTGGCCATAAATCCGCTCCGCAGCAAGCCGCCGAGCAATGCTTGATTGCCATTAAACAAACCACCCAAGCCAACCCAGTTATGGTGTATTACGTCGGCTTGATTAACAATTTACTTGAAGCATCCTCGCAAGAAAGCAAAATCCGCGACGCGCTAAAACACAACCGACTGGAAATGTGGCTGCAACCAAAAGTGTTGGCAGATGGGCATATTATTAGCTTTGAAGCGCTCGCCAGAATGTTCGACAAAGACGGCAGTATGATCATGCCCAGCACCTTTATCCCCATCATAGAGTCATCGCAGTTGCAGGCGATTTTCGCCATTAAAGTGTTTAGGCAATTACTTCAATTGATCCGTGCTTGGCCCAAAAATGTCCCTATGACTAAGATTGCCTTCAACCTATCGGGACAAGATATTTTGTCGGATCGATTCTTCAAGGTACTGATCCAGACATATATTAACCATCCAGAACTCATTCCAATTTTAGAAATTGAAATCACCGAAACCTCAGTGTTTTCCACCCACAAAGAAACTGGCAGACGCTTAAACACACTCGCGAGAATGGGCGTTTCCATTGCGATCGACGATTTCGGCACAGGCCATGCTTCCTTGAGCCAGCTGATTGACATAAGCGCCGATACAATAAAAATTGATCGCTACTTTGTCAGCCAGCTCGGCATTAGCGAGCGCCACACGCAAATTGTCAACGCGGCAATTCTGTTGGCAAAGAGTTTAAAACTGCATGTTATTGCCGAGGGGATTGAAACTGAAACCCAATTGATACAGCTCACAGCACTGGGGTGTGAACAATTCCAAGGCTACTTATTTGGCAAACCTGCACCAGCCTCGTTGTGGCTAAAAACCTATCAAATGCAAACCCCAACCCACTGGTTAGCACAGAAAAAAACGGCTAACTGAGGCATTCGTTTTACGCTTTAAGGCATCCTAGGTATAATTGCCCACATGCGTTTGCCTCCCTTTGCATTGTTTGCAAATAACTAGGATCCTCCATGTTAAGTTACCGCCACGGTTATCACGCCGGCAATTATGCCGATGTGCTGAAACACGCTATTTTGCTGCAAACTTTGCAGTTAATGCATAAGAAAGACAAACCCTTGGTCTATATCGATACCCATGCGGGTGCCGGCGGTTATGCGTTAACGGATGAGTTTGCTCAGAAGACGGGTGAATACCTCGAAGGCGTAGCTAAGCTTTGGAATAAAACCGATCTGCCAAAATCCCTGCAGGATTATGTAGATGCGGTGCGTCACTTTAACGAAGACAATCCAGAAGAACTCAACTTTTACCCAGGTTCTCCCGCCATTATCGATATGGAGCTGGGGCCAAAGGATCGTATGCTGCTGCACGAGCTGCACGGTACCGATCATCTGCTGCTGGATGAGTATTTCGAGCAGGATAAGCAAGTAAAAGTCATCAAGGGCGATGGCCTTAAAGGATTGATTGCTGCGGTACCGCCACTAGAGCGCCGCGCACTGGTACTTGTCGACCCCAGTTATGAGATTAAGACCGACTATCAAACGGTCGCCGAGACCTTAATCAAGGCGCACAAACGCTTTGCCACGGGCGTATTTATGCTCTGGTATCCCGTAGTCAACCGCGCGCAGACGGAAGAAATGCTTTCCCGCTTAGCAGGTAGCGGTATTAAGCGCCAGCTACGTATCGAGCAGGCAATCAAGCCGGACTCCAATGAATTTGGCATGACAGCCGCAGGACTATGGGTGATTAACCCACCTTGGCAACTGGATGAAATCGCGACTGAGATGCTCGATTACCTCGGCAAAAACTTAGGCCAAGCCGATGGCAATGTCATCGTTAAATGGGAAGTCGGCGAATAAGCCAATCCTATTGCGTCATCACCGCATGCAGCAGAGCAGCTAGACTTTGGCGCTGCGGTAACGTTTTAGCAGAATTTGCACCCGTTCCACATAGGCTTGGGTTTCTGGATAGGGAGGAATACCGTTGTATTGGGTCACTGTGGTTGGCCCCGCATTGTAGGCTGCGCAGGCCAATGCAATATCACCATTGAACTGTTTTAGCATTTGCGCCAAATACTTACTGCCGCCGAGAATATTCTCCTCCGGCAAAAAGGCATTGGTCACGCCCATCTCTTTGGCGGTTTCGGGCATCAATTGCATCAGGCCCATTGCACCAGTACGCGACAAGGCTCTGGCATTAAAGGCCGATTCAGCGTGGATCACGGCGCGGATAAGTGCAGGGTCTAATTGATGTTTATGAGCCGCACGGCTGATCAAGCTATCGTAATTGCGGGTAAACAGCCGAATACCATTCCAGTCAATTTTGGAGTCAGGACGACAGGCAAAGCAGTCATAGAGCAGGATTTGATACTCATTGGTGGTCGGCGCTTTATCGGTAAAAGCCGTCACACCATTGGCCTGTAGATATTGATAAACTTTGACTTTTTCTTGCCCAGTGTTACTCACAATACCGCTTTCAGAATAACGGGCCACAATACGGGGCTTAGGCTTGGCTTCATCGGCAAACGCGGCCGCAACACTTCCCCAAGCCAACCACAAACCAAGGCTCATGATGGCTATCGACTTAAGGCAAAGTGGCGAAGAATGCGTTGCTGGCATCAAAGTCCCGTGTGTTCGTTTAGTTTAAGTACTTCAATAATAGCAAAGAGTTGCTTCATCTCACGGTTTAACTGGCTAAATTCGGCCGAAAAGTTAGCACTGTCGAAGATAGATTGCATCTGGAAACGACTACGGCGATTAGGCAAAAACAAGATCAAACGATTGCGAAAGAAGGCGCATTGAATATCCCCATCGAAGGATTTTGCCAATTGCTGCAAGCGCTCCATAAAGGCGGTATTGAGCAAATAGCGCGACTCGATTTGATCCGTGGAAAACACATCAAACTCTTTTTCGAACAGGGGATCTTCAAGCTTCACCCTTTGCAGCCCTGAGTGGCTGTCGGATAAGAAATTTGCCAGCCCGCCGCGATCCTTTAATACCACGGTATGGCCAACAAATTGCTTATGGCTACTTAGCTCAACCACAGTGCCGCGAAAACGGGTCTCGGTGCGGGTCACGGTTCGGCGTTTATTGCCGTCCCACTCCTCCACCCGCACGTCTTTGGTCAAGGTTAACTCATTGACGACTAACTCTATGCCCTTGTATTGGCCTTGAATATAATCACCAAAGCTCGCCTTATCGTGATTGGGTAGCACCTTAGCCGCACTGAGGCGATTCATGTCGAGGCGCATCTCGCGGTTGTAGATAAAATCCTCACCAAAGTACTTAAACATGATGGGATAAATTTCTTGCTGTACTTGCCGCTTAAACTGCCGAGTCGGTGTAAAACTCCAAAAACCTAATCCCAATACTGCGACCAACGGCAGCGGAAACAGCATGAGTCCACGGCTATGCCCCAATAGCGCTAACAACACGAGACCTGCGACTATCGCCAAACTAAGATATAAACGTTTACGTGTCGCCTTAAGGCTGTTGACGCGCTTAGTTTCATAGCGGGCGGCGAGCGGCGCCAGTTGGGTATCGTAGTACTCCTGCAGCGACGCCCTATCCGAAGCGTCGGCCGACAATCTTGCCGCCTGCCGCTGAGCCTTGATGGGACTACCTAAGATAAAGGTGAGTATATTCATTCAGTTAATATGTTTGCGGAGCCTATCTTGGCCCCGCAAATATCGAAGGATTACAGATAATCCGCCGCGTCTATCGGCGCTTTAGAGGCTTCATTCACCTCGTAGAATGGCATCACCTTAATGTTTGCCATCGACGCAATAATCGACCCAGGGAAAATCTCAACGGCAGTATTTAACTCAGACACCGCCGAGTTATAGAAACGGCGGGCAGCGGAGATATGGGCTTCGACCTCGTTATAGGTCTGCATCGCCTCGAGCATAGTATTGTCCGACTTCAGCTCGGGATAGCTTTCAACGCTCACCATCAAGGCACCCATTTTATCGTTCAGCTTCTCGGCTTGCGCGATATGCTCTTTCACCGCATTCGGATCTGTCTTGTTGTAATTGCGGGTTAATTGCGTGCGTAGCTCAGTGATTTCAGTGAGTAATGACTTTTCATGATCCATAAATCGCTTGGCGATTTTGAGGATATTGGGCACAAGATCGGCACGCTTGGCTAACTGCACATCGATTCCCGACAGGGCTTCGAGGGCGGTATTGCGCTTTTTGACTAGGCTGACGTACCAAAGGTAGGTGACGATAAAAATCAGCGCTAATCCTAATAACAGTTTGTCCATCTTCCATCCTTAGGGTTTGTTCTTAGTCTCAACGGGTACAGCTAAACATAAATGGCCAAGAATTTCATCTAAAGCGATAGCTAACGCAATGAAATATTAGCTTTAGCTACTCTGGTCAGAGCATTAAGCAACAAAATGACCAGCGAGATTATTCAGCTTGGATACAGAAAAACTAGGCTATAGTGTATATGCACAACGTTAAGAGCAACCTTTTTGCTCGTGAATACTGGACTCCTAGTGAGTCCATTTTTTTACCCCGCATTTCCCCCATAATCCGCCGCACAACCACAGTTGCAACATTTAAGTTTCAATTAAAGCTTAAGCATCATACTTTTCGGCCAATTTTTTAACTTTCACCTTAGCGTTAATCCAACCACTTGGGCCAGACATAGCTCTGCCAAGTACGCCGCATCGATTCTGCTCCCGGGTAAAGAATGCGCTAGCAAAGGTCGACAGAGGCAAGAGAATGAGCTCGAAATCCAACGATATTCCCGTCAATTCACCACAGGCCGACGACATGAGTTCTCGCGGCTGGTTTGTCCGTTTTCTTAATATTGTCGAACGCTTAGGGAACCTACTCCCCCATCCTATTACCTTGTTCGCCCTGTTCTGTGTCGCCGTGATATTGGTATCAGGCATTGCGGGTTACTTTGGATTAACGGTCACCGATCCGCGCCCCGAGGGCGCCCACGGCCGAGGTGCCGATGGACTTATCCATGTGGTCAGCCTGATGAATGCCGAAGGCTTGCGGATGATAGTGTCCAACTTAGTCACTAACTTCACTGGCTTTACGCCCTTAGGCACTGTGTTGGTCGCCCTACTGGGTGTGGGTATCGCCGAGCGTTCGGGACTGTTATCCGCGGCGATGCGTGCACTCGTTATGGGCGCGTCGAAGCGTTTGGTGACGTTAACTATCGTATTTGCCGGCATTATGTCGAACACGGCGGCAGAGCTTGGGTATGTGGTATTAATCCCCATGGCGGCGATGATCTTCCACTCCTTAGGTCGTCACCCACTGGCGGGGCTTGCCGCAGCATTTGCAGGGGTATCAGGGGGATACAGCGCTAACCTATTGCTTGGTACTGTCGATCCGTTGTTATCGGGTATCACTGAGGCGGCGGCGCGGATGATCGATCCCGACTACAACGTCGGCCCCGAGGTTAACTGGTACTTTATGTTTGTCTCGACCTTTGTGATCACTTTCCTCGGCGCCTTTGTGACCGAGAAAATTGTCGAGCCGAAACTGGGCAAGTATCAAGGCGATGATGCCGATGAAACCGTGCACCAATCCATGGGCAATGTCACCGAGCTGGAAAAACGTGGCCTCAAGTGGGCGGGATTATCTATGCTGGTGCTAGCGGTAATCCTTGCGCTGTCAGTCGTGCCAGAGGGTGCGCCACTGCGCGATCCTAAAACCGGCCTGGTCTCGGGTTCGCCCTTCCTCAAAGGCATCGTCGCCTTTATCTTTATCTGTTTTGCTATCCCGGGTTTTGTCTACGGCAAGGTCGTTGGCAGCATTAAAAACGATAAAGACGTTATCAATGCCATGTCGCACAGCATGAGCACTATGGGGCTGTATATCGTGCTGGTATTCTTTGCGGCGCAATTTGTGGCCTTTTTTAACTGGAGTAATCTCGGCGCCGTGTTAGCCGTGCTGGGTGCCGATGCCCTGCAATCCATTGGCTTAACTGGGCCAATCCTGTTCCTGTTTTTTATTATGATCTGTGGCTTTATCAACTTGATGCTGGGTAGCGCCTCGGCTCAGTGGGCCATTACCGCCCCCATTTTTGTGCCCATGCTGATGTTAGTCGGCTATGCGCCCGAAACCATTCAAGCGGCCTACCGTATTGGCGACTCAGTGACTAACTTAGTCACGCCTATGATGAGTTATTTCGGGCTGATTTTGGCCGTGGCTTGCCGTTACCAGAAAAACCTTGGCATAGGCACGCTTATCGCCACTATGCTGCCGTACACCTTAGTGTTTTTCGTTGGCTGGACGGCGTTCTTCTTCCTGTGGGTGTTTGGCTTTGGTCTGCCAGTGGGGCCAGGCGCAGCCACTTACTACACACCTTAAGCCGAGGCTTGCCTCCATCTCTAACAAAAAGGGCGTCGAAGCTAAGCTCGACGCCATTTTTGATGTCTGAATTCTTGGGTGGATTAACGACTTCAGTCGTATAACCATTCCATTAAAAAACTACAGATCAGCAAGAAAACCCCCAGATTAAATACCACAGTCTGTAACTTTGCCTTAGGTGATTTATCCTCGGCCTGACTCATCACTTGGTTGAGGGGAGTAAAAAACATATTAGGGTCGAGCCCCATGCCAATAAAAAATACTGCGACGGCAAAGAGGCGAGTCAGCTCAGGAACGGCCAGTTGCTCAAGATAAAACTCATAGGCGCCATAGGCGACCATGCCCACGGCGATACAATGGCAAACGACTGCCATGATAAGCTGCTTAGTCATAAAACCTCTCACCGATGACACGACTTTGCTCCTAAAGCCAACACACTGTTACTCATTATGCGGCTGATAATATTCGGCGCGCAGTCTATCTCTTTTACGTTGTAGCCGCACCCAGTCAAACCAACCAAATAAAATACCTGCCGCAGGATAAATACAGAGTGCCCGAGCTAACTCGCCCCAAAAGGATGTATCTGAGGTGAAATAATGGATAGTGGCGACTAAGAGGGAGGTCATGCCTCCCCAAAACAACACGCCAACCACTAGGATAAAAAACCACTTTCCCTTGGCTATTGCTTTATCCAGCGCTGCAAGTTCCTGTGACGACATACCAAGGCTCCTATCCATTATGATTCCGCCAATATGCCCGAATTGGCTAATGCTGGCTATCCATCCTTATAACGATACGCTAACAAAAAGCCCTGCATGTGCAGGGCTTTAATAATGTTAGGTTAGATTACTCCGCCGAGGTCGGCTTTTCTTCTTTACCTTTCTTCTCGCGCTTACTGAAGATACGTTCCACAATCACGAAGAACAACGGCACGAAGAAGATACCGAGGAAGGTCGAACTCATCATACCGCCGAGTACACCGGTACCGATGGCGTTCTGGCTACCAGAACCCACCCCTGTACTCACGGCCAGAGGCACTACACCTAGACCGAAGGCGAGTGACGTCATCAGAATTGGACGCAAACGCACACGTACCGCATGTAAGGTCGCCTCGATAAGTCCCGCACCTTTCTCATAGAATTCTTTGGCGAATTCCACAATCAAGATGGCGTTCTTCGTCGCCAAACCGACCGTCGTCAACAGACCCACCTGGAAGAACACGTCGTTTGGCAAGCCACGACCATTCATCGCCAGCAGGGCACCGATAATCCCCAGCGGAACCACTAGGATTACGGCGAACGGTACAGACCAGCTCTCATAAAGTGCTGCCAGTACGAGGAATACCACCAGAATCGACAGCGCATACAGCGCAGGCGCTTGGTTACCCGATAAACGTTCCTCATAGGATAAGCCGTTCCACTCGATACCAAAGCCTGGTGGCAACTGCTTCACCATGTCTTCCATGATATTCATCGCCGCACCGGTACTGAAACCAGCAGCCGTTGCGCCTTGAATGTTCATGGCAGGTAGACCGTTGAAACGCTCTAGACGAGGTGAACCATATTCCCAAGCGCCTGTTGCGAAGGCCGAGAATGGCACCATGTCGCCCTTGTTGTTACGCACGTACCAAGTGTCTAAGTCTTCAGGTTGCATACGGTATTGCGCATCACCCTGTACGTAAACTTTCTTCACACGACCACGGTCGATAAAGTCGTTAACATAAGAGCCACCCCATGCGGTTGCGAGTACGCTGTTCACGTTCGCAATCTCAATGCCTAAGGCACTCAGTTTGGCGTGGTCAATATGCAACTGATAGATTGGCGCATCTTCCTGACCGTTTGGACGAACGCCCACGAGGTTTGGATTCTGTGCCGCCATACCTAACAATTGGTTGCGCGCTGCGACTAACTTATCGTGCCCTTGGCCATTCTTATCTTGCAGGTACATATCGAAACCGTTAGCCGTACCCAGCTCGATTACCGCAGGCGGAACGAAGGCGAATACGAAGGCTTCTTTCATTTGGCTGAATACGCCCATCGCGCGACCCGCAATGGATTGCACATCCATACCTGGCGCTTCACGCTCTGACCAATCCTTCAAGCCAACGAAGGCAATACCCATGTTCTGGCCTTGACCCGCGAAACTGAAGCCCGCCACGCTGAATACCGATCTCACGCCCTCTTCTGCCAGATAGTGATCAGAGACTTTCTCTAACACTTTCATGGTGCTTTCTTGGGTAGAGTTGGTTGGCAAAATTGCCTGCGTAAACAAGATACCTTGGTCTTCGTCAGGTAAGAATGCTGTTGGCATGCGCATGAAAATCCAGCCCACTGCCACGACTAGCGCAGCGTAAATCATCATGACTCTGAAACTACGCTTCACAATGCCAGCCACGCTCGATTCGTAACGGTTCGTTAAGCGATCGAAGCCACGGTTAAACCAGCCAAAGAAACCGGTTTCGATATGGCCATGGCCTTTCTTCAATGGTTTTAACATGGTCGCACAGAGTGCAGGCGTTAATATCAAGGCCACTAGCACAGACAGCGCCATCGCAGAAACGATAGTGATCGAGAACTGACGGTAAATAACCCCAGTCGAACCCGACATAAACGCCATAGGTACGAATACCGCCGACAAGGTCAGACCGATACCGACTAACGCGCCAGTAATCTGATCCATCGACTTACGGGTTGCCTCGAGTGGGCTTAAGCCCTCTTCGGCCATTACCCGCTCAACGTTTTCCACCACCACAATCGCGTCGTCCACGAGCAGACCAATCGCCAGCACCATAGCGAACATGGTGAGGGTGTTGATGGAGAAGCCCGTTGCCGACAGAATCGCAAAGGTACCTAGCAATACGACAGGTACGGCGATCGTTGGAATTAAGGTCGCACGGAAGTTCTGCAGGAAGAGGTACATGATGACGAACACCAGTACGATCGCTTCCAGCAGAGTGTGTACTACGCCTTCAATCGATTTCTCAACGAATGGTGTTGTATCGTAGGGGTAAACCACATCTAACCCAGCAGGGAAGAAGGGGCGTAACTCTTCAACTTTAGCGCGAACCGCTTCCGCCGTATCAAGGGCGTTAGCGCCGGTTGCCAGCTTAATCGCGATACCCGAAGCTGGTTTGCCGTTATACAGAGACTCTACTGCATAGCTTTCTGAACCCAGCTCTACACGCGCCACATCACCCAAGAATACGTTCGCACCCGAAGTATCGGATTTAAGAATGATCTTGCGGAATTGTTCAGGCGTTTGCAGACGGCTCTGTGCCGATACAGTCGCGTTTAGCTCTTGTCCAGGCAGTGATGGTGTACCACCGAGTTGACCCGCAGATACCTGCGCGTTTTGCGCACGGATAGCACTCACCACATCTAAGCTGGTGAGGTTGTATTGGGTCAGTTTCAGTGGGTCTAACCATATACGCATCGCGTATTGGGCACCGAAAATCTGAATTTCGCCCACGCCCGGTACACGGCTCATAGGATCTTGGATGTTAGCGCCCACATAGTCGGCGATGTCACCCTTATCTAAAGAACCGTCGGTCGAAACGAAGCCCAGTACCATCAGGAAGCCAGAGCTTGACTTGTTAACGTTAACCCCTTGAGATTGCACCTCTTGTGGTAACAAAGTCATTGCGCCCTGTAACTTGTTCTGTACCTGAACCTGCGCGATATCCGGATCGGCTTCCGCGTTAAAGGTCAGGGTAATAGAAGCGTTACCAAAGCTATCACTGGTTGAGGCGATATAACGTAGGTGGTCGATACCCTTCATACGTTGCTCAATCACCTGAGTCACTGAGTCTTCTACGATTTTGGCCGATGCACCTGGGTAGTTCGCACTGATCACCACTGTCGGTGGCGCAATACTAGGGTACTGCGAGACTGGCAGGGATCGAATAGACAATACCCCCGCCAACATAATGATTAACGCGATCACCCACGCAAAGATGGGGCGATCAATAAAAAAACGTGCCATAGCTATGCCCTATTGTGCTTGGGTTTCAGAAATAACTTTGGGAGTGACTGGTGCACCTGGACGGATCTTTTGTAATCCTTCCACAATCAACTTATCGCCCGCTTCCAAACCGGCAGTAATACGCCATTGATTGTCGATAACTTCAGCTGTGGTAACAATTTTTGCTTCCACTACGCCTTGATCGTTCACCACCATAGCCACGGCTTGACCCTTAGCGTTACGGCTAATGGCTTTTTGTGGCACTAGGATGGCTTGAGGATCGGTACCGGTATTCAATACGGCGCGAACATACATGCCAGGCAGTAAGATGCCATCGGGGTTCGGGAACTCTGCACGCAGGATCACTGAGCCAGTGTTTTCATCCACACTCACTTCAGCAAATTGCAGCTTACCGCTGTGGCCATAAATCGTGCCGTCTTCTAAGACTAACTGCACGTCAGCGTTATCAGCCGCCTGCAGCTTACCTTGCTGCAGCTTGGCTTTTAGACGTAACAGCTGAGCACTCGACTGCGCGATATCCACATTGATAGGATCGAGCTGTTGAATGGTCGCCAACGTTTGGCTTTGGTTAGCAGTCACCAGCGCACCAGCAGTTACACTCGATTTACCGATACGACCAGAAATAGGCGCTAACACTTCGGTGTATTCGAGGTTAATTTTGGCAGTGTTGATTGCCGCTTCAGCCACAGTCACACTCGCCAGCGCTTCTTTGTAAGCCGCTTCAGCTTCGTCGAAATCCTGCTTACTGATGGCGTTAGTCTTCACTAACTGCTGATAACGGGCAGCTTTAGCCTTAGCCGATGCAAGACTCGCATTCGCTCTAGCTAAATCGGCATTTGCACTTACCAATGCCGCTTTATAAGGCGCAGAATCGATTTGATAGAGGGACTCGCCCTGCTTCACGTGGCCGCCTTCAACAAAGCTACGCTTGGTAATAATACCATTCACTTGAGGACGCACTTCGGCTTCGAGGAACGCCTTGCTACGGCCCGGTAATTCGACTTGGATAACCTGAGGCTTGGTCGCCACATTAATGACCCCCACCTCCATGCTCTGCGGCCCAGCGCCAGCAGGACCAGCCTTCTCTTCTTGAGGGCTACAAGCTGCCATCCACAACGCCACGCTAATTACTGAGGCAAGTTTAATTGTCTGCCGCATGAGAACTCCTTTAAATATTAACGCTACCGTTTTGCCACGCTGCAATGGTGAACTCACGGCCGTAATTATAACTAAAATCAAATCTGCTACTTATCGCATACCCTATAAGGATGAACAAGAAAGATAAACCAACTAAAATGTAAACTAATGAAAATATTCACACCCTAGCGAATACCTTATTCATTAAATTGTTACCCTATTTAATGAATATGCTAATAGTGGATAAGGTTGTTAGCGTTATACGATACAAAGCACTTATCCAGCCTACTCTATATCAAAAATGTTGCAAACATGTTTGGCAACACAGCTTTAGTCACCATAAATGCTGAACACAGTTAATCGATAACGATGCGATATATTCGCTAGCGCCTCTCGTTAATAAGATTTTACGCATATAACATCCCCCAAATAACGGCAGATGCTTGATAAACAAGGATGGTTCATATCGCCTTGTTATCCAACTAAAGCGTTGAAAAATCGTAGGCGAAAAATACTCTTGATACCGTGAAATAATATATGGCTTATGTAAATTCTTTTTAAATCTACATCTTGGAAATGAGAGACGCCCAAAACCTTGGACGCGACATTTTATGACCAAGTCTAATTGAGGGCAAACCCGAAATGGCGATTTACACCCCATTAAATGAAACTCTGCTTCCCAAAAAACGCATTTAAAAAATAAACGCTGCTCGCAATCGCGCTATTTCGCTGCTTGTTCACATTCATTCATATCTTTTCGTCATTGGTTCATCCCAAGCTACAGCGCTATTCACAACTTATTTTTACGATAAAGGTGCGCTAACAATTCCCAATGACTTTGAGATGATGATTATGAAGACTCGTACTAAATTTCTGCTAAGTGGGGCGTTACTTTCACTGGCGGCCAGCTCCCATGGTGCCGAAGACAACCAGCTTTTTGTTGGCACCATTAACGGCAATGTTAACTTTGCCTCGGATTATGTGTTCCGCGGTGAATCAGAGACCTTAGACGGTGATATTCCCGTGGTACAAGGTACGCTGAGTTGGAATCACAACCAAGGTTGGTATGCGGGCGTATTTAGCTCCAACATCAAATTTGCCGACCCTAACCTAGAAATCGTTACCGCACCTTTTATTGGTAAAGCGGGTGAGTTTGGCGATTCCGGTTTTACCTATGATGTGATGTTGTTTTCATACCTCTATCCGGGTGCTTCTTACTCTAACTACACCGAATTATGGTTAAAAGTAGGCAAACAATTCGGCCGTGCGAATTTGCAACTCGAAGTCACCCCAACGGTTGATGATTGGTTTGGTGTCGATGGCTGGCACGGGGTTAACTATGCCTTGCACCCAAGCTATAGCTTTGACAATGGCGTAAAAATTTCGGCATCCGTGGGTTATCAAGACCTCACGGGTGATGGCGCCGAAGGTTGGGGCCACTGGAACATCGGCTTGAGCAAAGCTTATTACGGCCTCAACTTCGATTTACGCTACCACGGCAGCACTGTCGACAGTGACCATAAAGTCTATGGCACACAGACTGAAATCTTCGATGACAGAGTCGTCATTGGGATCAGTAAGAGTTTCTAATCCTGTTTTTTGCTTATACGTTCATCCCGCTGCTTCCCTGCAGTACTCCAATTGCTTGAAATATCGAGCCTTGACCAGCCAATTTGGCTGGTCCTTTTTTATCTAAATACGATTATCGCCCACACTACAGGCTAAGACGCGGCTGATATCCGCAAGACAGCGACCCGATTCTTGTTGCCATTGGTTGAAGGCGGCCTGCACCTGTTTTAACGCCGTTTGCGAGCTAAAACCGGCATCCACCAGCTTATGCGCTTTAAAATAGCCTTGCACATCATCGGTTAACAAAAAGGTATCCTTACCAATACCGCGCAGGAAATACGGCCCCGTATTGCCACCGAGGCGAGCGCCTCGTTTCTTTAAGAGTGCCCAAAGCCCGACTATATCTTCGGTCGGCCAGTCGGCAATCAGCTTAGCCAAGCTACCATGTTCGCGGGCAATATCATGGATCATCAAGGCATTATCATAAATTGCTTGGGTTTTCTTTAAATGGCGGATCAGAGTCGCATCCGCGGCGCGCGTTTGGATCTGCTCTGGTGACAGCATCAATACCTTTTCAGGTACAAAATGAAAGAAAGATTGCTCATAAGCAGGCCACTTATTATCGACCACACGCCAGACAAAGCCACTCTGAAACACCTGTCGGCTCATGGCAGAGAGCAGCGTAGCATCATCATACTGGCGAATTTCGGCACTCGTTAGGCAGCCAGGCAGTAATGCTTCGAGCCCCTTTTTACCGCCCTTGCGCTCACTCGCTCTGGCATAGATGGATGAGAAACTTTCTAACTGGCTCATACTGTTACCTTTGGTTATCTCTATTTCACTGCGATTTTAAAGCTAATAGTACCGAATTTTTGCGCGAGTGGATCATTCCGCATGGCAACCCACTTTTACGCAACTGACGCCAATCTGCAGAAAAAATCCCACAGCAAGCGCCTTGATAACGACTAAAGTTAAGGCGTAGAGTCAAAAAATGCAGGGGTTGTGGGGTCGACACCTATGGAGCTGTTCTATCATCCGTTATCACGTTATTCACAGAAGGTGTTGATTGCTCTCTATGAAAAACAAGCTAACTTTTACCCGCGGATCACCGATTTGCGCGACCCGCTAGCACGTCAAACATTCCAGCAATTTTACCCTCCCGGCAAACTCCCATTACTTAAAACCCACGAAGGTCAACTGCTCCCCGAGTCCAGCATTATTATTGAATACCTAGACAGGCATTTTCAAAACAGTACCGAGTTACTGCCCGCCGACCCCGAACGCAATCTTGCGGTGCGCTTATTCGATCGCATCATAGATAACGATATTAATAACCCGTTATTTCAATTGGAAAAATTAAAGCATGCCCCCGAAGGGCACGAATTTGAGATCAAGCAGATAGAAAAACAGATGTTTATCCAGTTTCAGCGTTTGGATGCCCATCTCACGCAGAATCACTGGGTGTGCGGCGATAGTTTTACCTTGGCCGACTGCGCGCTTATCCCCTGTTTAAGCTACAGTTTTTCCCACTTAAATCTGCTGGATTTAGATGAACTCGTGCGTTACTGGCAACAGGCGCAGCTACGCGGCGCCTGGATGCTGGTGCTTGAAGAGGTGCTACTCGCCGAAATGGAGGAAGACACTGGGATTAGGAGTATTCCCTAGTACCAGCGCGTCCTAAAGATTACGCTCTTTCTTTAATTGTAAAAACGCTTTCCATTTAATGACTTCTGGCGGCAACTCAGGAGCAGGATAGGTATAACCCGCCTCTTTGACTAACACATCCAAGGGAACTTGCTTACCTTTACAGACAAACACACCACGCACATGCACTATGCAGTGCAGGCCACGCTCACTCACAAAGCGTTGTTCAATATAGAAATATTTCTCGTCCCAGCCCACGACTTTGGTTTCAATCTCAAACTTTTTTAAGGGTTTGATATCGCGGATATAGGTAAATTCGGCGGCGTTAACAATCGGCATCCACTTCAATTTGAGGAAACGCTTCAACAGTCCCATTTCGGCCAGCATATAGGTGCGCGCCAGATCCATAAACGCCGGATAACGGGAGTTGGTCAGGTGGAAGTTGATATCGCAATCGCTAGGTAATGCACGGTAAGTAATGCGGCTCGTGCCTAAAAAATCAATCTTACGGCAGTGACGCGTGCGCCAAAACAACAACCAAAACAAACGGAAATACAGATTCATATGCAGTCGCCCTAAAAAGAAGAGCCACAGGCTAACAGAGGTCATACCAGAGGGCAAGCGAGATCTAGCTCACAAAAAAGGCGCCAAATGGCGCCTTTTTATGCTCAAGCTTTCCTATTTAGTGTGGCTTAAGCCGCAATCCCAGAGTGGCGCAGCAGCGCATCGATACTCGGCTCGCGTCCCATAAACTGTTTGAACAAGTCCATCGGCTCAGCAGAACCACCCATTTCGAGGATGTTGTGCAGGAAGCTACGGCCAGTGTCAGGATTGAAGATGCCTTCCTCTTCGAAGCGAGAAAACGCATCCGCTGAAAGCACTTCGGCCCACTTGTAGCTGTAGTAACCTGCGGCATAACCGCCCGCAAAAATATGCGCAAAACCATGTTGGAAACGGTTAAATGAAGGCGGAATTAACACGGCCACCTGACGACGCACTTCGTCCAAGGTCTCTTGAATACGCGCCCCTTTGGCGGGGTCATATTCGTGGTGCAATCTAAAATCGAACAGTGAAAACTCAAGCTGGCGCAACATCATCATGCCAGATTGGAAGTTTTTCGCCGCTAACATCTTGTCTAGCATGGCTTTTGGCAAAGGTTCACCGGTTTCGTAGTGACCGGAGATTTCAGCTAAGGCTTCTTCTTGCCAGCACCAGTTTTCCATAAACTGGCTAGGCAATTCGACCGCATCCCAAGGCACACCGTTGATACCCGATACGCCTGCCACATCGATTTTGGTCAGCATATGGTGAATGCCATGGCCAAACTCATGGAACAGCGTCGTCACTTCATCGTGGGTAAAGAGTGCTGGTTTGCCATCAACTGGACCATTGAAGTTGCACGTGAGATAAGCCACGGGCTTTTGTAGACCATGGGGCGTATTACGACGCACGCGGCAATCATCCATCCAAGCGCCGCCGCGTTTTCCTGTGCGGGCGTATAAGTCTAAATAGAAGCTGCCTCTGTGCTCACCCGTTTCGTCGAAAATATCGAAGAAACGCACGTCTTTATGCCAGCGGTCGAACTCAGTTTGCTCAACAATTTTTAAGCCAAATAGGCGCGAGACGGTGTAAAACAAGCCAGATAGCACTTTATCTTCAGGGAAGTACGGGCGCAGTAACTCTTGAGAAATCTCATATTTATGTTGCTGTAACTTCTCGGCATAGAAACTCAAATCCCAAGACGCCATTTCGCTCACGCCATACTGCTCCAGTGCAAAGGCTTTAAGCTCGGCTAATTCGGCCTTGGCTTGATCCTTAGAGCGCAGCGCTAATTCGTTTAAGAAGGCCATTACTTGAGCTGGGGTTTCGGCCATTTTCGTCGCGAGGGATTTTTCGGCAAAACTATCAAAGCCTAGCAACTGTGCCAGCTCGTGGCGCAGCGCAAGGATTTCATCCATTAAGGGACCATTATCGAATTCGCCCGCATTCGTGCCTTGATCCGAGGCGCGAGTCACGAAGGCGCGATAACACTCTTCACGTAGGCTACGGTTTTCGCTGTAGGTCATCACGGGTAAATAGGAAGGGAAATCTAAGGTAAATAACCAACCTTCTTGTTCGCGAGCCTCGGCCATCGCTTTTGCGGCCGCCTTAGCTGAATCGGGTAAACCGGCTAATTCTGCCTCGTCGGTAATTAACTTAGTCCAAGCTTGGGTCGCATCGAGCAGTTGATTCGAAAAGCCGCTCGTCAGCTCGGATAGGCGTTTAACGATTTCGCCATAACGCACTTTTTGCCCATCATCTAAGCCGATACCCGAAAGCTCGAAGTCCCGTAAGCTGTGCTCAATCACCATCTGTTGCGCTTGACTTAATTGGTCAAACTCTGGCGATGCACGCAGCGATTTATAGGCCTGATACAGCCCTTGGTGTTGGCCCACATAGGTGCCGTATTCAGATAACAGTGGCAAACAAGCATCATGGGCGGCGCGCCATTCATCAGTGCTCACCACTGAGTTCATATGGGACACGGGCGACCAAATCTGGCTTAACTCGTCGTCCACTTGCTCCAACGGGGCGACTAAGTTATCCCACGTAAACGGCCCTGAGTTTTGCAGCACTTCATCAATCTTGGCACGACACTGAGCAATGGCCTGCTCAACGGCAACTTGAATATGTTCAGGTTTAATCTGGGAAAAAAGCGGTAATTTTGCGCCGTTAAGCAAAGGGTTGCTCATAATGGTTCCTCAACAATCTGTGTAGCTAATAAATAAGGGCTTATCTACTATTTATCAAGGCAAGAAAACCGATTGCAACCTTCGTCTATGTCACTAACGCCATTAGACGAAGAAAAAAGCGAGCCAGCTCACAATTAAGATTTACACCAAATTTACTTCTTCAATCTTGACGAGTTGATCGCAAATCAAATCCATTCTCATTAACGATCATATTCCGCTGTATTAAAATCTAGTTATAGTTCGCATCTAGATTAGATTTCGTTATGGCCGTTTTAAAACACTTCATCCTCAGTACCTTGGGCATCCTTAGCTTAGCCTGTGCAAACAACGGCTGGGGCAACGAGAGCCTCGCACAAGCCGAAGGAAACAGCAGCGGCATATTGCCCGTATCGACATCAGACTGGGCCGTTAATCTCGACCTAGGTTGGGACAGCAAATACATCTCCCAAGGCCGCAACAACCTCAAGCATGGCGGTATCTATTGGATGAACGCCAGCGTTGAATACGGCAACCTGACAACCTACGCCCTTGTCGGGCGCGGTGATAGTCAAGCTTATACCGAGTGGAACATTGGCCTCGAATACGCATTACACTTCAGTGAAGATGTTGAAGCACATGTGGGCTATCAACGGATTGAAGGCTATAGCAGCAGTCGCTGTCAGGATAACGAACTGTTCGCAGAATTAGCCTACACCGCCGCCCCTTGGTTAGTCCCCTCGGTAAATTATGTGTATTCCACCGAGGCTGCAGGCTATTTTGTCGAATTGAGTCTACACAGTTATTGGCAACTGAGTGAACGTTTCACTCTCGCCCCTTATATTACCCAAGGGCTTGATTTTAAATATCGCACTGAAGACCACAACGGCCAAAATCATCTGCAATTTGGGGTAGAGGCGAATTATGATCTGGCCGACAATATGAGTCTCAGTGGCCATATTAGCCACAGCATAGCTCAAAATGACATTGAGCAAGAAGCGGCCGCCAATGGTGACTTTAGCTCGCTGGATCAAACCTATGCGGGTATCCATTTCAATATCAGCTTCTAAGGGTGACACGGCCACTGGCCACTTTTATTCTTCCGTTTGGCAAACCTATCCCGCGCTAACTACACTCAAGGTGTCGAAGGAACGACCTTAACGTGCCGAGGAACAGGGAATGTTAACTCACCATGCCAAGATGTTATCTCACACCTTTATCCTATTAGTATTTTGCAGTTTGTCCTCTATCTGCGCCGCCCGCGAGCCCGTGTTGGTGCCCGAACATGGATTAGAAAACCTCTCCAAAAACACGCCTAGCGAACCTCTGCCCTTAGGCACACTGCTCGACAGCGAGGGAAAACCGCTTGCCATCCCAGCAGAACAAAGCGCCTTGGAGTATTCGTCGCCTACAGTCAATGTGGATGAGGCAAAGACCAAGCAAGCGACCAAATCGACCACCGCGAAAAAGAAAAAGCCGAGCCGCAAACAACAACTCGCCAGTCGAGATAGAGTCGCTAACGACCCAAGTTGCCGCTGGCTCAATGCCCGCATGTCGCAACTCGAAACCCAGATTGGCAGTCGACCCGACAGAGCGGCGAGCTATCACACCGATGAGCTCAGTGCCCGTCAGCAGGAGTGGCAATGCCTCAAATGCGGCGCCGAAGGACCAAACCAAGACGATCACTATCGCTGCCAATATCGCCGTTAAGCTTGAGCTAACCGCCCATAGTTAAAGTGAGTGCTTTGCTGAGATTTTTTGCAGCAAAACAAGGTCTATACCAAAGCAACCTAATGGGCTGGTCTGCAAACCCATTCCAACCTACAATGACCTTCTGCTATTAAGCACCTCATTCTTAGAGTTAGACGGAGAAACTCATGGCTCAACATTTTGACTATATCTGCCTAGGCGCAGGCAGCGGCGGTATCGCCTCAGCTAACCGAGCTGCCATGCGTGGCGCTAAAGTTCTACTCATCGAAGCGAAACATGTTGGCGGCACCTGCGTAAACGTGGGCTGCGTACCTAAAAAAGTCATGTGGTATGGCGCGCATATCGCCGAAGCCATGAACCTCTACGCCAAAGATTATGGATTTGATGTTTCAGTCAACAAATTCGACTGGAACACCTTAGTGAACAGCCGCGAAGCCTATATCGGTCGTATCCACGAGGCCTACGGTCGCGGTTTTACCAATAACAAAGTCACCCTGCTCAATGGTTATGGCCGCTTCGTTAATGGCAACACCATTGAAGTGAATGGCGAGCACTATACGGCTGACCATATCCTGATCGCTACCGGCGGCGCACCAACTATCCCAAACATTCCTGGTGCGGAATACGGTATTGATTCCGATGGTTTCTTCGCCCTGCGCGAACAACCTAAACGTGTCGCTGTCGTCGGCGCTGGCTATATCGCCGTCGAAGTCGCGGGCGTGTTACACGCGCTTGGCAGCGAGACTCACCTGTTTGTGCGTAAACATGCGCCGCTGCGTAACTTCGATCCTATGCTGATCGACGCCCTAGTCGATGCCATGAAGACCGAAGGCCCAACCCTGCACACCAACAGTGTTCCTCAATCTGTGGTCAAAAATGCCGACGACAGCCTGACTCTGCACCTCGAAAATGGCGAAAGCGTGACCGTAGATTGCCTGATTTGGGCCATTGGCCGCTCACCCGCGACGGGCAATATCGGTTTAGAAAACACCGACGTGCAATTGGATAGCAAAGGCTATGTGATTACCGACGCGCAGCAAAACACCACCCACAAAGGCATTTATTGCGTGGGCGATATTATGGCGGGCGGCGTGGAGCTGACTCCCGTTGCGGTTAAAGCGGGTCGTTTACTCTCTGAGCGCCTATTTAACGGCATGAGCGATGCCAAAATGGATTACAGCCAAATCCCAACCGTGGTCTTCAGCCATCCTCCGATTGGCACTATGGGATTAACCGAGCCAGAAGCCCGCGCGCAATATGGTGATGATAATGTGAAGGTTTACACCTCAGGCTTTACCTCCATGTATACCGCCGTCACTAGCCATCGCCAGGCCTGTAAGATGAAGCTAGTCTGCGCCGGTAAAGAAGAGAAAGTCGTTGGTATTCATGGCATTGGTTTTGGTATGGACGAAATTCTCCAAGGTTTTGGTGTCGCAATGAAAATGGGCGCCACCAAAGCTGATTTCGATGCCGTTGTTGCCATCCACCCCACTGGGGCTGAGGAATTTGTTACGATGCGATAAATCTCGCAAATTCAGAAACTTAAAGGCCAGAATAGTCTGGCCTTTTTTATTACTCAGTCGTTTAAGCTTCAATAGAAGTCGCTGCCAGACAACCTCTCACAAACACCATCACACCGCAAGTCAGCCGCCTAAGTAAATACTTTTGCCACAACCCCATGCTTAGGGTAGTTTAGCTAATGGTGATTTTTGTCTCATAAGGGCAGACATTCTCTGCTAAGTGACGGGACTTAAAAACCTATTGGACCCCACATTGCATAGGATGACGCAAATGACACAATCTCGGCCGCGAATCAAAACCCCAGTATTTATCTCATGCCTCACCTCTTGCCCATCCTTAGCCATTAACTCAAATAAAATCGAGAGGTTAATATGAGAGCATGTTATTCATTTATCGCAGGTATCGCCCTGCTGCCCCTATACACAGTGCACGCGGCCGACAGTAACATAACACCTGTCGTAAAAACTGAAAAACAGCCGCAGGATATGTCCGATCCGCTGGCGATTTATACTCAAGCGGGCTTTGGCGTAACAGATAAAGGCCTCAACCTGAAAATAGGCCAAGCCTATGATACGGGCGAAGAAAATAAAGCTGGGATGAATGTCATCGAAGTGAAGGGGATCTTTGGCGATACTCTAGGCTGGCGAGGCGAAGGCGCCGCCTCTGACTCTGTCGACTCATTCCGCTTTCGTAACTTTACCGCCAATGTCACCAACGGCCGAGCCGCGCAAATTGATATCAGCTATAACCTTAATCCTAACTTAGTCGCTCAAGAGAGTGCCGATCTGTCCTATAGCTTTATCCAAGCCTTACCGCCGATGGGGCGATTCAGCCTCTATCCACTGGTTGGCGCTGGTGTGTCTATTGGTAACGACGCCCTCGAAGATGATGGTTCCATCGACAGTGGTTACTCCATCATGGGCGTTTACGGCCTAGTGGGAATGTATAGCAAGCTCAAGCTCACCGACAAAATCTGGTTGAATTACAATCCCTTCTGGTTGACGACTATTTCGGGTTCTGACAATTACACCGACAACTATTATGGCTTAGGCAAGAGCCATATCTTAACCCACGAGCTCGCGCTCAGTTACCAAATCAACCCACGAATGAACCTGCGCTACTTTGCCAACTTTAATGAAAACGTTAGCTTTATGGACGGCGATCATAGGATAGAGTTTAACTACCAGCTCTAGTGATCCTGCTCTGTAAGCCATCCCCAGTCGTTTGATGAAGAAGCCCCTTCGAAAGGGTTTCTTCCTCTTTCTGCCACGACCTTTCTCACGCTAAATCCTCAATTGCAAACGCAAAATTGCTATCAACTCAAACTATAAAAATCAGTCAAAAGCGCGAATTCGCCCTATTAAATTGTGATTTAAGCGGGAAAATTAGATTTATATATGTTACGGTAATTAGAGTACTAACTAAATCACACTCTCATTTTTGTTTGAGAAAAATCAAGGAGGCATTATGTCAGCTAAGCATACTACAGATGAAAACCCCATCTCACAGATCATCCGCTCCACCCGAGCACGTCTTCATGGAACACTACAATATTTCTGCCTGTTCGCCATTCTAAGTACCTATCTCTTTGTCATTTTGAAACCGAGCTTCATTCAAAATAACAAAGCGTTAGGAGGAAAATAATCGATGAATTCCCTCTCTTACGTTTCATTGGCAATTTACTTTATTGCCATGCTCGCTATTGGTTTGTTCGCCTATCGCAAGTCGACCGATGATGTCTCTGGCTACATTTTGGGTGGCCGCCAAGTGAGCCCACAAGTCACGGCACTCTCGGCTGGCGCCTCGGATATGAGTGGCTGGATGCTGATGGGCCTGCCCGGCGCTATGTTTCTGGTGGGGTTTGAAACCCTGTATATTGCCCTCGGATTATTAATTGGTGCTCTAATCAATTATCTGGTAGTCGCCCCTAAATTGCGGGTCTACACCGAGGTCGCCGATAACGCGCTGACTATTCCGGAGTTCTTCGCTAAACGCTTTGGTCAGGCCGATAACAGCATTCGTATTATTGCCGCCGCCATCATAGTGATCTTTTTCACCCTCTATACCTCGGCGGGATTAGTCGCGGGCGGCAAGTTGTTCGAATCCGCCTTTGGGTTGAACTACGATATTGGCCTAGTGGTCACCTTAGCCGTCGTGGTGTCGTACACTCTGCTGGGGGGATTTTTAGCCGTTAGCCTTACCGACTTTGTGCAGGGCTGCATTATGTTTGTCGCCTTGGTCTTAGTGCCTTTCGTGGCATATCAAGAATTTACCAGCGCAGATCGCATGATGAACTTTGCCTATCAGTCGATCCCGCATTTTACCGACGCGATGCAAAATGTGACTCTGCTTGGCTTAATTTCTAGCCTCTCATGGGGACTTGGGTATTTCGGCCAGCCGCATATTATTGTGCGTTTTATGGCGATCCGCTCGGTCGCCGACATTAAAACCGCACGCCGAATCGGCATCAGTTGGATGACAGTGACCATTATCGGCGCCTTAGCGACGGGCTTAGTCGGTATCGCCTACGCCAATAAATTTGGCATGAAGCTTTCGGATCCTGAAACCATCTTTATCGTGTTTTCAGAGTTGCTGTTCCATCCCTTAATCAGCGGCTTCCTGCTGGCAGCGATTCTCGCGGCCATTATGAGCACGATTTCATCGCAGTTATTAGTCTCGTCGAGTTCGCTGACCGAAGATATTTATCGCACGCTGTCGAAGAAACAAGCGAGCGAGCAAGAGATGGTAAAAATGGGTCGTTACGGGGTCGCAGGTGTCGCCATTGTCGCAACGCTGCTGGCACTCGACCGCTCGAACAGTATCCTCTCCCTCGTGAGTAATGCGTGGGCAGGCTTTGGTGCCGCGTTTGGCCCACTGGTGCTGTTTAGTTTGTATAAGGCTAACCTCACCCATAAAGCGGCGATTGCGGGGATTATTTCAGGCGCGCTCACGGTACTCTTTTGGATTTATGCCCCCGTGCTTGCCGATGGTAAGGCATTGAGTAGCTTAGTGTATGAGATGATCCCAGGCTTTGTTGTCAGCAGCACTGTGATTTATCTGGTGAGCAAATTCGATACCGATCCTTGTCCTAAAACCACTAAGCAATTCCATCAGGCTGGTCGTGTACTGGCCGAGGAAAGCTAAGGAGGCGTTATGACAGACTCTCCCCGTAAACGTATCGTCGTCAAAGTGGGGAGCGCCTTAATCGCGCCCCACAAGCAAGGTTGCAGTAGCCATTATCTCTTGGGTATCGCGCAGTTTATTACTTACTGTCGCGTCCAAGGTATCCAAGTGGTACTGGTTTCATCCGGCTCGGTTGCCGCTGGTTGGCATCATTTTGAGGGCCAAACTCAACCGAGTGTCACAGTGAAAAAGGCCATGGCGGCTGCGGGTCAGGCGGATATGATGGCGACGTGGAATAAGCTATTTGATTTTCCCACTGCCCAACTGCTGCTGACCCATGGCGACTTACGTAATCGCGAGCGTTATATCAGTATTCGAGACACGATTTTTAGCCTGCTCGAGCACGGTTTAATGCCGATCATCAATGAGAATGATGCCGTTACCGCCGACAAACTTAAGGTTGGCGATAACGATAATCTCTCGGCCATGGTGGCAGCAGCGGCCGATGCCGACACCTTAGTGATTTGCTCGGATGTGGATGGACTCTATGATCAAAATCCCCACGAACATCCCAATGCCAAGTTGATAAAGCAAGTCACTGAAATCAATGCCGATATCTATGCGATGGCGGGAGGCGCCAGCAGCGATGTGGGTACAGGAGGCATGCGCACTAAAATCCAAGCCGCCGAGAAAGCCATCTCCCACGGCATTGAGACCTTTATTATCAATGGCTTTAATGCCGACTCCTTTAGCCAACTGCTAAAGGGGCAAAATCCGGGCACCCTCTTTACCCCCTACGAAAAACCGATGCAGGAGCATTTGCATTGGATGACCCACACCTCGCAGGCGCAGGGCGAAGTGATCGTCGAGGATGATTTTGACCTCGCACTCGATCAGCACAGCGAGCAATTAACCAGCGATGATGTGGTTGAAGTCAAAGGGGATTTCTCAGTGGGCGACACCATTTTGGTGCGAAAAGGCGATGGCACTAAGTTGGCGAAAGCCAAATCTAACTACAGCAGTTGCCTACTGAGTTTTATTACCGAGCAGGATGATCAGGCGTTTGCCAGTGAATTCCAGCAAAAAACCGGCCCCATCATTTCCGATAAGAATATCGCCATTCTTAAATCCATTTGAGTGGAGAAACTATGAGCCTAATTAAACAAATATCTGCCGATGCCGCCCATGCGGCCCGCACACTCGCCCAACTCGATGAGTCGTTAAAAAACACCGTATTACTGGATATGGCGCGCTCATTAAGGGAAAAAAGCTATGAAATCCAAAGCGCGAACCTGATTGACGTGCACCGAGCGACTCAGGACAACTTAAGCCCTGCAATGGTCGATCGCCTCACGCTGAACCAGCATCGTATCGAGGCGATGGCGCAAGGAATCGAAACCATCGCCGCCCTGCCCGATCCCGTTGGGCGCGAGCGTTTTATTGGTAAACGGCCTAACGGCTTATCTATCAGTAAGATGCGTGTACCACTCGGCGTGGTGTGTATGATTTATGAGGCGCGCCCTAATGTCACCGCCGATGCTGGCGCATTGTGCTTTAAATCCGGCAATGCGGTGATCCTGCGTGGCGGTAAAGAAGCGCTACACACCAGCCAAGTGATCGCCAGCATTTTACAGGCGGTACTGACCGCCTATGGTTTACCTAAAGCACTTATCAGCGTGATCCCCGATCCTGACCGCGCCCTAATGCTCGAACTGATGCAGCAGCGGGAATTTATAGATGTGATCATCCCCCGCGGTGGTGAAGGATTGATTAACTACGTCACTGAAAACAGTAGCATTCCAGTTATTCAGCACTTTAAAGGTGTGTGCCATTTATATGTGGATAAAGACGCTAATCAAGATATCGCCTTGGATTTGCTGCTCAATGGCAAAACCCAACGCACAGGAGTGTGCAACGCCCTCGAAGGCTTGTTAGTACATAAGGATATCGCGCCACGATTCTTGCCCCGCGTCGCTAACGCACTGGCCGAGCATCAAGTAAAAATCAATGCATGCCCTCCGGCCGCCGCGTATTTCGACGCTTGCACTTATATGGCAGAAGAAGATTTTGGCCAAGAATACTTGGACTTAGAAATCGCCATTCGCCAAGTCGACAGTTTTGAAGTCGCCACCCAACATATCGCTAAGTTTGGCAGCCACCATACCGAGGTGATTTGCACCGGCAATGAACTCACCGCCGCCCGCTTTCAACGCGCAGTGGATGCCTCGGTCGTTATGGTGAATGCCTCATCACGCTTTTCCGATGGCAGTGAACTCGGCCTCGGCGCCGAAATCGGCATAGCCACCACTAAACTGCATGCCTACGGCCCCATGGGACTCGAAGCCTTAACCACTGAAAAATATCTGGTTTCAGGCACAGGACAAATTAGGGCTTAGCGATTACCTAGTGATGTGATTTACTAAATAATAAAGCCCCAAGGCATTCTCCCTTGGGGATTTTGATAGATAAATTATATTTATATTATCTACAAGCTATTATATTAATATAACAACTACCCCTTAACTAAATAGATAATTCTTTATGATGTCATACGCAGCATTTGTTGATAAACCAATTAATACCGTACCTACTATACCAGCTATAGCCCAAGCCGCAGAACTTTTATTTCTATCAGAATATTCTTTAATAGCCTTATTGTCACCTTTATTTATTTTCAGATAAGATAATGACAAGTAACTATCTATTGACATCTCAATCCTGCTCAAGAAAAGACCAGACAACATACCTACCATCAGAAAAACAACTGAGTACAAAATTAAAAATTGCATTAAAAATAAGTTTGTCACTTCTATAGAATCATTACGAAAAGATGATGTCATAAAAAATGCCAGTAATATATATATTATTATTTTCCCGAATATAGATAAAAGATGAGACCACTTCTTTACCGTACTAATGTACTTCAAACTTTTCGATTCATCACAGCCTTTTATCCATTCATCAAACATAGCCGTAAAGTGCCTAGCTTTGACATAATCACCATATAAAATAGTAATTTTAGCTGTTTGCGTAACTAAACTAGTTATTAATGCTTTAGATAAAAATGGAGGAGCTTCATTTTCAATTTGCTTTAACTCTGCAACCCTAGAGCGAACCTGAGCTATAACTCTATAATTTTCAAATTCACCAGTTTCGTTATCTAGAATAACAAATTTATAGTCTAAAGATATTTGTGCTGTAGGATTAGGGCTTGTAATATTATGCCTTTTAAAATCTTCAAATGAGTTAAATTTAGCAGCCTCACCTTCATTATGAAACACTGCAACCCTGATAACAATACTATTTCTAATAGGACAGAGTGACTTTATTGATTGAATAGTTTTCTCGTGTAACTCTTCTATGTCAGAAAATTCAACAAGAATATTATTAGTATAGGACTTAGAAATCTCTTCACTTTTCGCATGAACTCTTTGATGTATTTTGAAATACGAATCAAGCTGAGCATCTTCAGCTGTAATTATTTTTTTACCTTCTCCATCTTCCAGAATCTCAACTATTTCACCCATTTAATATCCTCCTTAAAATACATTTTTTAATTACATGCTTAAGTCAATTTTTTATTTAAGCCCCATCACACTGCGATTTCCCCGCTTGATAACAGCTGGGTTGCCGTGGGCAGACGGCGCCGCGGGAACAGATAAGCCGGGCATCATTTTTAATACCGCGTTCAATCCAGTTGATATTCAATATCTTAGCCACGCTGACTAGATCACTTTTAATATGTTTAGGAATCGCGACTGAGCCGCCGCCAGACACACAGGCGGCTTTTAAATCATGGGCGATAGAGAGTGCATCCTTACCTTGGGCTTCAATGGCCGGATTTAAATCGATACCGGCACAAAGCACATGGGGGTTGCCCGCCGAGTCTTCGACCTTAATCGACTCGCAGCAGTAAATCCGTGGTTCATTGCCCACATTTAAAATCGAAATTTGCGCCGAGGTGCCGACCTTGGGCTCGCTGATCATTCTAAACACCGCCCAGTGCTGACAAGGGTCTTCCACCAGCCGCATATTGCCCCAAGGCAGGGGAATGCCATTGCCACGGTAAACGGCCTTGAGTTTGCCCGGCGCATAGGCATCAAAATAATGCCAATGGGGATAAGGCGATACGACCGTCATCCGCCGCATGGCGACCGAAGCCGACACTTGCAGCTGTTTATGCACCTCAATTTCGTAACCGTGGCGGTCGAGCAATTGTCGATACGGCACCTTAGGACATAACAGGGCTCCGGCAAAAAAGCTGGACTCAAAGTCACGCCACGCATGTAAAATATCCTGTGCGTTCAGGGTATTAGACTGCATTGTCACTTCTTCATCCATCTCCAGTTTTCGGCCGGAGATCATCACACTCTTAAGCCCATCTTTGTTGTGCAATACGCAATGACCGATATGGGCGGCGAGATCGTACTTCAGTCGACTGGGGCGATTTTTAAGGACTTTATTGATGTAAATGGTGCTGGGCGGCTCGAAGAAAGAAGTCACTAACTGATGAGAGCTTACGCCGCGCTCGTCGATCACTTCCTGGGGTGTACTATCTATCCATTTGATTTTTAAGCCTACGCCCTTAGCAATATCCAGCATTTCCTCGAGGGATAAGGGCATACGTTTTAACCCAACCTCTTCCGCGGCACGTTCAAGATCGGGGAAATGGTTTTGATGATGTTCCTGATGGGCGCGAATTAATAAGTGGGCGAATTGTCGACCCGAAATCCCAGTCTGGGATAGCATTTCAGGGATGGCTATTTGCAAAATATCATTTGAAAACAAAAAGCTGGGTTCGAGCGCCATGCCGCTGATCCCACCACGGCGGCCTTTCTCCGGCGTGATGGCACTTTCCTCGGGCACATCGTCTAAAAACCAGTCAACATCCTTTTGAAAAACCGTGGCAATCACGGCCAACATTTCAGCACTGGGTACGCGTTTTCCACGCTCGATCATCGACAAATATGACACAGAGGGCGCACTGCCCGCATCGACGCGAATGCAACGTGCAGATAAATCTTCCATGGTTAAATTGTTACGTTTCCGTAGGTTACGTATTTTTGTTCCTAGGAAATGTGACTTTCTCATCAAGCTCTGGTCATTGCGCATTTTGTAAAATTCACATTGTAAAATTTTTATTGTGAAATTGTAGTCAAAAAAAGACTAGACTACAAATTAAGCAATCGAGGCAGGTTATCCACCTGACACTGCTTAACCATTAACTCTGTCGGACAAACCAAATTGAAGACAAACGTTGAACCATTAGAAGTGAAATCAAGGCCCTAATTTTTAATTTGAATGTGTAGAGGATACAGCGATGAATATGTCAATTATCAATAGCCACCAGATCCAACCGAATCTAAACAGCTTCATCGCAGAAGAAGTGCTTGCCGTCGCCCAAGTGAACGTGGCCGAGCATGAAAAACTAGCCCAGGCGAAGCAGTTCCTCGACCGTCATTTCCCGCTGGATGCGGGTTCGCACCAGGATGTGATCAGCTATGTGGTTTACTACCAACACCTACTGGCATTTTTTGCCGACGGCAGCCACAGCGGATTACGCCAAACCAAGCAGTTTGTTGCCTTCAACGGTACTAAAGATGCGCCAAGCGCCATAGTGTTACAGGATCAAGGCTGCCATGTTGAATTGTGTTTCGACCGCACTGGCATGATAGGCGCGCGGGATTTAGCAAATTTGGAAGATGTGCAAATCGAAGCGCCCGTTGAGTTAGCCACCGAACCCACGGAGACACACAACACCACCTCGCGCCACTGGTTAAGCCTGTTACATGCAGGAATGCCAAGCGCTAACGATATTCAAGACAAGCTGTTTACCGCTAAAGATGGCGGCGACTACAGCCTGCAACGTATCGTGAATCTCTAAATTCCGCGAATTATCACGGGAGAGTTGCCATCAGCGACTCTCCTTTTTAAGCCTCAAACCTACCTGCCCATTGAGACTCAATAAAATTGACTTACAAAATAAATTAAATTGATTTTATTGAAGCTGAACGCAATCGTTATAATGCCCGTCTTTGTCAGCGTCCCAATGCTTATTCGATTGGCTTATTCGAGTATCCATGCCTATGTGGATGAATACGACAATCCAAGATTGGAACGATAACACTCAGTCGCAAACCTAAGGCGTTATGAATTTTTCATCGATAGTCTCGCAACTTAAGCAACCCCATCGCCTTGTGTTTATCTGCGCCGCGCTACTGTGTCTCGCGCCTGTTATCTCATCTCCTATGGCGCTTGTGCTCGGTTTTACCTTGGCCAGCCTAGGTTGGGTGCCAAACGGCTGGAATATCGCCGCCCTCACCAAAAAACTACTGTCCTATTCGATTATCGGCTTAGGCTTTGGGATTAACTTCAATGCCGCGATTGAGGCCAGCAGTCATAACCTCGGATTAATTGTCGGCTCGATTATTTTTACGCTGATCTTGGGCTTTTTGGTGACTCGCGCTTTAAAGTTTGACCCGATTACAGGGCACTTAATCGCCTCTGGCACCGCCATCTGTGGCGGCAGCGCCATTGCCGCCGTATCGCCCGCCATTAATGCCAAACCAGACCAAACCGCCACCGCATTAGCCTGTGTATTTGTACTCAACTCGGTGGCTTTGTTTTTATTCCCCGCCCTCGGGCATTTGCTCGATATGAGCCAATACGATTTTGGCGTGTGGAGTGCCATCGCGATTCACGACACTTCCTCAGTCGTCGGTGCGGCCTCTGCCTATGGTGATGAAGCACTTAAAACCGCGACGACCATTAAACTGGCGCGCGCACTGTGGATTATCCCTATCGCCCTTGTCAGTGCGCTGATCTTTGGCGGCGATAAACGTAAGCTTAACCTACCGTATTTTATTGGATTTTACTGTTTAGCCATCGCAATCGCCCATTGGTTGCCACAGTTTCAGCCGCTCTACGACACGTTGTTTATAGTATCGAAACGTACCTTGGTCCTGTGTCTGTTCTTGATTGGTGCAGGGATTACGGTGCAAAAAATGCGGGCAAGCGGCCCTAAGCCTTTGCTGCTGGGTGTGGTTCTGTGGGCGGCGATAGGAATTACGTCTTTAGGTTATATTCTGTATTTTCAATAGATTGGATTTGAGCCTAGCGGCTCAAATTGACGTGCTAACGCGGGATGCATTATTCGGCGTTGGGTTTAATCCGCCAAGCCAACCCCAGTACGCCTAAAAAGGCGGAAAATTCGATCAGCGAGCGGAGTAATCCTGTGGTTTGCGTGGATGCAACCAAGGCAATAAGGCAAAACACAATCAGCAGCGAGTTTTTCAATTGCATCCTCCGACGAACTTAGGGGATGCTCATTATTGTTTAGAACCAAAAAGCCAGCCAATATCGATTTTCAATAACAAATAGCTATAACAACTAAGCCTGAGAGTTTA
This sequence comes from Shewanella seohaensis, assembly GCF_023283775.1. Classification (NCBI taxonomy): domain Bacteria; kingdom Pseudomonadati; phylum Pseudomonadota; class Gammaproteobacteria; order Alteromonadales; family Shewanellaceae; genus Shewanella; species Shewanella seohaensis. The sequence continues at coordinate 182,592 of NZ_JAKILE010000007.1, forward strand.
GCTTAAGCGGCTTTATGGGCGCTATCGGACTCGTTTGCCGCCAGTTCTTGGTTATGTTCTTGAATAAAATCCTCCATAAACCAAGCACAAAAGGTGTGGCGGCCATCCACATCGGCCTTGCCATAAATGGTCGATGCCTGTTGGCGCACGGTTTTCTCTTTTGTCTGTCTTACTTCGGCAATTTCTTTAAAACTCAGCCCTTTAAGCAATAAAAATGCGACTTGCTGCTCGCTCTTGGTAAAACCCCAAGTATCAAACTGGTTCGATACGGCTTGGCTGTATTCCTGTCTGGCGGAGCGCATTTGGGTCGACATATTGTCGATTTTTTTATCGGCGTACTCGAGGCGTTTTGCTAAGGCTTTAACCTCGCGCGAGCGGCGAATTAAATCGTAACTGAGGTAGATGGCCCCAACGGCGGTGAGCACTAAGAGTATGGCTTCCTGCACTAAATGCCATTGCGGGATGCCTAATTGAATGTCGGAACTAATGTCAAAAAGCTTAAAGCACATGATGAGTGCCAGCAGACCAATAATGACAATATCCTTCATCTAAAACTCCTAAATAAAAGCAAAATCAATCAATTATTTTATGGGACATATGTACCATAGGCGGATTTATGATACAGGTCCCCGACGACTTTCAGCCGTCAATCCCTACACTGACAGCATTGTTTAATACCACAGAATCATCTCATGTCTGTCAGTTCGTCTTGTATCAAGTTATGTCTGTTGACCAGCTTAGTCGGCAGTAGTTTCCTGTGTCTTGCGGCGGAAGCCGAACTTTCCCAAGCGCTTTCGAGCAGCCAAGCGAGGTTGACTCATCTCACTTCGTCGAATACCCAAGCGGCAAATTTATCCAGCTCGACCTGGCTCACCGGCCTGCCGAGCATTAGCTTAAGTCACCTCGGGAGCTTGGATAATAGTAACAGCTACGAGCAGGAACTCTCAGTCAATTTGCCATTTAAATCGCCCGCGCTACACAGCAGCGATAAACAAATAAAACAGCTCGCCGAGCAAATTCATCAACAACAAACGGCGTTGCAAGCCTTGTACCTCTCGGGATTATTAAGGCAGAGCCTGTGGGAATATCGCCAGAGCGAAGTCAAACTGGCGCAGCTTGAGCGCAAACAACAGTTGCTCGATAAACTCCATCGCCAGCAAAAACAACTGACCGATGCAGGAGAATTGCCACTGGCCAACACTCTGCTGCTGGAGCGGGAAAGTGTCGATATCGCCTTAAGCCGTGCCGACATTCTGCAGCAACAAGCCCAATCTTTAGCCCTATATCAACAGCTGACGGGCCAAGATCAGATGCCAAGCGCGATAGAAGAAACTGAGCGCCCGCTTGGCAAGGGCGCCGAGACCTTAGCCCAACATCCCCTATGGCAATTGCTAAAGCTGCAACAACAGCAACACCTGCTGCTGATCCAAACTCAGCAAGCGGGTGAGCGCGATCCTTGGACCGTCTCACTCACTGCAAAAAATACCGCGGATACTGGCGTGGATGATCAGCAGTTAGGCATAGCCGTGTCAGTGCCCTTAACCTTGGGCTCGGCGCTGTCCCAGAGCGATTTATCCCAATGGCAACAAGCGAATACCGAGCAAAGTCTCAATCTTGACCGCAGCGCACTCGAGCTTAAAAACCAGTGGGATCAATTAGTCCGCCAGCAAACTAACCTCGTCGAGCAACAGCGCCTACTCACCCAAGCGCTCGCCCTCAGTCGCACCATTACCGAGGAACTCGCCAAGGTAAAAGATCAAGATCAGGTGAGTTATGAAGTCTGGCTGCGCCGCTATATGGAGGCGCTCGACACCGAATCCCGCTTGGCGCTCAACCGCGTCAGCTTGCAACAACTGCATTCTCAACAACTCCAAGCCTTAGGAATTTCATTATGATGGCCAAGTACGGCGCATGCCTTCTCTGTTTATCCGCGAGTGTTGTAGGTTCGGCACAGGCCGAAAGCTTAGCCATTAGCGCCTTAGGCAATCTCGACCTCAGTTACACCCAACCACAAAGAGTCGCCAGTTATGAGGGCAGCCCATTGCCAGCGCAGGTTGAAATCCTCCCCGGCAATGATTACTGGATCAGCACGCCCGAGAATATCCAGCAGGTGCACTTTCTCGTTGGCCAAGGCCAGCGCGTCAGTAAAGGCCAAGCGATAGTCAAACTCACAGGGCCAGAAGTGTTCCACTACCTCGCCCAAGTCGAGGCCGCGGCGAGCCTGTATCAACTCGCCAAGAGTCGTTATGAGCGCAACAAACCTTTGCTCGCCAATGGCAGTATAAGCGCCGAAAAATGGCGTGAGATCAGTCAGGACTATTTCACGACCCACCTCGAATACGAGCATATGCAGCACTTTATGGAGCGCGTCCACAGCACGGATGCGGTTACCGACTCCTTAGTTGTCGCCGCGCCCGTTGACGGTATCGTTAAACTCAATGCCATCAGCGGCCCTTATATGGCCGGGGATCAGCTGTTTTCTCTGGTGCCCAATAACAGCATCCGCGTCAAAGTCAATGTACCGACGGGGCAGTCACATTCCCTATCGGCCATCAACATTAATCAATGCCATATCGCGATTGAGTCATTGTCGGCGATTGCCGAAGGCGCCTTTGTCACGGCTTGGTCATCGGCGGTGCCGCAGGAATGTAACCTGTTGTTAGGCCAGCAAATGACTGTGGTTCCCGAGTATCAAAAGGCCGTGTATCTACTCCCCAAAAACAGTGTGTTTAGTTGGGAGCAAGACAGCCAAGTGTTCACTCGGTCCGATAACCAGCTCAATGCGCTAACGGTCGATATCTTAGGCTCAACCCCGGAGCAATATATTGTCGCCAGCGATCAAGACTTGAGTCAGCTGCAAGTCCTATCCCAGTCGGTTGCCGCGGTGAAAGGCATCATGCTCGGTTTAGGAGGCGAATAAGATGCTCACCTCTGTGATCCGTTTTTCGCTCACTCAGCGACTCTTTGTGCTGATTGTGGCGCTGATCCTCATGTTGGCTGGCGCACGCGCTTGGTTTGCCATTCCCTTGGATGCCTTTCCGGATATTTCCCCAACCCAAGTGAAGATTATCCTCAAGGCTCCCGGCATGACGCCGGAGGAAATCGAGGCCCAGATTACCGTCCCGATTGAAACCGAACTGCTCGGCATTCCGCGGCAATCGATTCTGCGCTCGACCACTAAGTACGCCATTAGCGATATCACCCTCGATTTTGAAGAAGGCACGGATATCTATTGGGCGCGCCAACAGGTGAGCGAGCGCCTCTCGGCGGTCTGGGATAGTTTTCCCGAAGGTGTGAGTGGCGGTGTGGCGCCCATGAGCACGCCACTGAGTGAAATCTTTATGTTTTCACTCGAAAACCCCAATCTTTCCCTGCTGGAGCGGCGTCAATTACTCGAGTGGGAAATTCGGCCGCTGCTGCGCACAGTGCCCGGCGTTGCCGATGTGAATATCCTCGGCGGTTATGCCAAGAGTTTTAGCATCAGCCCCAATCCTGCGGCGATGGCGGCTGCGGGCGTGAGCTTTGCCGCGCTGCAACAGGCGATTGTGGAAAATAATCACAACGAAGGTGCTGGTAAGCTCACCATAGGTACAGACACCATCATAGTGCGCTCCGAGGGACGCATCGATGATATCGACGAGCTTAAACAGCTAGTGATCAAAGCCGATAATGCCAAGGTCTACCGCTTGCAGGATCTCGCCGATATCCAGATTGGCCACCTTGCGCGCTACGGCGCCGTCACTAAGGATGGCAACGAAACCGCCGAAGCCTTAATCATTGCCCTCAAGGACGCCAATACGGCACAAGTGGTTAACAACATTAAGGAAAAGCTGGCGCAAATCAGTCTGACTCTCCCCGAAGGCAGCCAGATAAACACCTTTTACGACCGCGCTAACCTGATCAACACCGCTATTGAGACTATTTCCAATGCGCTATTCGAGGCCGTTGTGTTGGTCATCGTATTGCTGGCACTGTTTTTAGGGAATGTGCGCGCCGCGCTAGTGGTGTCCCTATCACTGCCGCTAGCCGCACTGTTCACCTTTTTGATGATGGATCACTTCAATCTCTCCGCTAACTTGATGAGTCTTGGCGGCCTCGTTATCGCCATCGGCATGTTGGTGGACTCCTCCGTGGTCGTAGTTGAAAACATGGTGAATTTAATCGCCACTAAACAGCGTTTGCCGCGTTTGCACTTGATCTTTCGCGCCACCAAAGACGTCGCCATTCCGGTAGTATCGGGAACGGTTATCGTCATCATAGTGTTCTCACCACTGCTCACCCTCAGTGGTTTAGAAGGCAAACTCTTCACCCCAGTCGCCATCACCATAGTGTTTGCCATGCTGTCGGCGCTGGTGTTATCACTGACCGTAATCCCCGTGATTGCCTCGTACCTAGTCAACGAAAAGGCCGCGAAAGAACCTAAGGCCATCGAAAAGCTCAAGCATCTTTACCTTGGCAGCCTAAAAGCCTGCTTTGGTTGGCAAAAGCCTTTTATGCTCATTGCCTTTAGCTTGCTGATCGTCAGTCTCGGCCTGTTTAGTCTGGTGGGGAAAACCTTTATGCCGACCTTAGATGAGGGCGACATTATTCTCCAATTAGAGAAATCCCCTTCGATTTCCCTCGACGCTTCCATCGCTATCGATAAACAGATCCAGCAAACCCTGCTAAGCCAAATCCCCGAAATTAAGCAGATGGTGGCGCGCACCGGCGCCGATGAGATAGGTTTAGATCCCATGGGACTGAACGAAACCGATGTGTTTTTAGAGCTGGCGCCCCGCAGCGAATGGCGTTTTGCGACCAAAGAGCAGCTTATCGATGCCATCCGCACTGTGCTGCTCAAATATCCCGGCGTGAACTTTAACTTTACACAACCGATACAGATGCGCGTCTCCGAAATGCTCACAGGCAGTATTGGGGATGTCGCGATTAAAGTATTTGGTAATGATATCGAGACCTTAGGCAAACTCACCGGTGAGATAGAACAACTGGTCACCGCCACTCAGGGCAGTGTCGACGTTAAGATGGCGATGATTGAAGGCAGCCCCTTTATCAATCTCACCTTAGATAACGAGCTCGCCCGTGGGTTTGGGATGAGCACTATGGAGTTTGCCCGCTACCTCAAGAGCCAGCTCGAAGGCGTGGTCGTCACCGAAGTGCTGCAAGGGAAGAAGCGCACGCCCGTGCTTATAGCCAATAACCAAGAGCAGATCAGCAACATTAACGAACTGAAAAATCAGCTATTGGTGATGCCAGATCATTCCCTAAAACGCCTAAGTGATGTGGCGGTATTGAGCTATAAACAGGGCCCGATCCTGATCGAGCGGGAACAGGGAAATCGCTTTTCGGTGATCACCACCAACGTCCAAGGGCGGGATATTGTGGGCTTTGTGGAGGAGCTTAACAGCAAAATCGCTAAGGAAATCAAACTGCCCAGCGGCTATAGCGTTAGCTTCGGTGGCGAGTTTGAAAACCAGCAGCGCGCCACCAGCAATTTACTGCTGGTGATCCCCATAGCTATCGCACTGATCACTTTGATTTTATTCACCACCTTCGGCTCTCTAGCAAAATCGGGATTAATCCTCGCCAACGTCCCGTTTGCCATGATGGGCGGTATCGTCAGCTTGTATCTCTCGGGGGAATACCTCTCAGTGCCCGCCTCAGTAGGTTTTATTGCCCTGCTCGGTGTCGCCGTGCTTAACGGCGTAGTGATGGTCAGTTATTACGAACAAACCAAATACTTATTCGGTAGCCTCAGGGAGCGAGTCGAACAGGGCGCCGCGCGGCGACTCAGACCCATTCTGATGACGGCCACTACCGCCATGTTTGGTTTGATCCCCTTAGTGTTCGCCTCGGGCCCAGGTGCTGAAATCCAAAAACCCTTGGCCATTGTGGTGATCGGCGGATTGCTCACATCGACCATTACGACCTTGTATTTACTGCCCATGTTGTATTTTTGGCTGGAGAAACGCCGATGAGCACGGAACAACTGCTAGTCCTGATCGCCCAAAACGATATTAAGGACGATATAGTCGACACCCTGATTGAATTGGAGTTTTTATCCGGCTTTAGCTTGGGCAATATTTGCGGATTTAGCCGCGAGCACAGCCATTTCAATATCAAGGAACAGGTGGAAGGTTATCGGGAGTTTTGTAAGTTTGAGATTATGCACCCTGCAAGCCAGCAAAGCGCCCTGCTTGAAACACTAGCAAAGGTCTGTAAACACAACCCTTGCCGTTATTGGATTATGCCCATCTATCAAAACGGCACGCTTTCCTAACGATAAAGGGCATACGGAACCTGCTGTATGCTAATACCAATCACATCAAATATCTAATCAGTTCAGAGCACCACAGGCATCTCAATCCAAGGCGCATTGACGAAGAAATGGTTATTCCCTTTTAAGTCAATGTAACACGGGAGTGAAATGCCTGTGAGGCTCCCGAAGGGCGGGGTTGAACGGGCTTTATGCTGCGTTTAAGGCTTTCGACAGAGCGCCACTATGCCTTCAAGCCTTCGCCTTGTCTAAAGCCCGTTTAATTCCCGCTGAATGAACAGATATTTAATACGATTGGTATAACTACAGAATCGGTGTTGGACGACGCACTAAGTAACCACTGGCGATTGAGAGAATGCAGTAGGCGGTAAAGAAGTAGAATCCGTTCTCAAACTGCGCCTTGGTCTTGAGCATTTCGCCCATGCCACCCGAGGCATTGCCCGCCAAAAAGGTAATGATCAGGGCCACCACAAACACATCGGCCATCGACCATTTCGCCAGCGCAGAGACGATATGATGAATGCGCCACTGCAGCGCAACCGAACTCACGCTTTGTTGTACCAACATCAGACTGAGTTTCACTGCGGGGATAATGATACTAAACAGCATCACCAGACCGGCCACTAAGCCATTGCCAGAGGTGTATAATTCGGTGACAGTGCTCCAGATACTGCGGGTTTGCTGCAATACTTCGACCTCGCCCTTGAGGTTGTTCAGCCCCAACAGCCCACTGACCATATTCAACATGCCGCGGGCACTGTCGCGCCCCGAGTCCTCATCGAAACTTTGTGCGACCTGCTCAATCCCTTGTTCGGTGAGTTTGGCCTTATCTATGCTGCCATTGAGGCTCAAAATGGGTTGAGTCACGCCGGGAATTAACAGCGCTAAAGACAGCAGAATAACGAGAATCGGAAGGAGAGAGTTGCGTACACTATTCATAACAGGGCCCTAGAAAAACTTTGGCCCAGTGTACGGCCTTTCCCCTTATCGGGGCAATGAATGGCACCTGACAACTTGGCAGATATCAGGCGCAACGGCGCGCATTAGTAGAAGGGTTTAGGGTCGATATCCAGCGAGCTAGGTGAAACGCCGCGTTCAATATGCAGATCCGACTTGAGCAGATCTACCATAACCACCTCGGTGTAACGTTTTGCTTTTAAAGAATAAAAGCATTTTACGATCGGGTGTAATGCGTCCCGGTCCTTCGAAGTCCAGACGATACCCACTCGTCCATCGGACAATTCGACCAAAGAACCGACAGGATACACGCCGACGCAGCGAATAAACTCGTATACCAGTTCTTGATCGAGATGGAACGGTGTCAAACTCAGTAGGATCTTAAAGGCCGCCGCGGGGCTCATGGCCTCTTTGTAACAACGAGTGGCAGTGAGGGCGTCGAAGATATCAACGATACAACTCATGCGGCCATGGAGTGGGATTTCCTCGGCCTTTAATCCCCTTGGGTATCCACGGCCATCGAGCTTTTCATGGTGCATCAGGCAAACGTCTTTACTGACCTGAGATAAGCCTTTTGTTTCGTTCATAATTTCAAGTGCATACACTTGATGCAGCTTCATATGTTCGAATTCTTCTGGGGTCAGCTTACCCGGCTTATGCAGCACCTTGTTATCGACCTTGATCTTGCCGATATCGTGCAAGATACCACCGACCGCCATCTCCCGAAGAATCGAACGGTCGAGCTTTAAATACTTACCAAAGGTCACCAACAGGAAGGCCACATTCACTGAATGTTCAAGCAGATAAGCATCCTTTGAACGCAGTGCAGACATACATCTCAGCGCGTCTTCATCCAACAAGACAGATTCAATCATGCTGTCGGCTAAGGCTTCGAATGGGGCGACTTCTATCGCTTTGCCTTCAAAGGTTTCTGACAAGACTTTGCGGATCAAGTCTTTCGCTTCGGTCAAAATGACCTGTGCCTGCTTTTGTTGATTCTCGCGGGTCGCAAACGGTTTTTTCGGTTCTGGCGGAATGTTGTTGCTGGCTTTACGTTTAAAACCACAATGTTCGGCCGAACGTTCAGTGTCGACCCAAACAAATTTGATCCCATTCTTGGTTAATTTGGCAATCGCATCCTTGTGCTTGATTTGGCCAGCGTTTGCAATGGCGAGTCGACCTTGATCACTTTTGTCTATCGCACAGACAAACATACCCAATGTTAATTGCGACACGGGTAATTTGATTAGCTCAACTGATTCTGCCGACTCACTCATTTCTAGCAACCCCAAGGCATAGAGAAGATTACTGCTACTGACCACGCAACACGCCATGCTAATTTAGCACATTATGAAGCCATTTTTATCTTGGTAGTATAGGACAGTATAACTTGCATTCTAAGCTGGGGAGGTTAAAAGCACCATATGCTTTGATGACAAGCCTCAAAGAACAAGGCAAAAACCAAGCAAAATGATGGGACTCGATTCAAATATAAGCTAATTAGTTAATAATACGGTATTTTTTAGCATCAAACACTCGAAGCTTGTCATCATCCAACGACGATATTGGCAGTTATAACAGGAGCGAAGTTCATCATCGACCTGCTCATCTTCATCATCGGGAGCAAAACGAGAGCACAGTTGTGCCACCCGTCTCGCCTCGGAATATTGCTGTAAACCCGCCCGAAAAATCCAGCGCTCGGTCTCGTATTCAAACTGTTGAAGTAGCTCTTGCTCCATTCTCACCTCAATAGTCCTGTAAGGCTTGCTTACCCGCATTACGCCACAACTCACCGTCCTTCGCGACTAACAATACAAATTGATGCTCAAGGTAAACGGCCTTCACTTTGCCTTTGAGTTGAACCTTTTCATCCGCCGCTAAACGGGTTTTATCTGTGCTAATGACCGCATCGAGGCCAGTCTGCTCGAGAATCTCTGCCACAGTTAATTCGAGGGAGACTTCCTCAAGTTGACCGAGTTTGATTTGACCCTTAACTCGCCCATCGCTCCCCATTAAGCGCAGCCCTAATCCCGCCAAGGCACCGATCACGCCCTGTCCGGTGCCACCGTGCTCGGTGAGTTGGATCTGTAACTGCTCTGCAAGCTGATAGGCGGCTTCTTTGGTAATCACCTCACGCTTGGCGCTGAGTCCGAAGTCTATCAGCGCATGCACATCATAGTCGGAATCGACATCCAAAATCGCAATCCCAGGATCCGCCTTAGGCGCCGATTCGGCCACCAGATGCGCGACCGCAAGACGATGGATTTCCGCCTGCGATAGTGGCGACTGCAGCGCAAAACACATGGCACTGTTGTGTGAGGTGTAGGGAATGTCAGGGTGCACAAACAGTTGATGCCGCGTCACAAAGGAGGCCTTGCCCCGCGAGGTTTGCGCGAGTAAGAGTGCAATTTCCTCGGCAATCTCCCCCGTGCCCTTAGTGCCAATGTCGTCGGTATCGTCGATACAAATAAGCCAATTTTTCATCGGTATTCCTAGCAGTTAAAACTTGTCACGGTGAAGGAGATCATGGGCCTTAAGCCTATGCAGCACGGGAGGCACTAACAGGGCACCTAAGGTGGCAAAGAATCCGCCCTTAAGCACGCTTGCGCCCCATTGGATCAGCACGACATCGAGCGCCATGCCCGCCAGCGCATTGGTCAGTGCCACTTTGACCGCCCACGCCATACAACCAACAATGCCTAAAATCACGCAGCGCCAATGCAGGCTTAATGTGAGCGGTAACAACAAGGCCACCAGATCCATCGCTATAGCAGGTAAGATAAACTTCAATAAAATCATTGGGCCACCCTTACCAACACCGAGCGCCATGGCGACTAAGCCCGCAATGCCGCCGCAGGCAATCATGCTGCCGAAACGCCCAAGCACGCCGTAGCAAATCAAGTAGAAGAAGCTCATTAAAAACATGCTGTGACCAGAAAGCCCAAGCTTGAGCCTTAACATGCCCGTCAATGCCACCAGCAGGGTGGCACAAAAGCCGATAAACAAAGAATCCTGTAAGCTCAGGGGGAGTTTTTTATTCATTTTTTGTCTCTGGGTGAATGCCAATGGGTGGCACGTGAGCTCTTACCAAAGTGGCGGCTCTGGGCCGCAACCGCCATCTGGCGAGATAATTTAAGCAATTGGATTAACACAGGAAACAGCACGCAGTACACCAGTTCTGGCCAGTTTTTGGGATTCCGCAACGCCTTAGGGGTAATGCGTGCACCGCGCAGACACTGGATCTGGTAAATCTCGCGCACTTCGTCCGCCATATAGGGCAGCAAACTCAAAGATGCAGCCACCACAAAGGCCCATTTGCTCGGCAAGAATGCACTTAAGACTTCGCCGATACGCTCAGGCGCCGCCGTGATGCACAACCACCATCCGGGGATAGTCGCTAAAATAATGCGTCCCACCACCACGGCGCCTTGGGCAAGGTGATCAACACCATAGAGCAGCAGATAAAGACTTAAGGTAATCGTCAGTTGGATCACGCCGAGTTTCACCACGCCCATAATACTGCCTCGGCGCGCTAACCCATGGAGTACAAGCAAGCCATTCACGGCCGCCAGCGGTAGCAGTAAATCGGCGGGCAATACAAAAGCGCAGGCGGAAAGTACGCAGACTAAAAACAGCGACAGCGCGCACAGGGTGGTTTCTTGTTTCTCGCGACTCCAACGCCGGCGGGCACGTAGTCGCCATCGACGACAACTAACCCACATAGCGCTCCTCCATCCCCATGGCTTCTTCTGCCAACAGCCCTTGGCGCAGGCTTAACTGCCGCGACACCGCACTGTGTTCCACCAGCCTATGGCTGGTCATCAGAATCGCACAGCCTTGGGCACTGAGACGCTTGAGCAGGAACCATACTTTGCGATAGTACTCTTTATCCATACCCGCGAGCGGGTCATCGAGTAGCAGCACCTTAGGCTGCAAGCAGGCTAGGGATGCCAAGGCAATCAGGTGTTGCTGACCATAGGACAGCTTATGGGGCGACTGTTCGGCCAGAGCGCTCAACTCGAGATCGAGCAACATTTGCTCGGCACGCGCAGTCGGAAGTTCGAAACGATTCAAACTAAACTGCATTTCGGCCAGCACATTGGTTTCAAACAGTTGTCGACTCGGCCTTTGCAGCAATAGCCCTAACTCCGCGCCATACACACCGAGTTTAGGTTTACGGCCTAGCACCTTGAGTGGCAAACGTAGCTTTAAGTGCAGCATGCCCGCGAGGGATTTTAAGAGGCTGGTTTTACCCGCGCCATTATCCCCCACTAAGGTCACTATCTCGCCCGCATGCAGTTGAAACCCTTGCGGACAACTAAACAGGGGCTGACAACCATCGAAGCAAAAATCAAACGCCTCGGCGCTGACCAGCACTTTGCCTAAGTGATGGGCGCCTCCCCAAGCTCTCACTGGCACATCCTGCACTGGGGCATCGCTAACGGTGTATATTCCCTCGGATAAACGGCCAGCCTCTAATTGCCAATAGTGCTGGATAATCTCGGCAAAGGCCGCCGCATTATGTTCCACCAGCACCAATGCCATACCTTCGGCAATCAGATTACGCAGCACAGCCAATAGCTCGCTTACACCGTGATCATCGAGCTGCGCCCATGGCTCATCGAGCAAGAGTAAATGCGGCTCGCACACCAACTGGGCGGCAATCATCAAGCGGTATTTTTGGCCGAGGGAAAGGGTGCTGACAGGGGTATCGAGCCGTAAAAACAGCCCGACGCGTCGCAGCGCTAACTGCACCTTAGGCAACATATTCTCGGCGGGGATGCCGAGATTCTCTAAGGCGAAGGCGACTTCGGCACCCACGGTTTGCCTCAGTAGCTGGGTTTGAGGATCCTGCATCACTAAGCCAGTCACCAGCTCTGGATGACGCCAAATATCGCCCTCATGGGGACGCGACAGCACGCCCGCCAGTAGATTTAATAAACTCGATTTCCCCGAGCCCGTTGGCCCGCTCACACAATGGCATTGGCCTGCGCCAATCGAGAGCTTAAGCTCCTGTAAAACCGGGGCTAATTGGCTGCCATAGTTAAAGCTGACACCGTCGAGCTCGAGTAATTTCATCTTAAATCTGCCAGTTCACACCAACGAAGAACTGACGGCCAGCCTGAGGCAATGCTTCACTCTGGTAGTAGTTCTCATCCAATAGGTTAGTGGCGCGCAGATACACTTCTAACTTATCGGCGATCAGCGGCTGCACTAAGTTGATATCCACTAAGGTGTAGTTATCCAGCGACTGCTGTTGATACTGGTTCTGACCGTTCACTTTCACCTGAGTCGCATAAACCTGATCGAGGATTCGCTCCACATTGAGGTGGACTTGCGTCTCGAATGGGAATTCGTAGCTCATTTGCCAGCGCAGCTGGTGACGAGGACGGTATTGCAGCGCATCTAAGGTATCGTCGCCTTCCATTTCTTTCGAGTCTAGGAAGCTGTAAGAGAAGCTCAGATCTAAATGCTCAATCGCATGGTTGTTAATCTGGAAATCAACCCCTTTGAACTCATAGCGCCCCATATTTTGGTAGAAACCATCGGTATCTTTGGCGATATAGTTCTTCGCATCGGTGTAAAAACCATAGAGCGAGAAGTCGGTGCTGGCTGGTAGGTTTTGATCCAGACCCAGCTCAACATGTTTAGACTCTTCCGCTTCTAACTCACTATTACCCGATGATTGCGAGTACAAATTCACCATAGAAGGGAAACGTACTTTGCGTGCCACACTCAGGCTCAAACGAGAGTCAGGCACAATCTGCCAATAACTAGAGGCCATCGCCGAGTAGTTATCATCCGTACCGTCTGAAGTATCGAGTGAATGGAAAGCCCCGCCCAAGGTGAAGCCATAGTTATGTTCTGACTGATACTGATATTCGGCCGCAGCAGTATACAACCATGCAGAATCATTTAGGTTTTCAGCGCCGCCAGAACCGCCACCGCTACCATTGCCAGAACCTGTTCCACTGCCACTACCAGTACCACCGCCAGAACCTGTTCCGCCGCCGCTACCCGTGCCTCCGCCAGAGCCTGTGCCGCCACCGCTACCCGTGCCACCGCCAGAGCCTGTTCCACTGCCGCTACCTGAGCCGCTGCCAGAACCTGAACCAGTGCCTGTACCCGAGTTATTGCCAGTACCGCTGCCAGCGTTACTGGAGTAAGTGTCCACGACAGACTTCCAGCTCTGCTCTTCAGCAATCACAGAGGTGGTTAACAGCCCTGCTTTATGAAAATCGGTGATTAACTGTAAATTGACCCCTTGCACCACGGAACGGCCATCTTGGGTTTGCGTCAATGCTTGATAGGTTTCATCCGCATAGGCTGCTTCTAAGGTATCGCTTTGATTGTGATAACCAAATCCGCGCAGGGTAAAGGTATCGTCAAACTGATGGGCTAAGCCGAGTTGGAAGGTATGTGAATCATAGTCGTCGGTACGCTCATACTTGAGCTTACCGCTGCCAGTACCATCACGTGAGGGTTTACCCCACTCACCATTACGCAGTGCCATATTGGCGATCAGCTGTGTCTTATCCGATAACCAATAACTGCCTTGGGCATAGACGTTGGTGACTTCTTTATCTGAATTAACTCTCAGCTCACCGTCTTGATATTGGGTCGGCTCGAAATCGTTCGACATCGGGAAACCATCGGTCTGTTGACGGCTCACACTCACCAATCCCTGCCAATCATCACCCGAGCCAGCGGCGCTGATATCGCCATTAAAGGTATTGTCTTTACCCGCTTCTAAACGTCCAGACAAGGCGGGCGCTGTGCTGCCTTGCTTAGTAATAATATTGATCACACCGCCGGCGCCGCTTGGGCCGTACAGTACTGAAGTCGGGCCAACTGACACTTCAACCGAGGCAATTTGGCTGGTTGGGATCACGCTTGGGTCGAACTGGCCATCGTCGGCACTGCTCATAGGCACGCCGTTCACCAACAGAGTGACATGACGGGTCTTAAAACCACGGATATCGACCCTAGGGGTGCCATCGCCACCCACACGGATATAAACCCCGGGTACATTCTTCAGCACTTGATCTAAAGTCTGTGCACCCAGAGCACGAATTTCGGCTTCGTCGATGCTCCAATGGGTGGTTGCCAATTGCTCCGCATCGGCACCTTCACCATGGACGACAATCACTTCATTCACATTCAACAGGGGATCGCGGGCGATTTCATCGGCTGAGGCGGTAAAACTCAGCCCAATTGCCAGCGCTAAGGACGACACTCTAAAGGCGGTATTTCTGGTAATCATATTATTGTTGTCATACAGGAAATTTAAGATGTGCCCCCTATTGTGGTCTGAGGAATTTCCGTCTCAACTGAAATAAAATCAAAAACCAACCCAGATCGACTAATCACAACAAATAGAAAATGCGACGCATCACAAAGAGACAAAATGTCCAACATAGACAACGGTATCGACAAAAAGACCCATCTTGGTCACGTTTTTTAGCGCCGCAAAATGAGACTATGGCAAAAGTCACACACTCGTGGGTTGCATCTTGACACTGACGGCCTCGGCCTTTAATTTGAGCGAAAGATTCTTATTTACACGCTCTCACCCACTCGGTGTAAATAGCTTTAAAAAGAATGGATTAACTTACCGCTGACTGCCGGAACTTCAGCCACCACCTTCATCTCGTTACCTTTGGAGTTTTATTTGCCCGCTCACGCCCTGTCTGAAGACCTTAAGTCTCTCATCGACAAACTCATTCAATTGAAGCAGGTTCCACCGACGGAGCCGATAGTGCAGTTATCCTTAACCACTGTTTCTATCCCTTTGATTTCATGGCTGGCATCCCAAAACCAATACCCGCGCATCTACTGGCATGGACGTGACAAGGTTGAAGAAGTGGCGGCGATTGGTGCCTGTAAAGACTTTAAGTTTGAAACCGGCGTCGATGATGACACCTTAGCGGAAATTTACCAACAGCAACGCGCCTTAACCACGAATCCCGAGATCCGTTACTACGGCGGCGTGGCGTTTGACCGCAGCATAGAGTCCTGGCCAGAGTTTGGTAATAGTCGCTTTGTGCTACCGCGTATCGAATTTAGACGCAGCGCGAACCAGTTCAGTTTGCGGGTCAATCTGAACTTTGCCGATCGGCATCCCGAAGAGGAAATCGACCTCGCCATTGCCGCGATAGAAGCCGTGCTACCGGCTCGTCCGCTCGCACCGCCCAATAAACTTGCGCTGTTGAGCCGCACCGATATTCCCGATTTTCCGCGCTGGAAGACCTTAATCGAGCAAGTGGTTGAGCCCAAGTTTAACCAAGAGACGCCCAAGGTGGTGCTGTCGCGCCACACTGAGCTTGAGGTCAATGCACAGGTCGATCCTTGGATGGTGTTAGCCTGCTGGCAGGGGCGTAATCCGAATAGTTTCCAATTTGGCTTCCAATTTAGCCCTGAGCGCACTTATATCTCCTGCTCGCCAGAGCGGTTATTTCGCCGTCGTCAGCAGGAATTGTTTACCGAGGCGCTTGCAGGCACCACAGTACGTGGCTTAAACCAAGAAGAAGACACGGCACTGGCCAACGCGCTGCTCGAAGACAACAAAAACAGCATAGAAAACCAGCTGGTTCGCCGCCATATCGTCAGTATGCTCTCCCCCTTGAGCCAACATGTGGGCGCCGAAGAAACCGCGACGATTTTTAAGCTAAACCATATTCAGCATCTCCACCGCGCCATTCGCGCCGAGTTAAAGCAGGGCGTGAATGACTTCCAATTGCTACAGGCTCTGCACCCAACTCCTGCTGTGGGTGGCCTTCCCCGCGAGTCTGCCATGCGCTTTATTCGCGAACGCGAAGGCTACATGCGCGGCTGGTACGCCGGTGCCTGTGGTTATTTCAATAAGTACGAGAGTGAATTTTCGGTGGCGATTCGTAGCGCCTTGATTGAACCAGGCAAGATCAATCTGTTTGCCGGAGCGGGGATTATTGCGGGTTCGGATCCCGAGGCGGAATGGCAGGAGCTGGAGAATAAGCTGGCGACGATTATGTCAATTTTGATCGAACTGTAACGGCAAACTCAATAGCCATTGGCCTTAGTCTCTGTGTAGAGTCGTTCTTGCTCACCGGAATCAATCAGCTTTTTATGTTCAATATCAAAATGTTGCTTTAGCATCCGCCCTTTTTCCGTATTGGCAAAGGCGAAATAAGTTTCGGCGGTGAGCACCCCAGGAATAATCACAAACTGCTGCGGCGCCTTCAATTGAGGGACGAGAGTCTCCATATTCTTTCTGTAATCCAGCACGGCATCGGTTCGCCCCGCATTCACGCTATTTAGCATGCTTAAGATATCGCTGCCTTCCTCATAAAACATCGGGGTCGTCGTCAGCATGTTATAGCGATAGGCCAACATGGCCTGCACTTTCTTGTGGGATAGGCTCTCCATCCCCGACCAAGTCGCCGCAATTTGCGGGGTAACGGCGGCATCGATAGAGTCGAGTTCAACGGGGTTTTCACTCAGTAGGCTGTTTTTCACATCCCCCTTGTAAACACTGAGGATCATATCCACTCTGCTGGTTTCAACCATATAAAGCGTGCGGGCAAAGGGCATAAACTGCACATCGAGTTGCCAATCGGGAGCAGGAAAAGCCTTGCGGAGAATATCGAAGTAATAACCCGTCTCATCAGGATTGGAGAAACCCTGCCACGAAGCAGTGACCAGATGGATCACTACGGGCTTAGCCGGTGTCGCGTAGGAACACAAACTCAATAAACTAAAACACAAGGCCGCAAGAAATGATCGCATCGCGTTCTCCTCCCATTTCTTAACAGTGTAGGATAATTTCCCTGCCAGTGCTGTGACCTTATCTACCACTCCTCCTCGAAACTCAAGGCTAAATTGCTTGGAATATAAACAGTAAGCTTGCATCTTCGAACCTGGTCACTATAATGGCGACCCCGATTTCCGCACGCTGATATTGGGTAAAATAACAACAGATCATTTAGCGGGTTCCCTCACCCCGCCCTACACAACTAAAAAGGCCACATATGTTAATGTTAACCCCAGCGCAGCTTCGCCGCGCACTCCTGCTATTAGTGGGATTTCACATACTGATTATTTGCGTCAGCAACTACTTGGTACAACTACCGTTTCAATTGTTTGGTTTTCACACCACTTGGGGCGCGTTTAGTTTTCCCTTTGTCTATCTGGCGACCGATCTCACCGTGCGCATCTTTGGACAAACACCTGCCCGTAGCATCATTCTCAAGGCCATGGTGCCCGCGTTGATGATTTCCTATGTCATGGGTGTGGTATTCCATCAAGGCAGCTTCCAAGGGATTGATTCCTTAAGCCAATGGAACACTTTTGTGTTTCGCATTGCCTTCGCCAGCTTCGCGGCTTATTTGATTGGTCAGCTGATGGATATCACAGTCTTCGCTCGCCTACGCCAAAGCCGTTCTTGGTGGGTCGCGCCTGCGGCATCGACCATTGTCGGTAACTTAGTCGACACCTTAGTGTTCTTCAGTGTCGCTTTTTATGCCTCAACAGACAGCTTTATGGCGGCCAACTGGCCCGAAATCGCGGCCGTGGATTACAGCTTCAAATTACTCGTGAGCTTAGGGTTATTCCTGCCCGCCTACGGCGTCCTGCTGAAGGTCTTACAAGACAAGATCTTGCAAACCAGTCCACAAAAATCATTTTCCTGATTAACTCAACTGGCCAGACCTGTTATAATTTGAGCAGTTTTTAGTTCAGCCCCACTGTGTTTATGCGCATTTGGGGCTGATTTTCTGTGAGAGAAAATTATGTATTCAATTGAAATCAAAGCTCTGACAGCTCTGACACCTGAGTTGACCACACAGCTTATCGAACTGAGCAAGCAAATCCCTGAACTCGACCGCCCGCTGACCAGCGAAACACTGGCAGAACGTCTCTCGGATAAGACTTGCTTGATTCTCTTAGCCTATGTGGAAGGTGAATTTGCAGGCTTTAAGCTGGGATACGAACAGGCTGATGCCGTGTTTTACAGTTGGTTAGGCGGTGTTGCGACCGACTTTAGACGTTTAGGTCTGGCACAAAGCCTATTGGAATACCAAGAAACATGGGCAAGCCGCCAAGGTTATAACTTCATCCAGGTTAAGACCATGAACCGCTTCCCCGCCATGCTCAATCTGTTGATTAGAAACCAGTACTTGATTACTGAACTGAAGGCCGATCCGCAAAGCCTGATCGACCATAAACTGCATTTAAGCAAGTCGATTGCGACTGCTTAAAGGCGATTTACATAAAAATGTGCATTTTTTGCGAGAAATAGCTTGCAAACCTAATTGAGAATGATTATCGTTAACTTGCGTTCCAAAACTCATCTTTAACACGGATGACTGGTAATCTGACGTTGTTAAAGTGCTCCTGAGTTTGCAAGCACGACATTGCTCACACACACTCTTTTGTGGCCGGATTCATCATCCGGCTTTTTTTTGCTTTTTATTCAGTGAATCAATCCTATAGCGTTGTGTGCAGAGTCGCTTCTAAGATGACATTTCGGTGCTTTGGCCGGAAAAATGTAAACCATCGTAGGGGTTGTTTTGCTGATCTTCCTTCGCCTCATGGTACAAACCAATGGTGAAGATAGAGCCCTTACCCAGTACAGAACTCACTTCTATGGTGCCGCCGATGCGCTTGATAATGCCGTAACTTAAGGATAATCCAAGGCCTGTGCCGTCTTTACGCGTGGTGTAGAAGGGATCAAAAATCCGCCCTAGCTGCTCAGGCGCAATCCCCGAACCTTCGTCCTCAACCTCAATTTTCACCCCAATCGGCATATCTTGCTGCAGCCAATCATAGGTTCGCACCCAAATCCTGCCCTTACCGTCCATCGCATGAGCGGCGTTAACCACAAGGTTAATCAGCACTTGCAGCAACTGCGGGCGATTAACCTGCACTGGGCAGCTGGCGTTCAGTTCAGTGATCAGCACCACTTCTTGTTTCTGAATCGAGTGCCGCACTAATACCAGCATTTCCTCGATGATAGGCGTAATAGGATGCATCTCTAAGGGAGCGTTAAACTCACCAGGACGGCTGTATTGCAGCAGGCTGCGGATAATAGTGCTAATGCGGCCAACCTGTTGGATAACAAGGTCGATTTCTTCTTTTACCGACTCGGCATTATCTCCAAGCTCATAACGCAGCAGCTCCATATTGCCGAGGATCACCGCCGTTGGATTATTGATCTCATGGGCAATCCCTGCGGTTAGCTCACCCAGCGCGGTTAACTTTTCATTGGTCACTAACTGCTGGCGAGTCTCATTGAGTAACGCCACGTTGCGCTGCAATTCCAAAGTCTTATCCTGCAGGCTACGAGTCCGCTCCTCGACCTTCATCTCGAGTTGTTCGGCCGCGGATTGGATTTGCGCGTTGCGCCGCTGCAATAAGTCGAGCATACGGTCGAACTGCTCGGCAAGATTCGACAATTCGTTATCCCTGTCCAGCCCCAAGGCGCCAATACGTACATTGCGACCAGACTGCACCGCTTGCACCACATGGTGAATACGCTCAATCGGTTGCAACAAGCTGTAAGCACCGCGGTACACCAACAAGCCGGAGATCAGCAGCACCAGCATCAAAATAGTGCCTAACTCGATGATATTAAGCAGGTAGTTATGGATAAAGGGCGACTCTGAGAATCCGGTATAGATCATGCCAACACGTTGCCCACGGATATCTTCTAAGGGCGCATAGGCGGAAATAAACCAATCGTTAAACACAAAGGCGCGATCGACCCATAACTCGCCGTGATTCAGCACTTTTTCGCGCACTTCCTCCGACACTAAACTGCCGAGCGCCCGCCCTTGGGGTTCATTCGATTGTGGGAAAAAATGCAAAGGCACGTTGGTTGAGACACGAATATTGTCAAGGAAAATGGTCACAGTACCGATGGAACGCTCCGGCAACGTGCCCTTGTCGTACACGAGGTCGCGGATATGGTCGACGATGCGCGTATCCCGATTAAACAGCACGCCGCCATCGAGATACCAAGCCACTTTGCCCTCAAAATCGGGGATCGGCAGCAAGCTGCGGCTCAGTAGACCACGGTCTTCCACTTGTTTATTCGGGCTTTGCGCCCGCAGTGTCGCTAGTAAGGGAATCGCCGCCCTTTGGGCTAAATCCGGATCAACCCGCGCCAAACGTTCAGGTGATAACACCATCAGCCCCGAATAGGGTAAAAGACCACCCATTTTCGGTAAAATTTGTCGCAAATCCGGGTCTGACGCGGCCTCGGCCACACTGACAAGCCTTAGAAAATCCAGATCGAGTTGCTTTTTTTGCTCATTTAAAAAGGCATCGATGCTCGCCCTGTGGGCCAATTCGCCGCTGAGAATGGGCCGAAAATCATTTTGAAAAGTCCATGAGGTCATCACTCTCTCGAGCTGTTTCTCCTGACGAACTTGCACCTGTTGCAGGGTATTTTCCGCCACAGCCAGATCGGCTTTTACCTTCATAAACAGTTGCTTGCCTGTGTAACTGATATTCCAGTAAATCGTGATAAACACTAAACTCACCAAGGTGAGCAAAATCGGCAGCAAGGTGAGGATCAGAATGCGATAACGCACTTTGGCCTGCATTTGCTGCCAACTGACACCAAAAAAGTGAGTAAAAAACGACACTTAGAACTCCTGCTCGTCGCTAACGTCAAACCACTCTTTATATTTGCGATCTAAGGTCTTACGGGAAACGCCTAAGTCCCTCGCCGCCGCCGATTTATTGCCAGAGTGCAGATCCACCACGCTGGTCACATGGTGTTTTTCCACTTCTTTCAACGGCCAATCTAAGGGATAACCTTGGGAGGCCGAAGACTCTGTCTTGACCTGCTGCTTCCAGTATTCCGCAGGCGGCTTGCCAAGCAGAATGCAGCGTTCAATCATATTGCGCAGTTCACGGATATTGCCTGGCCACTCGTGCTGTTGCAGCTTCACCATATCCTCATGGCTCCACACGACTTCGCGCACACCCAATTCGGCCGCTAATTGGCGAGTAAAGTGGTGGGTCAATTCGACCACATCTTCCGGACGCTCACGCAGCGGAGGAATTAAAATATCCAGCACATTCAATCGATAATAAAGATCACGACGGAAGTTACCCGCCTCGACTTCATCCACCAGTGTGCGGTTAGTGGCCGCAATCACCCGGACATCGATATTCACTTCCTTCTCACTGCCGACGGGGCGAATCGCCTTTTGCTCTAATACCCTGAGCAGTGCCGTCTGCATCTTGAGGGGCATCTCACCAATTTCATCGAGGAAAATGGTGCCGCCGGAGGCAAAACTGAATAAGCCTTCGCGATTTCCCTTAGCACCGGTAAATGCCCCCGCGGTATGGCCAAAGAGTTCACTCTCCAGTAGTTCGGGCGCGATAGAGCCGCAGTTAACGGGCACAAATGGCCCTTGGCGGCCGCTGAGTAAGTGTAATTGGCGCGCGACAAGCTCTTTACCCGTACCCGATTCGCCTTGAATTAACACCACGGCATTGGTCGGTGCCACGCGCTCAATCACTTGCTTGACCGACTTCATGGCCTCGCTGCTACCGATAATGGTGGAGGAATAGCCAATAGAGACTTCACGGCGCAGCATTAAGTTTTCGCGGCGCAGCAAACGGCGTTCAATACAACGGTCAACCGCCGACATCATCTGCTCGAGGTGGAAGGGCTTCATAATAAAGTCTGAGGCACCAGCCCGCAGCGCCTTAATCGCGACTTCTAAATCCGCATAGCCGGTCATAAAAATCACATCGGAGCGGCGGCCTTGTTCATCTAAGGCTTCGTGCCACTCAATGCCCGAGCGCCCCGGTAAACGGATATCGACAATCAATAGGTCGAAGTGGCAGCGACTACGTAACTGCTCAGCATCTTCAATACTGCCCGCCGTTTCGACTAAGGCGAATTTCTTCGAGAGCGCCTTATTCAAAAAGCTACGCATCCCGGGCTCGTCATCGACGATCAGGACAGACACAGCGGAAGGAAGGGGCTTGAGGTTATTATCTATCTGGCTCATAGTGCTCACTTCTGGACATTTTGACTCAATTGCGACCAATTCTAGCATTGAAACTAGACAAATAGGTCACTATGAACCATAAGAAGCATGCGCTGAGACAATTTGTCTGCAAACTATTTGTTGAGCCTGAGATCAGGGTCACAATTTAGATCAAGCTGTGAACGTAAATGCGTCATTGTTGGTTTGGCATCCTATTTGCTTTCAATCGAACGCATTACAATTTACGGAACCTCCCACTCAGTAGGCAATTGAGTCGGAACCCTATTTTTCGCCAAGGAGTATCCATGCTAAACGTGAAATCCCATATGAAGTCATTACTGGGCCTGGTTGTTGCAGCCAGCATGCTCACAGTGTTACCCGCTCAATCGGCTGAAGTGATCAAGTTAGCCACCACCACCAGTACTGAAAACTCAGGTCTGTTAAAAGAATTACTGCCTAAGTTTGAAAGTGAATCAGGCTACAAAGTACAAGTTATCGCAACGGGTACGGGTAAAGCCCTGAAACTGGGCGAGCAAGGCGATGTGGATTTAGTGATGACCCACGCCCCAAGTGCTGAAGCAAAATTTGTTGCCGACGGTTTTGGTGTTGAGCCACGTGGCATTATGGAAAACGATTTCGTGGTGTTAGGTCCTAAAAACGACCCAGCAAAACTACGTGAAAGCAAAACCGCCGAAGAAGCCTTCGCAAAAATCGCCAAATCTGGCTTACCTTTCGTCTCTCGTGGTGACAACTCTGGCACCCACATCAAAGAGTTAGAAGTATGGAAAGCCGCAGGCGTAACTCCTGACTTCAAAGGTTACACTTCAGTAGGTCAAGGCATGGGTAAAACCCTGCTGATGGCAAACGAATTACAAGGTTACACTCTGTCTGACCGTGGTACTTTCGTGGCGTACAAAACTAAGTTGGACTTAGGTGTCGATTTCGATGGCGGTAAAACGCTGGCGAACCCATACCAAGTGATTCTGATCAACCCAGCTAAATACCCAGATCTGAACCACAAAGGCGCTAAAGCCTTCAGTGACTGGCTGATCAGCAAAGAAGGTCAAGCCATGATCAACAACTTCAAAGTTGAAGGCGAGCAACTGTTCAAGGCAACCTATAGCGAATGAGCGAAGGCTGGCTAGCACTGTTACAGCAGGCGTTAAGCCTGCTGTTTTCATTGGACCCCGACGTTTGGTCCATCATCTCTGTCTCGTTTTCGGTTTCTTTCGCGGCGCTGCTCATCACCTTAGTCCCCTCTATGGTGCTCGGTTTTGTGTTGGCGTTTGCCCATTTCCCCGGAAAGTGGTTTGTCACTAACTTAGTACAAACATTGCAATCGATCCCCACGGTCGTCATCGGCCTGTTGGTGTATCTCATCTTGACCCGCAACGGCCCGCTTGGGGATTTAAAGTGGTTGTTCACTCAAGAAGGGATGATCCTCGGCCAAATGATGATTTGCGCCCCCGTGATGATCGCCATGAGTCAAGCGGCCTTCACCAGTGTCGATCGCCGGGCATGGGAAACCTCTCGCACCTTAGGCGCCTCTTGGTTTAGCGCGGTCTGGACAGTGTGCCGCGAACTGCGTATGCCATTATTGCTGGCAATTGTCGCAGCCTTTAGCCGTATTCTCACCGAAGTCGGCTGTTCTATGATGGTCGGCGGCAACATTTTAAACGTAACACGTAATATCCCGACGGCTATCGCACTGGAAACCAGTAAAGGCGATTTCGCCCAAGCTATCGCCCTCGGATTAGTGCTGCTAATCTTGGCCTTGATCCTCAACTTTGCCTTAGGTAGTTTACGCGGCAAAGAAACGCCAAGGAGCCATTAACTTATGACCCAAGCCAAACTGATCGCCCGTGACTTGGAAATGTCCTTTGGCTCGCGCTTATTATTCAAAGCCCATAGCCTAGAGTTGTGCCAAGGGAACGTCATTTATTTGCAGGGTGACAACGGCTCGGGCAAGTCGACCCTAATGAAGATCCTCGCGGGTCTACAGCCGCCATCTAAGGGCAAGATTGAAGTCAGCAGCTTTAAAAAGGACCCATGGTGGACACGCAACCCTTTGCTGGGCAAAGCCGTTTACCTCCACCAGCATCCCTATCTATTCGATGGTACAGTCAATTACAACCTGACCTACGGGCTTCCCTTTGCGGCCTCAAAAACCGAAGCCAAACGTAGAATTGGTCAAGCAATTGAGATGGCACAACTGGGCTCGCTATTGCAAGCCAGAGCCAGCAATTTATCCGGCGGCGAAAGACAACGCCTCGCCATCGCCCGCGCTTGGATTTTGCAGCCAAAGTTACTGATGCTCGATGAGCCGACCTCCAATATGGATAAGGACTCCCAAGCCTTAGTGCTGCAAATGATCCAACAGCTCAAACAGCAAGGAACGGGAATGCTATTAAGCAGCCACCAAAACTGTGCGCTCACCGCCATTTGCGAGCAGCAGTGGCACATTGAAGACCAACAGGTGATAACCTCCCGTCAGCAAACGCCCACAAACTCCACACAGGGATCTTTATATGTCGTTGCAAATTGATGCCGTAATTCTTGCCGGAGGTATGGCGCGCCGTATGGGCGGGGACGATAAAGGCCTCGTCGAGCTAAACGGCAAGGCCATGATTGAACACACTATCGAGCGGATAAAACCTCAGGTTAAGGAGATCCTGATCAACGCAAATCGTAACCAAACACGTTATGCTGAGTTCGGTTTTACGGTGTTGAGCGATGAGCATACTGGGTTTCTCGGCCCCTTGGCGGGCATGATCACTGCTATGGGTCACACCCAAGCAGACTATCTGCTCGTGGTGCCCTGCGATTGTCCGCTGCTGCCGCGGGATTTAGTCGCCCGCTTATTGGCCGCCATTGAGGCAAACGATGCTGAACTTGCCGTTGCCAGTGATGGGGAACGTGAGCAACCCGTGGTGATGTTATTAAAGCCGAGCCTGCGCGAGTCGATGACCGCCTTTCTCGAAGCGGGTGAGCGTAAAATTGATTTTTGGTATGCCAAACATCGCTTTGCGGTGGCGGCCTTTGCCGATCAACCCAATGCCTTCGTCAATGTGAACACGCCAGAACAAAAACAACGACTGGCTGCAGAGATAAACCAAAGCTAAGGCTTCAAATTTCCTAGATTAGAGGTGCAAATGAGTACTCCCTTCGTCAATCCGCTATCTATTCCCGTTCTCGGATTTTGTGCCTATAGCGGCACGGGGAAAACCACACTACTCAAGCAATTGATCCCCGAATTAAATCAGCGCGGCCTGCGTCTGGCGGTGATCAAACATGCTCACCACAATTTCGATGTCGATATTCCCGGTAAAGACAGTTACGAGATGCGCAAAGCCGGTGCGCGGCAAATGCTAGTCGCCTCCCATGTGCGTTGGGCGCTAATGACCGAAGATGCCCGCGATGGCGACCCAGAGTTAGTCCACCTGCTCAAGCAAATTGAAGCCGATAAAGTCGATATCGTCTTAGTCGAAGGCTTTAAAAAACTCACGCTACCGAAAATTGAGCTGCACCGCGCCGCCCACGGTAAGCCGTTTATCTATACCCAAGACGACAATATTCTCGCCATCGCTTGCTGTGATGACACAGCGCTGCCGAGCGAGCTAAGAAGACTCGACCTTAACAATGTCGCGCAAATTGCTGACTTTGTGATGGAATATGCCAATAGCTGGCAAGCACCCAACCCCGCATTACCAATAGCGACTGTCGATGCCTGCACCTTGGGCAGCGATAAAAACCTGAGCGTGAGCCAAGGCTTGGCGCAGATTTTATCCCATGTCGCCCCAGTCGCTGAGGTGGAAGAGGTTGGTTTAGATGCATTAGATAACCGCGTGCTTGCGCGCGACAGCATTTCGCCCGTGGATGTTCCGCAGCAAACCAACTCGGCGATGGATGGTTATGCCTTCGCCTATCAAGATCCGCTGCCTGCAAGCTTTACCTTAGTCGGCGAAGTCCTCGCCGGACATCAATATTCGGGCACACTCAAAGCGGGTGAAACCGTGCGCATTATGACGGGCGCGCCCGTGCCCGCTGGCGCAGATACAGTTCAACCTCGAGAGCTGGCTAACGAGGCCAATGCCAAGGTCAGTTTCGATGGCCGCATTCAACAGGGCCAACACGTTCGCCTTGCGGGTGAAGACATAGGCCAAGGCCAAGTCGCCCTCACCCAAGCCACACGCCTAAGCGCCGCCGAACAGGGCTTATTAGCCTCCCTCGGCCTTGACCGAGTGACGGTTTATCGTCGCCCGACCGTGGCCGTGTTCTCCACAGGTGATGAAGTCAGCCAACCCGGCGAGGCTCTGAATCCAAACTGCATCTATGACTCGAACCGTTACACCATCAAGGCGATGGCAAAACGTTTAGGTTGTGAAGTCATTGACTTAGGTATTATTGAAGATTCCGAAAGCGCACTCGAAGCGACCTTAACCAAAGCCGCGGCGCAGGCCGATGTGGTGATCAGCTCAGGCGGCGTTTCCGTTGGCGACGCCGACTACATCAAGGCCGTGCTAGCGCGCCTTGGCAATATCGACTTCTGGCGGATCAATATGCGCCCCGGTCGCCCACTCGCCTTTGGTAAGGTCGGCGATAGCCTATTCTTCGGCTTACCCGGCAATCCGGTGGCTGTGATGGTGTCGTTCCTGCAATTTGTGCAACCTGCGCTGCGTAAACTCGGCGGTGAAACAAACTGGCAGGCGCCGTTATTCCCGGCGATTACCGATGAAACCCTGCGTAGCCGCACGGGCCGCACTGAGTTTATCCGCGGAATTTATCGCCTCGGTAATGATGGCAGACTGCACGTAACCAGCACAGGCAACCAAGGTTCGGGCATGCTCAGCTCTATGGTCAAAGGCAATTGCCTTATCATCATTGGAGATGATGCTGAGGCGGTGAATGCGGGTGAAACCGTGTTTATTCAACCTTTTGCCGATCTTCTATAAGAGCCACTGAATCCCTATGAGCCAACTCGTGGATGCCTTTGGCCGTCAGGTCGAATATTTACGACTCTCAGTGACGGATCGCTGCGACTTCCGTTGTGTCTACTGCATGACGGAAGATCCCTGCTTCTTGCCCAAAGACCATGTTATGCATCTCGAAGAGTTGGCTTGGATTGCCCAAGCCTTTACGGAACTGGGGGTGACTAAAATTCGCCTCACCGGCGGCGAGCCCTTGGTGCGTAGCGATTGCGATCAACTGGTGCGCTTACTGGGCAAGCTACCAGGGCTTAAAGATTTATCGATGACCACGAATGGTTCTAGGCTCAGTAAGTTTGCCAAGCCTATGTTTGATGCGGGTCTTAAGCGCTTAAACATCAGCCTAGATACCCTTAACCCCGAGCTCTTTACCCAACTGACACGTAACGGTAAATTAGCACGTGTGATCGAAGGGATTGATGCGGCCATCGCCGCAGGTTTTGAGCGCATTAAAATCAATGCGGTGATCCTTAAGCAGCAAAATGAACATGAAGTGATTGATCTGGTTAATTTTTGCCGTGACCGAAACCTAGATATCGCCTTTATTGAAGAAATGCCGCTGGGTGAAATGGACGAGCGTAAAGACGCGCGTCATTGCAGCAGTGATGAAGTTAAGGCCATGATTAACGAGCATTATCCCCTGCAACTTTCCAATAAGCGCACAGGCGGCCCAGCGCGTTACTACACCATGGCGGATAGTCCGATTCATATCGGGTTTATCTCACCCCATAGCCACAACTTTTGCCACGAATGTAATAGAGTGCGCGTAACCGTAGAGGGGCAATTATTACTCTGCCTAGGTAATGAACACTCCATTGATTTAAAAAGCATTGTGCGAGAATATCCCGGGGACATTGAGCGCCTTAAAACCGCGATTCTCCAAGGTATCAAGCTCAAGCCTAAGCAACATGTTTTCGATAATAGTGGCGTGCAAATCCTGCGCTTTATGAATAGCACTGGCGGTTAACCCCTCCGACCTAGGGCTAGCATCTCTATTTTGCCGTGATACACTCATGGCATCAGTCCCATTTTTTGTGTCACTCTACCTATGGCGCTTACTCGTAAACAGTGGAATAACATCATTATTCTTGCCTGCATTTTTATCATTGCGGTACTGACGTTTATGGACAAGAAAACCCATAATGTGCCGAGTGATGCCCAGCTGTTGTTTGATGATAATGCGCCGCTGGCACAGTTGCAGCTAGATGGTGTGTGGCTGCATAAACAAGCCTCAGGTTGGGAATGCGATCCGCTGGTGCTCAACTGCGCCCAATGGGCCAAGGCTTGGCAAGGCCTAAGAGTCTCGCCCCTCAGCGAGGCACCACAGCCCACTGGCAAACCGCAGGAACTGGTGATCCAAATTGCCGAGATCCGCCAATCGCAACGTTGGATTTATTTCTCCGAGGACGGTGTGCTCAAATCACCCGCTGGCAACTGGTATTTAGTACCCCCCAGCCTAAGGGCCGATTTACAGCCAATCCTCGATGCAAAATCCACCAGCTAATCTATTACCGAAAAGAACTCAATCATGCCGGAATTACCAGAAGTCGAAGTCACCCGTCAGGGCATAGCCCCACATCTTGTCGAACAAACCGTGGTTGACCTCGTAATCCGTAACGCCTCACTGCGTTGGCCCGTCCCCGAACTTGCCAAACAGATCATCGGCCAAACCATACGCCAAGTGCGCCGCCGCGCTAAATACCTGTTAATCGATACCGATGCTGGCACCAGCATAGTGCATCTGGGGATGTCGGGCAGCTTGCGGATCCTGCCCCATGACACGCCAGTGGAGAAGCACGATCATATCGATCTTGTCCTTGCCAATGGCCGAATTCTGCGCTTTAACGATCCGAGACGTTTCGGCGCTTGGTTATGGTGCCAATTGCCAGAGGAAGCCCATCCGCTACTGGAAAAACTCGGGCCAGAACCTTTAACCGACGCCTTTAACGTCAATCAGTTAGCTGCCGCACTGGCGGGCAAGAAGAAGGCTATCAAACTCTGCCTGATGGATAACCATATTGTGGTAGGTGTGGGGAATATTTACGCCAACGAAGCACTGTTTGCCGCAGGGATACACCCCGAGGCGGAGGCCGGCAAGATAGATATTGAACGCTTAACGGTACTAGTTGCCGAGGTCAAACAAATCCTCGCCCACGCCATCAAGCAGGGCGGCACTACGCTTAAAGACTTCACCAATGCCGAGGGTAAACCCGGCTATTTCGCGCAAAAGCTGCATGTTTACGGCCGCGGCGGCGAAACCTGCACTCAGTGCGGCAATCTACTCAGCGAAATCCGCCTGGGTCAACGCACCACAGTATTTTGCGGCATCTGCCAGACGCGTTAACCTCGCCGATAAAAATGCCTGCAATTGCAGGCATTTTTTTAGCTTCTTCGATATGACTGTTGATTACTCTTTTAACCAACGGCCAGGATGATCGGTAAAGTAACGGTACTCACGCTCTGGCGCTTGGCACTGAGGCTTAAGCTCTGACGCAGATAACAAAATCCATTCGTCACGGTGGGCAATCCCCATGCTCTTACCGCCTTTAATATCGAAACAACTCAGCTCGGCACCGCTAGGCACTAACACATAACGCTGTTTGTTCTCCTGCATCCATTGCCACGCGTTACGCTCCTGCTCTTCTACCGGCGCGAGATAACTAAAGTGCGTCACACTCATGGGCGAGAACAGAATAAATTGCTCTTTAAAGTTTACTAAGCCAAGTTCGGCATCTTCACCTATCACTTCGGCTGTGTGTAGCATCAGGCTTCTCGGGGTGCGCATTTCATCGAGCATAGCGTAACCCCAAGTGCTCACCAGCACCCAGCCCAAGGCGGAAACTAACCCCACCTTAACCAAGGCAAACTGACGACGCGCCAGCCACAGCAAGGCACACCAAAGCACCCCGAGCAAAATAAATAAATAACCAATGCCAGTGAGATCATCGGTATAGTCCGCCAGCGCTTTGACAAGTGCAGGGTGATGAATAAATGCCAGCACGCCGGCCACTAACACGAGTGCGCCCAAGAACCACAGCACACCAGTGACTAGTTTTTCAAACCAAGCTTTGGGTGAAACACCCGTTAATACCGCCGATGCCGCCAAGGCCAACATAGGTAATGCGGGTAGAATATACACGTTGCGCTTGCCCGGGCTGATACTGAAAAACAGCACCACGAGCCCGACCCAAATCAGCAGAATCGCAATGGTGGGATCGGCTTTTACCTTTTGCAGCCACTGTTTCCAATAGGCGACCACCAGCAACGAAATCGGGAACCACATCCAAGGGATCACGCTCAGCACGAAGAAATACCAAGGCTTGATATGGTGCCAAGCATTGACGTAACGCTCGCCCGTTTGCTTAAACAAAATATTATTTTGATAGGCCACCATCTCGGGCGTGCCATGGGCTTGAACCGTCATCACCATTGGCACTAACCAACAGGCAATCACGGCCAACATGGCCAACGGCCCCGCGAGGCAAAGCCAAGTTAAGCGGCCCTCAAAACGGGCCTTATCTTTGAAGGCGTAAACCCCAATCGGAATGAGCAACAATAGGGGCAAGAAACCAACCCCCTTAGTGATCACCCCAAGCCCCATAAATGCCCAGCCAATAAAATACCAATGCCACTTAGGCCCAAGCATAAAATGTCTGATTAATCCGTAACATCCTACGGTTATCCAACACATCACCATGGCATCTATCTGGGCATTTTTCGCCTGCATCAAAAACTGCGGCACGATAAGGAGCAATAGTGCAGCGTTGCGGCCAACCCGCACATTCCACAATCTGGCACCCAGATCATAGACAAGGAATACCGTCAGCAAGCCGCAGAGGGCATTGGGGAGTAAGAAAGAGAGTTTTAACGACCCCGTGAGTTGATAAAACAGGGCGATCGCCCACATAAATACTGGCGGCTTATCGGGATAATATTCCCCGCCTCGGGTAGGGAATAACCATTGACCCGAGGCCACCATCTCCCGCGCGACCTCAACAAACCGCGGCTCGTCGGCGGGCCAAGGGGAACGAAAACCTATGCCAACCAACAAGATCAGCAAACTCATCAACAGCAGCGGCCAGAGTACTTGGTAATAATCTTCGCTATTGAAACGACGATTCAATGCATCCATTCCTAATCCCTATTTAGTTTTCCAATTCATCCACCTGCTTTCGCAGGCTAGAACGGTAAAGGTAAGCACCGATGAGACTCGAGATAATAAACAGCCCGATACTGATCCCCAGTTGGTTATGATCGGACAAGCCAATGCCCGCGCCCGCAAAACTGAATATCAGCATCTGCGGCAAATAACCCAGCACGCTGCCAAACATAAATCCCCCTGCGGGGATATGTGTCGCCCCCGCAAACAGATTCGTCAGCAGATTACTCCCCACGGGCAACAAACGGATCATTAAGACTTTTAACCAAGTCCGATGAATGATCAACGCCTCAAACTTTTGTAAACGATTGCCAAAACGTCGTTGCAGACTGCTTCGAATGGTTAATCTCGCGGTATAAAACGCCAGCACGCAACCCAGCAATGCCGCTAAGGTGGAAAATAAACCACCATAGATGCCACCGAGGGCAAAGCCGAATACAAAGGCGATCACCTGCCTCGGCCCACCGACAGCGGTAAACAAGGCGCCAACCATCAGCAATACCGCCAGCGCATAAGCCCCTTGAGCGGCAATAAAGTGTGCCACCCAATTGCTATCGGTCACATGCTCGAATAACCCTTGCTGGGCCGCAAACATTAACACCAGCAAAATAAAGACGATAAAAATCGCCTTATAGAGTCGCTTCATCTTAATCGTGCCAGCTGGTTTCGCTACGGGCGACCTTAGCGATTTTTGCCCTACGACCGAGCCACATGACGCCCATGATGTCGACAATTCCGACCCAGACCCGATTCCAAGCGGTATATTTAGACACGCCTACTTGGCGATCCCTATGATTAACCACAGAAATAAACACTTCGCCCCCCATGCGGCGCACGAGTGCAGGGATATATCTGTGCATATGGTCGAAGTAAGGCATGCGCAGGAAGGTTTCGCGGGGGAAGAGTTTTAAGCCACATCCGGTATCGGGTATGCCATCGTGTAACAGTGCATCACGCACTTTATTCGCAAAGCGGGACTGGAATCGCTTCCACGCCGTGTCTTTACGGTTTTTGCGATAACCAGCAATACAAAAGTGTTCGGCATGAATTTGCGGCAATTGAGCCAGCATGGCGGGAATATCCGCAGGGTCGTTTTGTCCATCGGCATCTAAGGTGACAATGTATTTACCGCGGGCGTGTAAAACGCCAGTGGAAATAGCGGTACTTTGGCCCGTACTGCGCTCGTGACGAATAGCTTTAGCATCGCATTGCATCACCTCTGCGGTGTGCATAACTTCACCAAAAGTGTCATCCTGACTACCGTCGTCGACAACAAGAATTTCAAACTCAGTCAACCCTTGCAGGGCTTGGCATATCTCTTTCATTAATGGGCCAATATTGCCCACTTCATCTTTTGCGGGGATCACGACTGAAATCACGTTAAGGCTCCAAGCTTAATAACCATGAGTACGGTAACATAGGATTGTGGCAAAAAAAATCTGCATAGATAGGATGTTATAAATTAAACGGAACGCGAGCCCAGCATTGTATACGGGTGAAAATCGAGAAAAGAGCACTTAATTTGGAACTGTGAATTTCATCGAAATGACATATTCTAATGCCGCAGAAAATGCTAGTTTGGGAAACAAAATGCCAAACTGTATAAAACCTATGAACATAGTTGTAGTTGGAATGGGCTATGTTGGCCTATCGAACGCGGTTTTACTCGCCCAGCAAAACCATGTAGTAGCGATTGATTTGATGCCCGAGCGCATCGCGTTAGTTAATGCGCGTAAACCAACGGTCGCCGACAGTCTGATTGAAGAATACCTGCAGCATAAAGCCTTAAATCTCAGTGCCACGAGCGACAAAAACGTCGTTAAAGAAGCCGATTTTGTCATCATAGCCACTCCTACGGATTACGACCCACAAACCAACTACTTTAATACTCAGTCGGTCGAACGGGTCGCCAAGGAAGTACTTGCCCTGAATCCCGACACAACCATTGTCATCAAATCGACTGTGCCAGTGGGTTTTACCGAAGGGCTGAGAAGTAAACTCAACAGTGACAATATCTTATTTTCGCCAGAGTTTTTGCGCGAAGGTAAGGCGCTTTACGATAACCTTCACCCCTCCCGGATCATAGTAGGTGAACGTTCAGAGCGCGCCCAAACCTTTGCCGATCTGCTTGCTCGCGCCGCCATTAAGCAAGATATTCCGATTTTACTCACAGACAGCACAGAGGCCGAGGCGATTAAGTTATTTGCCAACACTTTTTTAGCCATGCGCGTCGCCTACTTTAATGAGTTGGACACCTATGCGGAGAGCCGAGGGCTCAACACCCGCCAGATTATCGAAGGCGTATGTTTAGATCCGCGCATCGGCGATTACTATAACAATCCTTCCTTCGGTTATGGCGGTTACTGCCTGCCCAAGGACACTAAGCAATTGCTGGCCAACTATAACGATGTACCTAACAATCTCATCAGCGCCATTGTCGACTCCAACACGACCCGCAAAGATTTTATCGCCAACGCGATTATCAATAAGCAACCGAAGCGAGTGGGGATCTATCGCTTAATCATGAAATCCGACTCAGACAACTTCCGCGCCTCGGCGGTACAAGGTGTGATGAAACGTATTAAGGCCAAGGGCATCGAAGTCGTGGTCTATGAGCCCGTACTCAAGGAAGACGAGTTTTTTAACTCTAAGGTGATCCGTGATTTACATGAGTTTAAAACCATGTGCGATGTGATTATTTCTAACCGTATGGCCAATGAACTCGAAGATGTCGCCGCTAAGGTGTACACCCGGGATCTGTTCCATCACGACTAAGCGTCAAAAATATAAAGGTTTACTATGAAATACTTAGTCACAGGCGCCGCCGGATTTATCGGCGCTAAAGTCAGTGAGCGCCTCTGCGCACAGGGCCATGAGGTTGTCGGTATCGATAACCTCAATGACTATTATGATGTTGGGCTAAAGCTAGCTCGACTGGCACCGCTCGAGGCCTTAAGCAATTTCCGTTTTATCAAACTGGACTTAGCCGACAGAGACGGCATAGCAGCATTATTTGCAGAACAAGGTTTTCAACGGGTTATCCATCTCGCCGCGCAGGCTGGGGTGCGCTACTCCCTCGATAATCCCCTCGCCTATGCCGATAGCAATTTAGTTGGGCATCTCACCATTTTAGAGGGCTGTCGCCACCATAAGATTGAGCATCTAGTGTATGCCTCTTCATCCTCTGTGTATGGCTTGAATCAAAAGATGCCATTTTCGACCGAGGACAGTGTCGATCATCCGATATCCCTGTATGCAGCGACCAAGAAAGCCAACGAGTTAATGTCGCACACTTACTCACATCTCTATCAGTTACCCACCACTGGCTTGCGCTTTTTTACCGTGTATGGCCCCTGGGGACGACCCGATATGGCCTTGTTTAAATTCACAAAAGCCATTCTCGCGGGCGACACTATCGATGTGTATAACCATGGCGATCTCAGCCGTGATTTCACCTATATCGACGATATCGTTGAGGGCATCATCAGAGTGCAAGACAAACCACCTCGTCCAACACCGGACTGGCGTGTAGAAACTGGTACACCGGCTAATAGCAGCGCCCCTTATCGCGTATTCAACATAGGCAATGGCAGCCCAGTGCAATT
Source organism: Shewanella seohaensis (assembly GCF_023283775.1). Classification (NCBI taxonomy): domain Bacteria; kingdom Pseudomonadati; phylum Pseudomonadota; class Gammaproteobacteria; order Alteromonadales; family Shewanellaceae; genus Shewanella; species Shewanella seohaensis. The sequence continues at coordinate 217,559 of NZ_JAKILE010000007.1, forward strand.
GCTGGATTTTATTACCGCACTCGAAAGTGCACTCGGCATTGAGGCTAACAAACAATTCTTACCCATGCAGCCAGGTGATGTGCATTCCACTTGGGCCGATACCGAAGACCTGTTTAAGGCGGTGGGTTATAAACCCCAAGTGGATATCAATACCGGAGTGGGCAGATTTGTCGAGTGGTACCGCGCGTTTTATGCGAAGTAAGCTCTCTGAGAAAACAAAAAGGCCTGCTGATTAGCAGGCCTTTTATTGGATTAGCGCTTAAAAACGGTATTCAAAACTGCTGAAGAAAGTCGCATTAGTATCATTTTCTTGTACATCAAATTCCGATCTCGATACTGTACCGCCCAGACTCCACATGCCCTTCCACACCGGCATACGGTAAGAAAGTTCCAGCATCAGCAAGTCTTCCTTCGGTGGCTGTGGCGCCCATGTGGTCGCCACGTTGGTGCCGTCTTTATTCAACTTGGCATAACGCAGTAGCGAGGTAAAACCACGGCTGTTATGGAACTGACCAACCAAACCAAACACAAAGACTTGGGCATCGCTATCATAGGTCGAGCCTAAAGCTCTGCCGTAGTAACGCGCTCCACTGAGGTAAACAGGATCTTCATAGAAGCAGTTAGGCTTGCCATCACACTCGACAAAGGTATCCGAGTATTCCATGAATAGCTTGAATTGCTTACCCGATGTGCCGAAATGGGTATCTATCCCCCAGAGTGAGCCGCAATCGCTGCCGTTTTCACAGCTATGCTCAAGGTACAAACCAACGGGGATATCCTGCCAAGTGTCGGCATAACGTAAATCGATGCTCTGGGTTCTATGGCCCGCGTCACGGCGTTGATCGGCTAGGCAAGAATCCGAACCGTCTATGCACACCGCATTGCTTGCCACTGAGTCCCACCAAGAATCGAAGTCGCAATTCTGCCCTTCACCACAAAAGAGTGTTGACCAAGACAAGCCAATTTCTAGCTGCTGAAGGGGTTTGGCGGTGAAACGCATATCCCATTCAGCCGTTTTAGGCACAGCACGCTCTTTTTCAGCCATGCTAAAACCGGTCTTGAAGGTCCAAGGACCAATCCAAGATAACCATGGCGTTTCGAAGGCGGCGGCATTATTACGGCTGAGCGACAGTGACTGCATTGGGCGCGCATTGTTAGAGCGATGCAATGCCGAATCAAATCCCGGCCCCCACCATTGCTCAACCGTACCTAAGGTCGCAATCCAGTTACCCATGATTACAGCAAAATAAGACTCATCGAGACGGAAGTTTTTGTTATCTTGCGGATCGTACGTCTCAGCAACTGTGGTTTTATAGGCCACACGTGAGCCTAAATATTCGTAGGAGGCTTTAGCCTCACCCTTTTCACGGTAGTCGGAGCCATAATGCTGGAAGCGAGCGGGATCGGTCGCACCCGAGAGTTTAACCCTAGCATTGCCGCGATTATCGACGGCATTTTGATAGTAAAAGTTAACTCGGGCAAAGGCTTGCACTAATCGGGGAGACAATAGCTCGGGTTCGACTTTCGCTAAGTCACCACCAATACCAGACCACATCAAGGGAAAGGTATTCACTGGCACACGGATCACGCCCGCATCGGCCAGTGCTTGAATATCGGCTCTTAAATAAATATCCGAGGCATCCACCCAAGGGGCGGCAGCAACGGAAGCAGAAAACAGTAAACCAGATGCAACGCTAGCAGCGAGGATAGAGGGGGTCAAAAAAGCCTTCATAACATCCTTTTCATTATCATCGCGAGGCCTGATGCCTCAAAGGTTTTATGGAAATACTCAGCCTTATCAGGCTTTTGCGAGGTTAAGCTTGGCGGTCAACGCGCTTGCCACCTCAGGGTGTACAAATTGACTCACATCGCCGCCATGCAGCGCGACTTCCTTCACTAAAGTGGAAGAAATAAAAGAGTTTTCTTCGGCCGGCGTTAAAAACACGCTCTCAAGATCAGGGCTTAATCTGCGATTCATGTTGGCCAATTGGAATTCATACTCAAAGTCGGAAACCGCACGCAAACCACGCACCAGCACGCTCGCACGCTGTTCCTTGGCAAAATCCACCAGCAGGCCCGAAAAACCAACCACTTCCACATTATCCAAATGGGCTGTGACGCGGTTTACCAACTCAACGCGCTCCTCAAGGGTAAACCTTGGCTGCTTAGATGGATTGGCCGCAATGCCTATAATCACATGCTTAAACAACTTAGCCGCACGCTCAATCAAATCGGCATGACCATTGGTAATGGGATCGAATGTCCCAGGATAAATCGCTCTTGTATGCACTTTGCTGACTCGACTCAGATAGATACCCAAAAATCATTGCCGCCAGTCTACTCGTTTTAGCCACTTGAGTGAATCATCCCGATAAAAACCGCTGAAAATCCCGTTAAAAATTGAAATACTGGCAAGAATTCCTCGGATTAAGCCCATGTAAAGGCATGAACTGATATAATGCCGACTCGCTATATATTGGATTAAGTAGGCAGCGGCTTTTCGTCCAACCTAGATGGATTGAAACCACACCACAACCGATTAAGTCCACGTAATCAGAGCACTTATATGAAAAAAATCGCCATTTTTTGCCATAACTTTTTCTCGAACGGCACAGTCAAAATCGCCTTATCCCAGGCCGAAGTGCTGCAGGAAGCCGGGCAAGATGTTCACCTCTTTGTGTTCCATAAAGAGGGGGATTTTATGCCGCCAGAAAATGTGACGATTCATTATCTTTATGAAGCTGGCCAAAAGCCAAGCCTACAGGAGCAAAGACAACGCCTGCAGGCCAAGGTGGCCGAAGCGGAACAATCGGGTAAGTTCTCGCTATTTTTAAGTAACTCGACCGATTGCGATGTCGTTGTTTCCGGCTGCGATTTCGATCCCTGCTATTACTTTTGCCACTGCGCCCTCAAGCAAGAACTCTTGATGGAATTAAAGCGTGGTCCAGTGCATTTCTGGCGTCGCTGGAAAAAGGCCAAGGCGCTGATAGGCAAAAAGATCATTACAGTTTCCAATGGCATCGCCGATGAGCTCAGAGCCACTTCCTGGCTCAAACCACAAAGCGTTCAGACAATCTATAATCCCTTTAGATTGGAGGAAATCCGCAAGAAGACTCAGGAAGAAATTGCCGAGATCCCAAGCGAGCCTTATATGATCCATGTAGGCCGCGTGACACGGCAAAAACGCCACGATATTTTGTTTAAGGCACTCAGGGATATGCCAACGGCCCCTAAGCTTGTCCTGCTGTGCAACCGCCCCAAGAAGGCACGCAAACTCGCTAAGAAATACGGTGTCGAACACAGAATCATCACTCCAGGGTTTCAACACAATCCCTACGCTTGGATTGCCAAGGCCGAGTTGATGCTACTCAGCTCAGATTTTGAAGGCTTACCGACCGTGGTGATTGAGTCTTTAGCCTGTGGCACACCTGTCGTCAGTACTGATTGCCCACACGGGCCCAATGAAATTCTCACAGGGCATTTAGCACAATATCTCGTCCCCGTTCGCCAACCCGCGCTGTTGGCACAAAAGGCACTGGAATGTTTGGCCTCACCACCAGCTTTAGACAATCTAGAAATATTAAAGGCCGTAGACAGCCAATATATTGCCGCTCAATATATTAACTTAGCGCAATAAACTATCACTTTTAATTAGAACGCCATTTCTTATATTGGCGTTCTCATTAAAATTGCAACAAACTGATACAACATGATGCCCGTTAAAATAATTATCAATATAACAAATGTATCAATAAGGCATTAATACCTTCATACTTTTTGATTAAAGCGATACAATTTAAAAACATTTATTGAACACTTGATTATATAAAACTGCGTTCCGTATTAATTAGATCATTATTTAATTGATCGCCAGAATTAAAAACCTCAAAATATTCCGCTTGGAATAAATTTATCTCACAAACGGAACTGGTGAGTATTTTTGGGGTGGTTATGAGTAAGCTAAAGGTCGCTTTATTAGTCGATGAATATTTTGGTGGTACAGGTACAGTGTACGGTGGATACGGCTTTCTTGCCCGTCATCTGATCGCCAAACACTTGCCCAATGAGAACATTGAAGTAGAAGTACTGATAAAAAAAGATTGCAGCAAACAGCGATTAATTCCCCGTCGTTATATGATCGATGGTATCAAAGTGTATCGTCTTGCCGCTAAGTTTATGGATTTTCTTAATATTAGATTCTTAAAAAAGAAAAACTATGATCTTTTCTTATCCATCGAAATGACGACCCATTCCTATCGTATTCTTAAAACAATCCCCAATATCGATAAAAAGTTGTTGTTCTGGGTTCAAGATCCACGCCCCGATTATGAATGGGACGAAATTAATACCGTAAAACTCTTTCCTGAGAAAAGTTATTGGGATAGCAACATTTATCAGTTTGTCCACGATTTGTGGGCTGCAGGTAAAGTCTCGTTTATTTCTCAGGCGCGTTTTCTCGATAGAAAAGCGCGGGATCTCTACAACCTCGACGATAAAACCGAGATCAAATACTTACCTAATCCTATCGAAATCGATCACAGCTTCGATGTCGAAACCCATCCGAAGAAAAACCACATTATCTTCCTCGGCCGCATCGAGTCGGTTAAGCGTGGTTGGTTGTTCTGTGAGATTGCCAAACTGATGCCAGAATATGAATTTTTCATGCTTGGTCAATCCTTTAGACAGTCGAAGAAAAACCAATCCATCATGAATAACTACCTCGACATCCCTAACTTACACTTTGTGGGGCATGTTGAAGGGGAGAAAAAGGCGCAGTTGATTAAGGACGCTAAGATTTTAGTGAATACCTCAATCCACGAGGCGCTACCGATTTCGTTTTTGGAAGCCTTATCCTACGGAACGCTGCTCGTAAGCTGTCGTGATCCCGATGAACTCACCAGCCAATTTGGGGTATTTACCGGCACTGTATTAGGGGATGGTTTCGATAAAGTCCCACTCTTTGTCGACGGTATCCGCCATTTGATGGAAAACGAGCTACTCCGCCAAGAGCTGGCGCTAAAAGCGGTGAACTACATCAAAGCGACGCACAGCATTGAAGATTTTCAGAAAAATATGCAAGAGATTATTTTTAAGCTGGTCGAAGAGACTAAAGCGCAAAGCTAAAAACAAGGCCGACACTGTGTCGGCCTTACTTTTTCTTAAAACAATTTCCAATAGCCTAACTTGCGGCGCATTTTAAAGTGTCGCAGTAAGTTCAATGGCTTAGGTTTCAGCCAAGCGGTTCCCTTATCAATCAAGGCATCGGTTGCCGCGAGTACACGCTGGCTAGACTGACCATCTCCCGTGGGGTGGATTTGATTACAATAATCATGGATATGCGCCATCAAATCATCGGGGCGGCTAAGCGCTCTAGTGAGTGCAGGTTCAATCTCTTCGACTCGGTTAATATCGATTAAATGTGCCTTCGGTGACTGATTTTTAAAGGTCACTACTGGCTTACGCTGCATTAAAAACATCAATAAAATCGAGGATGTATCACAGAGCATCACATCTCCCGCCTGCAGAAGCGGGATCACATTGTCGGTTTCCACAAACTGCAGATTCTCATTTTCGAGAGTCTTGTATTGCTCAACAATACTTGGCTTCATCTTAGGGTGGAATTGTACCAACCAGCGCCACTGGCTCTTTTGCGACAGGGCTTTAATCTGCTCAAATACCGCCGGAGCACAGGTCAGGCTGGGGGAGAATGTCGAGCAAAACAGCACTACGGGCCGAGGATCGTCGGGCTTAATGTAAGGATTATCTTTATTTTCAATAAATAAAGGATCGAGCGCTGGCCAGCCCGTTTCAGCCACGGTAAAGGTGCCGATTTTTTTCTCTAGCTCAAGGAAAGGCAGTGTCGTCGCAGGCCCTTGAGTGCAATACAAGTCAAAGCAATCGCGGATTTCGAAGTGATCTTCTCGCCCCTTATGATTCATTTTGCCCGCATTAAAACCGTGGAACACCCCCACTTTTACCCCAGGGATAAAGCTTGGCACTACGTTACCCGGCACGAACACGGCATCGGGTTTCCATGCCTTAACGGCATCGATATCGGGTAAGCGTTTTTCATCCGCTTTAAGGAATTGGGGGTCGACCTCACGGCCTTCGAGGAACCAACACGCCTCATCGCCACGCGCCAGAATCACTTGCTGCAGCGGCCTTAGCATCGCATAGGAATAATTCTGTGCTATGTAGAACAAATAACGTCTTTTATTTGATTTACGCGCTTCCACCGCTTTCTCCTCGGGTAAATTATTTCGCTAGCGCGAGATATTGTTCGGCAATTGCAGTCGCATCCACCTTAGTTAAAATCTCCACGTTTTCGAGGGATGGCGGCTGCGCGACCACGGCGTCAATCATCTTGGCCAAGGCAGCAGGATTACGACGGGGAACAAGATAGGGAGCCAAATTTCCAGTCAAAATCTCATTCGGCCCGTGTGGGCAATCGGTGCTGACCACTGGTGTGCCGCAGGCTAAGGATTCGATTAATACCGTCGGCAATCCTTCGAAATCGGAACTCAGCACCAGTGCTTTCGCACGTTTGATCCAAGGAAAAGGATTACTCTGGAATCCAGGAATGATTAAGCGCTTCTCGATGCCGTATTTCTTCGCCGCTTTAATCGCCTTCTTGTGGTTATGGCATAACAGCACCACGGGTAACTGATTTTGGGTCTGCTTAAGGGCCTCAAATAACACATCGTGGCGCTTCTGCTTAGCAAAACGCCCCACGTGGATCAGATAGTCACCCTGAGGGATTTGCGGATTATCTTGCTGTGACTGAGCAACAATCTCATTAAATTCAAATGGATTGTAGATAGTTCGCATTGATGCAGGCTGCAAACGTCCCTTAGCTTGAATCTCTTTGGCGATGCCGTTGGACACAGTGATCAAATGCTGGCCATTGAGGGCTTTTTTCGCCCGCAGTTTCTTATAGTAGGCGAAGGGGCCTAACTTAAACTGACGACTCAACTCTTCTTCAACCGATGAGTGCACAATCACATAGAGTGGTGTCACCCCGGTTTTGGTCATCATCAAGTTGGTTTTATCAAGATTGGATAAAAACAGATCGAACTTACCGACTCGGGACTCAATCTCGGCAATCTTGGCCCGTAACTTATCGACCGACGCCCCTAGGCGCCCGAAGTGGTCATAATCTTTATCTTTGTCGACAAAGCATTGATGTACAGGTAAATTTTCAGGGGTTTCGTAATAACGATTATCTTCCATGACCAAAAAATGCGGCTCATGCCCTAGGCTAATAAACTGCTTTGCCAAGGTAATCATGACCTTCTCGGCTCCACCACCCGCTAAACTGTCGATGGCTATGGCTATCCGCATGATTTTTCTCCTAAACGATAATCTAAAACTCGGGGTGACAGGCTAACAGTGGTTAACTGTGTGTCTGCTGAATAACCTGATCAAATTTCTCTATCACGGCTTCGACACTAATTAGCGCCATAAGGTGCTCACCCTTAGCACGGGTGCCCCATTTCACCTCACCGCTTTGCTGTGAGGCGATGGCCTCTTGGTAGGCACTCACCACATATTGCTGCGATAAATAAGGCCCAGTGCGGCCTGGGTTGGAATGGGCATATAAACCTATGACAGGCGTCCCTTGTGTGACCGCCATGTGTGCAGGGCCAGTATCGGGCGCTAGCACTAGGCTGGCGCGTTTCAGCAGAGCCAGCAATTGAGTCAAACTGGTTTTGCCGACTAAGTTATCGAGTTTCGCAGAGCATGCATTGGCAATATCGTCGGCCAATGTCTTTTCAAGTGCTGTTGGGCCACCGCAGAGAATGACTCGGTAACCCTTATTCACCGCATGTTGCGCCACGGCGGCATAACGCTCGGGTAGCCAATTACGCTCGGCTTTACTGGCGGCCGCGCAAATAACCAATACCTTCTCGCCATCGGCAATCTGGCGCTGGGCAAATTCAGTATCCGCCTGAGGGACTGGAATATTCCAACTCGGGGTGATGTCGCTAACGCCAATCGCCTTGGCGAATCCCATAAAGCCGTCCAGCACATGGGGCTCTGCTAAAGGTTCGACTCTATGATTGGTGACCAGCCATTGACCTTCTTTGGCGCGGGCACGGTCGAATCCGACCCTAACCTTTGCCGAAATCGCGAGGGAGGCTAAGGTCGCACGTAGCGCCACTTGCATGTGCAACAAGACATCGAAGCGACGGCCTTTCAGCGCCTTATGCAGATTAAAGTAACTGCGCCAGCCCTGGGATTTATCGAAAATCACAAACTCAATACCGGGCAAGTGCTTTAATAGTTGGTATTCGAGCTTGCCTATCACCCAAGTGATTTTGAGCTGGGGATATTGGCGTTGAATCGCCTGCACCATAGCCACGGCATGACAAACGTCACCGATAGCCGATAGCCTAAGCAGGCAGAGAGAATTCATGGTGTTAGGATTTAAACTCAAGCGAATAGCTCTTAAGGTTATTTGGCGCAAGCTAAGGATCTTAATGTAGAATGGCCGCAGGTGCCACGCTTAAGTCAACAAATCTCCCATGAACGCACAAATCAAAATCATAAATACCGCCGATGGCTATATGGCACTTTGCCAAGATACGCCTGAAGACATTACTCCAGCTTGGTTTTCGGTGGATTTCTGGCGTGAACAAGCCGCGGTAGTGGGATCATCCAAGGGACGTTACACCACTTGGTTTGTGGCCTTTAGCGAGCGTCATTGGGTGTTGCGACATTACTGGCGTGGTGGCCTGATGGAGAAATTCAGTAAGGATGCCTACTTCTATACCGGGCTTGAAAACACCCGCGCCATGGGCGAATTAAGGCTGCTCGAGCTGCTCTACCGCGAGCAATTTGCGGTGCCTAAACCTATTGCCGCCAATATTGTGCGCGATGGCTTGTTCTACCGTGCAGACATTATCATCGAGCGGGTCGATGGCGCCGAAGACTTGGTTGCTAAGTTAACCAAAGGCACTATGACTCCAGAGCAGTGGCAAGCACTCGGCGCCACCATTGCTCAATTTCATCGTCGCGGCGTTTACCATGCCGACTTAAACGCGAAAAATATTTTGTGGCAACCACAGCAAGCAGATGGCGTACAAGAACGTTTCTATCTGATTGATTTTGACCGGGGTGAGATCAAAACGCCCCATGCCCAATGGCAGAAGGCGAACCTTGATAGGTTGCTACGCTCCTTCAATAAAGAACAAGGCAAACAGCCTACGCTCGCCTTTACGCCCGCCGACTGGACGGCTCTGCTCTCGGGCTATCACTCAGTTATTCCCCAAGCCTAGTGACCTGAATAGTGTTAGGCTGTTTGGCGCGAGAGTAAGGATTCGGCGAGAGCAAACTGGCGCTGCAAGGCGCCACGATTAGCCTCTACTACGGCAAGGCCTGCCTCAGCGGCTTGTTGGCGTAATGCAGGCAGCTCAAAATACTGAATTAAATACTCACCCAACTCTTGGCCTGAACTCACAATCCGCAGGCCGCCCGCGTCAGCCAACATTTGGGTAATTTGGGCAAAATCCCAATGATTTGGCCCCACCATCACTGGCACACCCATGGCCACGGGCTCTAAGGGATTATGGCCACCATTTTCAATTAACGTCCCGCCCACAAAGGCTTGATCGGCAGCGCCATAGAAGGTTAGCAATTCACCCATGGTATCGCCCACCAGCACCTGCGTCGTGGCGGTAATAGCTTGAGCATCACTGCGGCGTACAAATTCAAAACCTTGGCTGGCGACGACATCGGCCATCGCCGCAAACTGCTCAGGATGACGCGGCGCAATCACCAATAACGCATCTGGCCATTTCGCGAGCAGCTGCTTATGGGCGCTCAGCACGGCATCAAACTCACCGGGATGAACACTCCCAGCCACCCACACGGGCGCAGCCTCTTTCCCCCAAGTCAGCCTTAGCTCTCGCGCTAGGGTTAATCGTTCAGGGGTGATAGTTAAATCAAACTTCAAACTGCCGCAGACAGTGACTCTATCAGCAGGCACCCCAAGGTCGATAAACCTCTGCGCCTCGGCTTGCGTCTGCACCGCGATGACATTTAAACGTTGCAACATGGGGCGACTCAACTGTGGACGCTTGGCATATTGCGCCGCCGATTTAGCCGACAACCTAGCATTAGCGAGCATCAAGCGCACGCCGCGCTTAGCCGCCAGCGCCACGAGATTCGGCCACAGCTCAGTCTCCATAATGATGCACCATTTAGGGGATAACTGGCGCAGAAAGCGGTTCACACACATGGGTAAATCGAAGGGCAAATAGCAATGCTGCACTTGATCACCAAAGGCTTTACGCACCTCAGCAGAACCCGTGGGGCTTGAGGTTGTGACCGTAATCTTAAGCTGTGGATGCGCCTGTTGGATCTGGCGGATTAACGGAATTGCCGCCAGCGTTTCGCCCATAGAAACCGAGTGGATCAGTAAATCCGTTGGCGCCAGTTGTGTTAATCCGAAACGTTCGCCCCAGCGGCCACGGTAATCAGGGCTTTTAATGGCACGGAACGCCAAATAGACAATGAGCAGAGGGGATAATAGATAAAGCAGCACACTGTAAAAAAATCGATTCATAAAAATCGTGCTTATGAGTTTTTGCCTGATGAATAGTGGCAATGTTAGCATAATATCCCCAAGCGTCCTCAAGATACGAGTTTCAGCCTCTTGAGATCGCTTGGGGATATCAATCGTATTGAATTTTTGTTCATTGGGATGAATCCATACGATTTTAAATTAGGGATAATTTACCAGCAGTGTAGCGGTCGTTGGTTAGCCTTCTTTAATCAATTTGTAGCGTTCACTAGCCACTTGGAAAATATATGAAAACCCGCGACAAAATCATCTATGCCAGCCTTGAGCTATTCAATGAGCACGGCGAACGAAATATCACCACCAATCATATTGCCGCTCACCTGAATATGAGTCCCGGGAATCTTTATTATCACTTCCGTAATAAGGAAGACATTATCCGCTCGATCTTCAGTCTCTACGAGGCGCACCTCGAATCGGGATTCCAACCCTATGAAGGCGAGCAAGTCAATGTGGAGCAATTGATCGGCTATTTCGACGCGATGTTTTATACCCTGTGGCAATTCCGTTTTATGTACGCCAATCTGGCCGATATTCTCGCCCGCGATGAAGAATTAAAAAGCCGTTATCTGCAGGCGCAGCAGCAAGTATTAACGCGTTCGAGCCACGTGCTGGATAAACTCAAGCAGGACGGTTTTTTAAATATCGACAATGACAAAATCACCCAACTTGCCGACACCATTAAGATGATTGTGAGTTTTTGGATTGGTTATCAACTCACCCAATCCAGCACCTCAACCATCACTAAAGGCATTCTGTACGAAGGTGTATTGCGGGTATTGATGATTTTTAAGGCCTACGCCACCCCAACATCTCAAGCGACCTTCAGCCGTTTAGAGCAGCACTACCACGAGCTAGCGACCCAAGATTCGCTCTAATCGCCCCAAGCCGTCGCATTTAGCACTAAACTCAACAGGTTAAAGGTGCTAAATGCGGGCTCAATTTATACCCTCTGCGGTGATGCAACCCTCAAAGTGCAGCGTAGCCGACCATGTTGCACATTAGTTTTTATAATGTAACAACCCCTTTAGCCCTAAACTAATTTATCTAGCTAACCTGCATGAAAAAAAGGCTGTAGGCCGATAGGGTTTAGCGTTAAAATGCCGCAACTCCCAGAATCAGAATAAAGTTAACTAAGGAGATATCAGGTGGCCTCTACCTCATTCTACGCACAGATTAATCAACAGCTTGCCGATGTTAAAGCCGAAGGTTTATATAAAAGCGAGCGTGTTATTGCCTCACCGCAACAGACAGCCATTCAAGTTAATCACCAAGAAGTTGTTAACTTTTGCGCCAACAACTACTTAGGCCTAGCCAACCATCCAGAACTGATCAAAGCCGCACAGCAAGGCTTAGACAGCCACGGCTTTGGTATGGCGTCGGTCCGTTTTATTTGTGGTACCCAAGACATCCACAAGCAACTCGAAGCCAGCCTGAGTGAGTTCCTCGGCATGGAAGACACGATTCTGTATTCTTCTTGCTTCGACGCCAACGCAGGTCTATTCGAAACCCTGTTAGATGCCGAAGATGCCATTATCTCCGACGCCCTAAACCATGCCTCTATTATCGATGGCGTGCGCTTATGTAAGGCCAAACGTTTCCGTTACGCCAACAACGATATGGCGGATTTAGAGACGCAATTGATCGCCGCAAAAGCCGCTGGCGTGCGCAATATTCTGATCGCCACCGACGGCGTATTCTCAATGGACGGCGTGATCGCCAATCTGCAAGGCGTGTGTGATTTAGCCGATAAATACGGCGCATTAGTCATGGTTGATGACTCACATGCCGTGGGCTTTGTTGGTCAAAACGGCCGTGGTTCGCACGAACACTGTGGCGTGATGGGCCGTGTCGATATTATCACTGGCACCCTAGGCAAGGCCTTAGGCGGCGCATCGGGCGGTTTCACTTCAGGTAAAAAAGAAGTCATCGACTGGTTACGTCAACGCTCTCGTCCTTACCTATTCTCTAACTCATTGGCGCCTTCGATTGTAACGGCCTCTATCCATGTATTAGAGATGCTCAAATCGGGCCAAGCACTGCGTGAAGCGGTATGGGAAAACAGCCGTTATTTCCGCGAAAAAATGTCAGCGGCAGGCTTTACCTTAGGCGGCGCCGACCACGCGATTATCCCAGTGATGATTGGCGATGCCAAACTGGCGAGCGATTTCGCTAACCGTTTATTAGCAGAACATATTTACGTTATCGGCTTCTCATTCCCTGTCGTACCAAAGGGACAAGCCCGTATTCGTACTCAAATGTCGGCGGCCCACACCCGTGAGCAACTCGACAAAGCGATTGAAGCCTTTACCCGTATCGCTAAAGAAATGGCGATTATTTAGGACCCTACAAAATGAAAGCACTAAGCAAGTTAAAAGCCGAAAAAGGCATTTGGTTAGTCGATGCGCCTAAGCCTGAAATGGGCCACAACGATCTGCTGATCAAGATTAAAAAGACCGCCATTTGTGGCACCGACATGCACATCTACAACTGGGACGAATGGTCACAAAAAACCATTCCTGTACCTATGGTGGTAGGTCACGAATATGTGGGTGAAGTGGTTGATATCGGTCAAGAAGTTCGTGGCTTTAAAATTGGTGACCGCGTTTCTGGCGAAGGCCATATCACCTGCGGCCACTGCCGTAACTGCCGCGCTGGTCGCACCCATTTATGCCGCAACACCTCAGGTGTGGGTGTAAACCGCGAAGGTTCATTTGCCGAATACTTAGTGATCCCAGCCTTTAACGCCTTCAAAATTCCCGATGATATCAGCGATGATTTAGCGTCAATCTTCGACCCATTCGGTAACGCAGTGCACACTGCGCTGTCATTCGACTTAGTGGGCGAAGACGTGTTAATCACTGGCGCGGGCCCTATCGGTATTATGGCTGCGGCCGTATGTCGCCACGTTGGTGCTCGCCATGTGGTCATTACCGACGTTAACGAATACCGCTTAGAGTTAGCCCGTAAAATGGGTGCTACCCGCGCCGTTAACGTGGCTCAGGAAAGCCTGAAAGACGTGATGAAAGAACTCGGCATGACCGAAGGATTCGACGTGGGTCTCGAAATGTCAGGCGTACCTTCAGCCTTCCACGCCATGTTAGATACCATGAACCACGGTGGCAAAATCGCGATGCTCGGTATTCCGGGTGGCGAAATGGCGATTGATTGGAGCAAAGTGATCTTCAAGGGTCTGGTCATAAAAGGCATTTACGGCCGTGAAATGTTCGAAACCTGGTACAAGATGGCAAGCTTGATCCAATCTGGCTTAGACATTTCGCCTATCATCACGCACCACTACAAGATTGATGATTTCCAAAAAGGCTTCGACGCTATGGGCTCGGGCCAATCAGGTAAAGTCATCCTCAGCTGGGATTAATTCTCTTAGCTATGCCAATCACGGGGCTGTACACATGCAGCCCCATGTTGCACACTTATCCCATCGCTTATCCCTTTTCAGTTATTTCAGGTTTTATTATGTCTTCCTTTAAACACCTTAGCGTGAATCAATTAGTGCAAATGACCGAGTCAAAACCAGTACAAATCGTCGATATTCGCGATGGTCACAGCTTTAACAACGGCCACATTGATGGCGCATTTAATTTGAATAACGAGAATCTGGCGCACTTTATTGGCCAAGCGGATATGGACAGTCCTTTAGTGGTGGTTTGCTACCATGGCATCAGCAGCCAAAATGCCGCGCAATACCTTTGTGAACAAGGCTTTGATGATGTCTATAGCCTAGATGGTGGCTTTAGCGCTTGGCATGAGGCCAATGCATGATAGAGATTGGCAGACTCCCCAACAGCAGAGCCGCGCAGGCCTTTGTCGATTACCTTAAAGGTGAACAGATAGACTGCCAGATTCAGCCATTGCCGCAGGGAGTCGCTATTCTGGTTATCCGCGATCAAGATGCCGAACAGGCCCGTAAAGAGTTTGCCCATTTTATCGCTCATCCTTACGATAACAAATACTTACAAGCCTCGTGGGAGCATGGTGATACTCATACTAAGCTCGACTATGGCGCCCCTTCTTTACAGCTTTTTACGCAATTTATCACAGGTGCTGGCCCAGTTACTCTTGTCATCTTTGGCCTCTGTGTACTGATTTATGCCGCGATGAATTTAGGCTTCGGCGGCCCAGTTTATGAAACGCTCTCCTATTTCGGTGCGGTGCCTGACACCAGTGTTAGTCAATTCTGGCGCGTGTTTACCCCAAGTCTGATGCACTTTTCGGCCATGCATATCATCTTCAACTTACTCTGGTGGTGGTATTTGGGTGGAAAAATCGAGACTCGCATAGGCACAGCCCCGCTGTTAATCCTGTTACTGGTCGCGGGTACTTTACCCAATGTCGTCCAATACTATGTTAGCGGCCCCAACTTTGGCGGGCTGTCGGGCGTAGTGTATGCCGTCGCCGGTTACACTTGGGTCATGGGGATCCGCAAACCCGCAGCAGGGATAGGTTTACCGCCCTCCTACATGGGATTTATGTTGATTTGGCTAGTGTTAGGCTTTACGGATTTTTTAGGCGTGTCAGTGGCAAATGGCGCCCATATTGGCGGATTACTGATAGGTCTCGCCCAAGGCTGGTTCGATAGTCGCAGTAAAGCCACTCGCTAACTTACCGCGATTGCTTACATGCTCGATTAAAAAGCAGGGTAAGCCTTAAGGCTTACCCTGCTGCATTTAGGTGCTGTTACTTGGCCAGCTCTAATACTTTGGCGACCAGCTTCTCGATACCAGAGTGCGCCTCGGCAATGTTCCCCGCCAGCATATAAGCGGGCGTGCTGACAATCTTATTCGCCTCATCCACCACGATATCATGCACAGTCGCCGCCTGATGATGGCCGCCCATCAGATTAAAGGCTGCTACCGTATCCACATCATTACCGATAGTGCCCTTAGCGCCGTGTCCATATAAACGCGGGATCATCATAGGCGCGATACAAATAAAGCCGACAGGCTTTTTCGCTAGAATAAATTCATTAATAAAATCAGTAACGAGTGGATTCACTTCACACTCACTACCATTGGTGGCGAAGTTACACAGATTTTTCGCCGCCCCAAATCCGCCAGGGATAACCAGTGCATCGAAATCGGTAATATCGAGTTCGGTGGTTGCTTTTACTTCGCCACGGGCGATACGTGCCGATTCAACCAGCACATTTCGTGTCGCCGTCTTGTCTACTTCGCCCGTGAAGTGATTAACAACATGCATCTGATTGATATCAGGAGCAAAACATTGATATTGAGCCCCCGCTTTCGACAGAGATAATAACGTTAAAACCGATTCATGGATCTCTGTTCCATCGAAAACACCGCACCCACTGAGCAATACTGCGATTTTTTTCATTATAAATATCCTTCTTATGTCATTTGGTTTTAACAAACTGTAAACAAAATGGTTGATCTGCTTAAAAATCATGCTAACTTAGTTCGTCGAATCTAAGGGTCGGTGAAAATTAACGCAGCCTTTAGGTATTTTACGGAGTCAAGAAAAAATCCACAAATCAGGAAGATTTTTCAAGAAACAGTATTGAACTCACACAAATATTTTTAAAATATAAAAATCAACAACTTAAAAATATCGCACCAAGCCGTAAACATCGCCATTATTCACAGTTGACTTTTTCACTCACAGAGTTATCCACAGGCTGAGAGTCAATTTGCCGTGGCTGAAATACCGTATCTGTGGCATGCTTACCGCCATCTAAGTCATCGATAAACGAAAATTACTTATGCCTACCATAGCCAATAACCCACTTGTCCTTGTGGATGGATCTTCTTATTTATATCGCGCCTATTATGCGCCTCCTCACCTGACAAACTCAAAGGGCGAAGCTACTGGTGCTGTTTATGGCGTAGTGAATATGCTCCGCAGCTTATTAAGCCGTTATCAACCTAGCCATATCGCTGTGGTGTTCGACGCTAAAGGCAAAACCTTCCGCAATGACTTATATGAAGAATACAAGGCGCATCGCCCACCTATGCCGGATGACCTGCGCTCACAAATTGAACCACTACACCGTATTATCCGTGCCTTGGGCTTGCCGTTAATCTCTATTCCTGGTGTTGAGGCAGACGATGTTATCGGCACTATCGCTCGCCAAGCGAGCCGCGAAAACCGCGCAGTACTCATCAGCACTGGCGATAAAGACATGGCGCAGCTGGTTGATGAAAATATCACGCTGATCAACACCATGACAGATACCATCATGGGTCCTGAAGAAGTTGCGGCTAAATATGGTGTTGGCCCAGACAGAATTATCGATTTCTTGGCGCTGATGGGTGATAAGGCAGATAACATTCCCGGTTTACCCGGCGTAGGCGAAAAAACCGCATTAGCCATGCTCACAGGGGCGGGCAGTGTCGCCAATTTGCTTGCAGAGCCCGAAAAAGTCACCGAATTAGGCTTTAGGGGCGCAAAAACCATGGCGGCGAAAATCATCGACAATGCCGACATGCTAAAACTGTCCTATGAGCTTGCCACCATTAAAACCGATGTTGAGCTAGAACAAGATTGGCATGAACTCGAAGCCAAACCCGCTGACAGGGATGAGCTGATCAAATGCTATGGTGAAATGGAATTTAAACGCTGGCTTGCCGAAGTCTTAGATAATAAAGCGCCAACAACGGTCGCTGCAAAAGTCGAAACGACCGAAACCCAAGAAGAATCAGCGCCCAGCGTCACGATTGAAACTCAATACGATACGATTCTGACCGAAGCTCAGCTCGATGAGTGGATTGCCAAACTCAAGCAAGCGCCATTAATGGCCGTGGATACCGAGACCACCAGCCTCGACTATATGGTTGCGGAATTGGTTGGCCTGTCCTTTGCACTTGAAGCGGGTAAAGCCGCCTATCTGCCCTTAGCCCACGATTATGTTGGCGCGCCTCAACAATTAGACAAGCAAACTGCACTCGAAAAACTGCGCCCGATACTCGAAGACGCCAAGCTCAAAAAAGTCGGTCAAAACCTGAAATATGACATCAGCGTATTGGCCAATGCAGGCATACAACTCCAAGGCGTGATATTCGACACTATGCTCGAATCCTATGTGTTTAACTCGATCGCATCACGCCATGATATGGATGGGTTGGCGCTTAAATACCTAGGCCATAAAAATATCGCCTTTGAAGATATCGCGGGCAAAGGTGCTAAACAGCTAACCTTCAATCAAATTCCGTTGGAAACAGCAGCGCCCTATGCGGCGGAAGATGCCGATATTACCCTACGCCTACATCAACATTTGTGGCCAAGACTCGAAAAAGAGACCGAATTAGCCTCGGTCTTTACCGATATTGAACTGCCGCTGATCCAAATACTGTCCGATATTGAACGCCAAGGTGTGTTTATCGATAGCATGTTGCTCGGCCAACAGAGTGATGAGCTTGCCCGCAAAATCGATGAGTTAGAAACAAAAGCATATGATATTGCAGGTGAAAAATTCAATTTAAGCTCACCAAAGCAACTACAAGTGCTGTTTTTTGAAAAGCTGGGTTATCCGGTCATCAAAAAGACCCCTAAGGGCGCCCCCTCTACCGCAGAAGAAGTGCTGGTTGAGTTGGCGCTGGATTTCCCTCTGCCTAAAGTGATCCTTGAGCATAGAAGCCTAACCAAGCTAAAGAGTACTTACACCGACAAGCTCCCTCTAATGGTGAACGCGAAAACGGGTCGGGTACACACAAGCTACCATCAGGCCAACGCCGCAACGGGGCGTTTGTCCTCGAGCGAACCAAACCTACAGAATATTCCTATCCGCACCGAGGAAGGTCGTCGTATTCGCCAGGCCTTTATTGCGCCGCAAGGACGTAAGATTTTGGCCGCCGACTATTCGCAGATTGAATTACGGATCATGGCGCATTTATCCCAAGATGCGGGCTTACTGAAAGCCTTCGCCGAAGGCAAAGACATTCACAGAGCTACCGCCGCCGAAGTATTTGGCACCGACTTTGACAGCGTCACCTCGGAGCAGCGTCGCCGCGCCAAAGCCGTTAACTTTGGCCTGATCTACGGCATGTCCGCTTTTGGATTGGCGCGTCAGCTCGACATCCCCCGCAACGAGGCACAAACTTACATCGACACTTACTTCGCTCGCTATCCAGGCGTATTAAGGTATATGGAAGAAACACGAGCCAGTGCAGCAGAACTTGGCTATGTCTCTACGCTATTTGGGCGCCGTCTCTATTTACCTGAAATTCGCGACCGCAATGCAATGCGCCGCCAAGCCGCAGAAAGGGCCGCGATTAATGCCCCAATGCAAGGCACCGCCGCGGATATCATAAAAAAAGCCATGATCAGCATTGCCGATTGGATAAAAACCGATACCCAAGGTGAAATCGCCATGATCATGCAAGTCCACGACGAATTAGTATTCGAAGTCGATGCCGATAAAGCCGAAACACTCAAGCTCAAGGTGTGTGAACTCATGGCCAAAGCGGCCAATCTGGACGTGGAACTTCTGGCAGAAGCTGGTATTGGCGATAACTGGGATCAAGCCCACTAGCATTCAAGCTCTAGACTTTAGCCACTAACACTCGTTGCTAACACTTACTAAGGCTCATTCTTTACAGGATGGGCCTTTATATTTGGTGCAACTCTTAGGTGCCGCTAAACTCGACATCGCAGAGAACGAGATGAGGAGAAGTTGTTTACTCAGGCGAATACCCTGATGGGCTCCCCCCTCAAGAGCGGGAAACAGCATTTGACTCACCGTACAATGTTCTCAGTCACTAAATACAATCCCCCCTCAATTCTTGCAGCTTCAACGCCGCTATAAGCACAACCAGCTATCCGCGTGACACTCCATACAAGCCTAAACAATCGTTCGCTGATGGATACAACCAAGAACAATCACCAAAATAGAGTAAAAACATTAAATCTGAAGAATTGATCAATTCTGTACTAAAAATACAGTCAAATTAGTGAAATCAGTGGTTTAAATGTCTTTTGTGAAAATATCAGATCAAACACCGCTGATTTTTTCACCTAAAACTTGAGATCTACCGCACACAATTATCACTTTTTCAAAAAAACTGTTTTCCATTTAAAGATAAATAGCGTATTATTCTCTGCGTAGGGTACAGAGGTTAAGATGTTCTATCTTTCAGACCTTTATTTCACTTATAGTGACGAGCCAAATTCTGGCGCCCCAGCAACTTGTTTGCTGGGGCTTTTTTTTGCTCTTTTTTCGGCCTAAGGATGATTTCAACAAAGGTGAGTAAATTTTAGAGTATTTACTTTAATAAAAGGTAAATTCGATGTATGCTGTCTTCATTGAGAACCATTGAAGGTAATTTGATGGTGCTTGAGTCTTGTTGAATTTAGCTTCTCCCCAAAAGAGCTAAAATTTTGGCCGGTGACTAATGTTATCGGCTATTTTTTTGCCCAAAATTTACAGGGTGAAATAGATGTTTTATAAGGGGATATTGCAGAAAGAAATGGCCGAATGCGCTCGTGGCATCCGACCATAAAGCAAAAGACTTACTCGGCGTCGTCTTGATTTTCTAACTCATCGGCCAACCATTGCGGATGACACCATTCATTTAAGATACTAAGCACTTTAGGTTTGCCCGTGCCCTTGAGCGCAGAAAAAGGCTCAACCTGTACCCAATCACCAAACTCAACCAGCGCTTTACGCACTTCGTTCACGGTTTTCATCTTCGCGCTTTGCGCCAATTTATCGGACTTAGTCAGTAATGCGAGTACTGGAATTTCACTCGCAACCGCCCATTCGATCATCTGCATATCCAAATCTTTCAACGGATGACGAATATCCATCAATACCACAACGCCACTTAAGCACGCACGCTTCTGCAAATATTCGCCGAGGGATTGTTGCCACTTTAATTTCATGGCTAGAGGCACTTGGGCAAAGCCGTAACCCGGTAAATCGACTAATCGGCGCTGCGTATCGAGTTCAAATACGTTAATTAGCTGAGTGCGCCCCGGGGTTTTACTGGTACGCGCTAAGTTTTTCTGCTCAGTTAATGCATTGAGTGCACTCGATTTTCCGGCATTGGAACGACCAGCAAAAGCAATCTCAACACCAACGTCGCCGGGCAGATATTGATCCAAATGTGCAATGTCAGGTGCACTGATTAAAAACTTCGCCCTGCGAAAATCTATATGAGATTCAGTCACTATTTACTCCAATATATTTACTGCGCAATACCATAATTTATGAAGAATTGCTTACTTTTCCACGTTTTCGTGTAAAATATTACCCCGATCACATTAAACATATTTTACCACGCTTGCGGGTCACCCTAGTAAGCTCAGGATAATAATCTTAACCAGAAGTTGGAACGCCATGAAAAAGTTAGCTCTTGCGCTGTCTGTTGTAGTTGCCGCCATATCTTCACCTGCGATTGCTGAAGGTAATGCTGAAGCGGGAAAAACTAAAATTATCGTTTGTTCTGCATGTCACGGCATGGACGGTAACAGTATGATCGATATGTACCCTAAGCTTGCGGGCCAACACGCCACATACCTCCAAAAGCAACTACATGATTTCCGTAGTGCGGCGCAATCTGGCGGTAAAGATGGTCGTATGGATCCTATCATGAGTGGTATGGCAATGCCTCTAAGCGATCAAGATATTCTTGATATCAGCGCTTATTTCTCTAGCCAAGCAATCCAAGTTGCTGAAGCGAAAGATGTTCCTGAGCTAGGTGCAAAACTTTACAAAGGTGGCGATGTATCACGCGGCATCACAGCTTGTATGGCATGTCATGGTCCAGATGCTAAAGGTGCTGAATCAGCAGGTTTCCCTGCATTAGCTGGTCAACACGCTAACTACATCAAGATCCAACTGACTAAGTTCCGTGATGCAGGTCGCCACAACGATCTCAACGGCATGATGCAAGATGTCGCGAAAAAGTTAAGTGACAGTGATATCGAAGCATTATCTAAGTACATTGCTAGCCTGAAATAGGTTTTAGCGATAAAAAAGGGTGCACTGTCACCCTTTTTTATCGCCACAAAGTTTACGTTAACGTAAACTGATAAAGATTCATGCTTGACATAGATCACAGATTTGGGTTTAATAAGCCCCGTACCGAGATAAACCCATCTGTTTGTACAAATAAATTAATAATAACTTGCAGATTTCGGTATAATTAACATTCAAGATATAAGAATAAAGACTCTCAATAACAATAATATAACTAAGACCACTCTCTAATAATAATAAGAGCAGTGATTTCGCCTTGAAATCCCGGTCAGTACATTTTTGTAAGGGATGGCCGATAACGCCAATTTGCGATAAGCAAATCGCCTTACACTCAGGGTAACTTGCCCCATCAGGACACAGTTTGAATGATTCAAACTGTAGCAAAGGAAGCTAATAGCTTTGGATGCACTGGCTGGAAGCTTGTTATCACTGGAAGGTACTTCAAGCAACATGGATGGTTAACTTAATGTCATTGATGACGCTGTAATAAAGATGTGTCTTGAGACCATCTACGGAAACTGTGGTCTGGATGGCGACAGAAACTAATTAAGTGTCTGGAAGACCGATAACTAAAATGATGCAGGGAAAGCAGTAAAAAAAAGAAGGATACCGACCGGGAAAGTCGCATAGCAAGTAAGGATACTTGGAATCAGAATAGGGTGCAAAATGCACCGTTTGTAAGGCGGCAGTTTAACTGCCGCCTTTTTTCTTTGTGATTCTCCACCAGCATACATCCAGCACCGAAAGTGCACTTCCGCAATATAATTGTTACAATCAAGACCTTAATACTTTTCTAGTTGACTCAATGCGCAGATGTCCTCTTTGTCATAGCACGCAAACACTGTTGCTCCTTCAGGACAAGAAACGGTGTTTTTATGTTTGCCAGACATGCGGACTCACCTTTGCAGACGCAAATAGCCATCTTCCTCCCGCGGCAGAAAAACAGCGTTATGGCCGTTCGCGGATTGCCGCCAAACAGCGCCAACTGTCGCAATTCATTTTACCGCTACTAGAACAAATACAATTGCAGCAAAAAGGTAGCCTTACGGGCTTAAATTTTGGACGCGTGTTAGATCAAACCAGTCTGGCGACCATTGAATCGGCGGGACACACTTTCAAGCAGTATGATCCTTTCTTCGCACCCGACCACGAAACGCTTAAGCAAGAGTATGATTTTATTTGCTGCTACCGAGTCTTTGAGCATTTTCAGCACCCCAGTAGAGAATGGAGTTTACTGACCCGTTTACTCAAATCGGGTGGCTGGTTAGCGATTAGCACCCCCTTATTAATTGATTTAGAAGGCTTTGCTAAATGGCATTATAAAAACAATCTCACTCATGTGAGTTTTTACCAAAGACAAACCTTTGAATACCTAGCGAGTCATAGCGATTTTGAACTATTATTTGCCGCGAAAGACCTCGTTTTGATGCAAAAAACATCATAATCTGGTATAACAGCCGACCGAATTTAGTACCGAGTCGATCCCGTATCGGCTAGGCCACACGTTGTAACCAATTGAGAAAATCATGTCTCGTAGCAAGAAAACACGCAAGGGCGGCGATAATAGCCCTAAATTACAGCCAAGAGTGAAAAAGCAGGACCGTGCAGAAGTCACTGGCAAGCGCGCCGAAAAGGGCAACAAGTCTGGCAGTCGTCATAATGAAGCGCTGATCCAGGCTCAAGCACCACAGAAAAAGGCTGCACAGAAGAAAGATCCTCGCCATGGCAGCAAAAAGCCTGTGGCATTGGCTTTACCAACAGCCACTGAAAAGCCAGCCACACCAAAGGTTAAGCAACCCAAGTTAACCGACGAGCAAAAACTGTTGAAGCTGGAAGAAGATCCAAGACTGAACCAGTTACTCGATATGCTGGAAGAAGGCCGTAACTTAAGCAATGACGACCAACAATGGTTAGATCAGCAGCTGAACAAGATTGAAGCCCTGATGATTAAACTGGGTATCAGCGATGAGTTAGAAGATGAAGCGCCAGCGAAATCTAAAGCCAATTCAGATGATGACCTGTTCGATCGCTTTGAATCGGGTGCCGACCTGCTAAAAGATTATCAAGATAAGTTTTAAATCTTAGAATAGGCATAAAAACAAAGCGCTCAGCCTTTGTTTTTATGCAGTCTAAACAAGGAGTTTACGTGTCTACCACTCTTATCCTGCTTGGTTTTATCATCATTGTTGCCCTCAGTAGTTACGCCACTTTCTTACTCCTCAAGCTCAAGCAACAGAAACAACGCCAACAAGCGCTCACTGCCGAGCGTGAAGCGGCTGCTAACGCGAAGCGCGCCCAAGTGTTAGAAGATATCCGCTATATCGCCACCGCCATGATTGACGACCGCTGCGAAATCTCTGAAGGTGTGGTGAGGATTGGCCGTTTATTTGAAATTTTATCCTTAAGCGAGCGCGTGGCACCTGAGTTCCCAGCATTCTTCCAACACTTTGAGCTGATTAAAGATCACCCGATTATGGAAGCTCGCCAAGCCCTGCCAAAGCAAGAACGGATGAAGCTCGATTTTGTCCGCATGAAATCTGAAGCAGAACTGGCTGAGGGTATTACCGCCGATGCCAAAAAGCTCTCAAATTATCAATTAAAAGCCCCACATTAAGCTGACGACATTAACCTCAAGGCCAAAACCTTGGCTTTGAGGCCCAATCGCTCCCGCATTTCTTTTCCCACACAGAGTACGGCTTCACGTGAGCCTGTGCACAAAACCTCCAAAAAACAACAGACATGGGCTCCTTTTTGATAGATATTGCGTAACTTCTAAAAGGACAGACATCATTTTTACAACCTAGATCAAGGTTATTTGGCTAAGAACCTTGCATACTTCGCTTGTTGCTAATTTACCCTCGGAGGACACGCCTTGAAGCAGCCCACTCAGATAAGCTGGGATCAGTCGATGATCGAAAAATATAACTACAGCGGTCCCCGTTACACTTCTTACCCAACGGCGCTGGAGTTCGATGATTCATTCACTGAACAAAACCTGTTAACGGCGATTGAAAACAGTAAGAGTGACAAACTGTCGCTGTATATTCACATCCCCTTCTGCGCCAAACTTTGCTACTACTGTGGCTGTAATAAAGTTATCACTCGCCACGCCCACAAGGCCGATCAATATATCGAGTATTTGAGCCACGAAATTATTAAGCGCGCTCCGCTGTTTAAGCACTACACAGTCACCCAAATGCACTGGGGCGGCGGCACTCCAACCTTCTTAAATCCTGAGCAAATTCTGAAGTTAACCGACTTAATCAAGGCTAACTTTAACTTTGCCGCTGAAGGTGAGTTCTCTATCGAAGTTGACCCGCGTGAGATTGAGCTTTCAATGCTAGATACCTTGAAAGAAGCGGGCTTTAACCGCATTTCTATCGGGGTGCAGGACTTCAATAAAGAAGTACAAGTCGCGGTTAACCGTGAGCAGGACGAGCAATTTATTTTCGATTTAATGGCCAAAGCCAAGGCCATGGGATTTGTCTCAACCAATATCGACTTAATTTACGGTCTACCACATCAGACACCCGAAACATTCGCCGCCACCATGCAGCGCGTGTTAGACCTATCGCCCGATCGTCTATCTGTGTTCAACTATGCCCACTTACCCGCGCGTTTTGCCGCGCAGCGTAAGATTAAAGATGAACATTTACCTTCGCCAAAACAAAAACTAGAGATGTTGCATCAAACGATCGAAACTTTAACTGGCGCGGGTTATCAGTACATCGGCATGGACCACTTCGCTAAGCCCGATGATGAGTTGGCTAAGTTACAACGCGAAGGCAAACTGCACCGCAACTTCCAGGGTTATACCACCCAAGAAGAATGCGACCTGCTTGGTCTTGGCGTGTCTTCTATCAGCCAAATCGGCGATTGTTATGCGCAAAACCAGAAGGACATTCGTCCTTACTACGAAGCCATCGACAAAGACGGACATGCACTGTGGAAAGGTTGTAGCCTGAACCGTGACGACGAAATCCGCCGTGTCGTGATCAAACAACTGATCTGCCACTTCGATTTAGATATGGCAAAAATGGACGAAAAACTGGGTATTAAGTTTGAGGAATACTTCGCCGAAGACTTAAAACTGCTGCAAACCTTTATCGACGATAAGTTAGTCGACGTCACCGACAGAAAGATCACCATCAGCCCCACAGGCCGCCTGTTGATCCGCAATATCTGTATGTGCTTCGACCTTTACTACCGTCAAAAAGCACGTCAACAACAGTTCTCCCGCGTGATCTAACACTGACGCATCTCCAATAAAAAATCCGACTCGAATGTCGGATTTTTTTATTGGGAAATAGAGCCGCTTACTTAAGCTTTAGCCGCATATAGCGCCTTGCGCTCGCTCTCGGATAAAAACGCCATTTCCACCCCGTTGCGTTGCACTTGAGCCAGCTCAACATCGCTTAGTCCCAGTTCAGACTTGGCAATGCGGTATTCATGCTTGATATCAATCGCACTCACGCCTGGATCATCGGTGTTAAGGCTTATCAACACACCAGCATCCATAAAGGTTCTGAAGGGATGTTCAGCATAGGAAGACACGGTCGACGTGTGCAGGTTGCTGGTTGGGCAAGATTCGATACCGATACGGTGTTTAGCGAGATATTCCATCAGCTTAGGATCGTGAATCGCATTCACACCATGGCCGATACGTGTCGCGCCCAGCTCCTGAATCGCTTGCCACATACTTTGTGAACCGGCCGCTTCCCCCGCATGGGCGGTAATGGCTAAGCCTGCATCTCGCACACGCTTAAAGTGCTCGTTAAACAATTCGCCAGGGAAGCCTAGCTCATCGCCGGCTAAATCCATCGCGACTAAATGTTGTTTATGGGCGAGCAGGCCTTCAAGCTCCTGAGTACAAGCGGCTTGGCCGAATGAACGCGACATAATCCCGATAAGATTGATTTTTACTTGGTAATCTTTCAGGCCCGCTTTCACCCCGTCGATAACCGCTTCAACCACACCTTCAATCGGTAGTTTATGGTTCATCGCCATGTAATATGGGCTAAAACGCAGCTCTGCATAATCAAGGCCAGATAACGCCACATCAGCCACGTTTTCATAGGCGACACGTTTTACCGCATCTAAATCAGCTAGCACTGCCACCATCCAGTCAAGCTTCTTCAAGAAGGCGACTAAGCTGGTTTCTTTCCCCTGAATTTGTACAAATGGCGCGAGAGTCTCTAAAGAATCGGCAGGTAAAGCAATGCCGTGTTGGTGTCCGAGTTCCCAAATGGTGTTCACTCGCACGTTACCATCTAAGTGACGATGCAAATCCACCAATGGAATGGATGTATTGATCATAATTAACCCCTATGTGAGCTACCCAGCCAATGCTTTTGTTATTTGGTCTAGGGCGGACCCTAAGTTTAACACGCATTCTTTAGTGGCACTTAGCTAAGGGCGGGATTTAAATTCACATTCAGTCACAATTCTGCTTAATATGCGTACAACAATCTGGGGTAAACCTCAGGCATAATGAGTTCATTAACAACGAAAATATCCGAGATAAATCATGCATAAACTCTTTACCACAAGCTTACTGATTTGCGCACTTAGTGCCTGTAGCGCGGTTCAGCCCCCAGTCGAATCCACCAAACAAACAACGGTAGCCGTTGCGCAGTCCACAGCCAAGACTATGGCCCCAGCACTGCAAGCGATTGTGGATCAAAGTTGGCAACTCCAACTCAGTGCCAGCCCTGAAATGGCCTATGGAATGGGGGATAAGAGTGCTGCGGGTAAACTGCAAGATCTGTCTCCAGAAGCCCTAGCCAAACTCAATCAGGGACAAATTGCCATTCTCGCCCAATTGAAAGCACTGGATCGCAGCAAGCTGAGTAAAGAGGATAAAATCAACGCCCAAATCCTCGAAGATCAGATCCAAAACGAGGTCGACCTGTATAAATACAAGGATTACTACCTGCCGATCACCGCAGAGAGTGGCTTCCACGCCTATATATCTTCCATTGCGCAAGGGCGGTTCAATACCCTAGAGGATTACCAAAACTACCTAGGCAAGCTCAAGGCACTACCGACCTATTTTGCCCAGCAAACCCATTGGTTAAAACAAGGATTAAAGGAAGGCATTACACCGCCTAAAGCCACGCTCAAGGGATTTGAAAACAGCATTAGTGCTTACATCTTACCGGTAGAGAAAAGCAGTTATTTCAAGCCATTTACTCAATACCCAAGCCACTTTACTGAGGCACAAAAAGCGCAACTGACCCAAGAAGGCCGTGCATCGGTCGAGCAGAATGTGCTCCCGACCTATCAGGCTTTTTATGATTTTATGACTCAGGAGTATATGCCCAACACTCGGGAAAATATTGCCGCCAACAGCTTACCCAATGGTGATGCCTTCTATGAGAACCGCGTTCGTTACTACACGACCTTAAATATGACCTCGGCCGAAGTGCACGAGCTTGGTTTAAAAGAAGTGAAGCGTATCCGTCAGGAAATGGAGCAAGTCATTAAGTCTGTTGGCTTTAAAGGCAGCTTTGCCGACTTTTTACATTTCTTAAGAACCGATCCCCAGTTTTATACTACTAGTGCGTATCAACTCCTGAAGGAAGCGGCCTTTATTGCCAAAAAAGCCGATGCCATGTTGCCTAAATATTTTGGTAAATTACCACGCAAACCCTATGGTATCGCGCCAGTGCCTGCCGAAATCGCTCCTAAATACACCTCAGGTCGTTATTCAGGATCTAATCGTGATGACGAGCCGGGTTACTACTGGGTTAATACCTACGCCTTAGATAAGCGTCCGCTCTATGAACTCGAAGCGCTAACGCTGCACGAAGCCGTGCCCGGGCATCATCTACAGATTTCACTCAACTCCGAACTGAGCTCATTGCCTGATTTTCGTCGCTACAGCTATATTTCGGCCTTTGGTGAAGGTTGGGGATTGTATAGCGAATACTTAGGCTTAGAAGCAGGATTCTATCAAGACCCTTACAGTAACTTTGGACGCCTCACTTACGAGATGTGGCGCGCCGCTCGTCTCGTTGTCGATACGGGGATGCACGCCCAAGGTTGGAGTCGAGAACAAGCCATCGAGTTTATGGCGAGCAACACGGCGTTATCGCTCCACAATGTGACGACTGAGATTGACCGTTATATTACCTGGCCAGGGCAAGCGCTCTCCTACAAGATTGGTGAACTCACCATTAAACGCCTACGCGCGAAAGCCGAGCAAGCCTTAGGCGATAAATTTGATATTCGCGCCTTCCACGACGCGGTATTAGAGAATGGTTCTGTGCCTATGTCGGTGCTGGAGCAGCAAATTAACGACTTTATCGAAGCGCAAAAAGCCGCGATTTAAGCTCATCCCAAGGGAGCGGGTATTTTCCTGCTCCCTTTCCTGCCCACCCCAGTTCTCTGATACACTCTAGCAAACCTTTTTGCCCGAGATGTGCGACAGAGTATGAGCCAAACGCCCCTAAACTTTCCAAGGGAAGAGTTTTCCAAGGTAGCTTTTTCAACGGAACACGATTTAAATACTTCTGAACAGCAAGCCTTCTGGCAAACCGTTGTCCAAGACACACTCAAAACGCCCGATGGATTAACCTTGGCCTACATGATGGTCAAGCACCCCAAGGCCCATGCCAGCATAGTCATCAGCAGTGGCCGGGTTGAGTCCTACTTAAAGTATCAAGAACTCGTTTTTGATTTGTACCAGCAAGGCTATTCGGTATTTGCTATCGATCACCGCGGCCAGGGATTATCGAGTCGCATGACGGCAAATCCCCATCAAGGCCACGTGCGGCGGTTCAACGACTATATCGACGACTTTGCCCTGTTTATGCAAACCGTTGTACTCAAACATGCCACTTCGCCACTGTTCTTGCTCGGGCATTCCATGGGCGGCGCCATCGGTACCTTGTATCTCAAACAACATCCCGATGTGTTTACGGCGGCGGCATTCTCAGCCCCCATGTATGGCATTAAGTTGCCTATGCCCAAAGGATTTGTCCGTTGGCTTGCGAGTAAACTCGATGCCAGTCTCAACGGCGGAGAGCCTAACTATGTCCTCAGCGGGCAAAACTATAAGGCAGCTCCTTTTAAGGGTAATGATCTCACCCATTGCCAGAGTCGTTATCAAGCCTACCGAGAGTTGTACGATGCGGCGCCAAAGCTGCAATTAGGCTCACCCACTAACCGCTGGTTAACTGAATCCTTAGATGCGGCCGATGCCTGTGTATTGGCCACAGCACATATCCGTACGCCGATTCTGATCCTGCAAGCCAGTGAAGATAAAATTGTCGATAATGCCGCACAAAATCTGGCGGTAAGCTCAAATTGCCAATTAAAAGTGATTGCAGGGGCTGCCCATGAGATTTTTATGGAGAAAGATAGCTACCGTAATCAAGCGCTTAATTACGCGCTCGACTTTTTTAAACGCTACGCAACAAGGGACGTGGACAAACAAGCTGTTTAAAGTCATTAACACTTAAGGCACGCGCAATATTGTAGCCTTGGAAGTGGGTGCAACCTAACTGGCTAAAGAGTTGTTGTTGCTGTGGTGACTCGACACCTTTGGCCACGATAGACAAGTTAAAGGCTTGTACCGACTGAATCAGCGCTTGGCCCCAGCTCGTATCCGTCGTTAAGTTAGCGGCACAATGTAAATCGAGCTTCACCTCATTCAAGGGATAGTGACGCAAGCAACTCAAGGCGCCCTGTCCAGCACCAAAGTTATCTAATGTTATCGCAACCCCAGCTTCCGCGAGCAGACTAACCCTCGGCTGAATAAAGGAGGCTGATGTTAGTAATGCACTCTCGGTTAACTCAATCCCCAGCTGATTGTCGTCCAGCTCATAGCGACGGGTTAACGCAACTAATTGCTCGACGAAATCAGCTTGGCAGAAAGAGAAGGTACTGATATTCAAAGTTAAACGAGGCAGGCTAATGCCCTGCTGTTTAAATTGTTTAATCAACTGGCAAACGCGCGTAGCCACATTTAAATCGAGTGATGCAATCAGACCATGGCGCTCGGCGAGGCCAATAAACTTAGCGACGGGGATAATATCACCGTTGGCTAAATGCCAACGGGATAAGACTTCCGCAGCGACTATCTTCCCTTGCATATCCACAACGGGCTGGAACATCAATGACAACTGATTGTCTGTAATCGCACGCTTTAGTTGCTGGCATAACGACAATTCGGGATCTTGAATATGTTCTAAATCAGGATGATAGAAGGCACAACCGGCCTGCTCGAACGAATGAGCATGTTGCAGCGCCAATTCGGCACGGCGCAGTGCAATTTCAGGAGAGAGGGTTTCAACCGAATCTAATAAACAAATACCAATATCGGCATTGAAGCTGACACTTTGCTCGCCTTGATGGAATGGACGCGTCGTCATGTGCCTTAACTCGGTAGCTAAAGCCAAGGCTCTGCGCCCAGCTATCGTAGCGTCAGCCGCCAACTCTTTGGTCAAAATGGCAAACCGCCCAAGCTCGATATGGGATACCAGAATATTTTCAGCAAAATAACTTGAGAGCCTCGCATTCAGTTGCGACAACAAGCGATCAAGTTCATGAGGTGTGAGCGTATCGCTAACAGTATGAGTTTCCACATTGAGTAACAATAACGCGCCCCAATGACCTGCGCTGGGTCGTTGGCAGATATATTGGGATAACTGCTGCATAAAAGCTTCGGGCAGCATTCTATCGCCTGTCTCAGACTGCTTAACCAACTCGGCGATAGCCGCATGGTTTCGCTCACTTTCAGACACATCCACATGAATACCGATCATGCGAGTGGGACGACCGAGGTGATCCCAATCGACCAACATACCACGGTCGAATACCCAGACATAATGGCCGTCGCGATGCAGTAAACGATGCACACTCTCAAATTCTTTTGTCTTGCCGCTGACATATTCCTGCAGGCAGTCCAGCACGCTTTGTCTATCATCGGGATGCAAACGGCTCTCCCAAGTCTGGAATGCGCCTTCGAGTTCGTCGGGCTGATAGCCAATCATTTCCTTCCAACGATCAGACAAAAATACCTCGCCAGTCCGAATATCCCAATCCCAAATACCGTTACGCGAGCCTTCGACCGCAAACAACCAACGTTGCTCACTGTCATTGAGCTGCTTAACGGCTCGCGCTAAGCGCTCATGAACCTGCTGCAGACTTGTCTGTAGGGATAAAACCTCGGATGCGCTCCAAGGCACTTGAGTTGAAAACTCGGGAGTTCCAACGTGTTTGGCCGATTGACTCAACATCTTGAATGGGCGGATCAACAGATAATATAAAACGAAGGTAAAACCGATTAGCAGCAGAGCACCGAGCCCCCAGACACGCATAAATCGTTGTTGTAGCTCAGTTGAAGCCCTCGCAACCAGAGGCGCTAAATCCGACTCGAGATAGACGAGCTCTGTAGCGCCGGGATATTGAGCTTCCACAGGATAATAAGCTTGAATAGACAACCGCTCAGGATTAACCAAAATGCTCGCCTGACCGGATTGCACCACCGCATGATGCTTAACTACATCATATCCATCGATAACCTCAATGGCATTACTATCACGCCAAACGGTATGATTTGCAAAGCGGATCCGACTATTTGCGTCCAGTAAGATATAAACCATGACGTTCATATCTAAGGTTGCCAGAGAGACTTCCTGCTCGATCCGTTCTATGTCTTGTAATGCTTGCGCCGATTGCACCACGGCTTGCATACGCAATAACTGCTGCTTGATCTGGCTGACTTGGCGATCGGCTAATTCATTACGCACCAACTCACTCTCATAAAAATACTCAGCCGTTACTAACACTAAATACAGTGCCAGCATACATGCAGGTATCAATACGGCGAGCGAGAGTTTGCGAAGCATGGGTAGCCAAATATCTTCAATAAAGAAATGGACGCCTCGTATGCTAACGGGAAACCGATGACTAAGCAAAAAGACTTAACATAAGTGCCGCTATTTTAGACTAAATAATAGAATCTACGGGATAAGCGTTGAGAATCTTGACTCAACACAAGCTTGAAGAATTGAACCTTGAAATGGCAAACGCGAAAAACAAAAAAGCCAGCTTATTCAGCTGGCTTCATTGTTTAATTAGGCGCTTGGCGATGACCTACTCTCACATGGGGAGACCCCACACTACCATCGGCGCGATTGCGT